>JAFGDF010000292.1 GCA_016932235.1 Deltaproteobacteria bacterium | reverse complement strand
CCAATATGTCTATGATGGAAATAATCTTGAACTTGACCAACTGTTTTCACGCACGGATATGACTAAAAAGGCTCTTGTCTATCTCAATCAGGTCCCATCCCTTATTTCCGATTTCAATGATATAGGAGACAATGTAGTTAAGCTAAGAGAATTTTTGGACGCAAAAAGAACCGGATCACGGGCCAGAGTCCTTGTTGAAATATCTCATTCTGCTCAGAAAGAAGTGGCTACAGAACTGTGGAATATGTTTAAGAGGCTGGTTTCTCTCTGCATGGGAAAATACACTCTAGGACTGGTAGCCGCAAGTAAGGTTCTTTTTTCCGTATTTCCAGAAGAGGCACAGCCAATTGATAATGCCGAGTGGAGAAATGTGTTCAAAACCATTGATTTCATAGCCTTCCACCTTACAGCATATCACAAGGGAGAGAAGGCGGGTATTACGTTTGTGTTGAATCTTCCTGTCACCGGCATGCCTCCTGAAGCGATAATCAATGACGGCTTATTCACCCAAGACCGATATAACCGGCCTGTTGAACACGACGCGGCCAAAATTGAAAGGGCGCAAAAAAAGTTGTTCCTGAGCATTGTTAGAGAGTTGGGTTTGACCTTACAAAGGGAAAATCCCCAGAAAGCGAGGTTATACTAATGGCAATAAAACCGAGACGAGAATTGAAAACGATTGGACTATCTGAAAACATTATTGCTTATTTTCAGACCGGCGAAAAATGTTTTGAAAATTGGGCCTGTTCTGAAGAAAAACTGAAAGAACGCTGGCAATATTATGAAGAAAATCTATTACCAGGCTGGATAAAACAAAGACCTTGCACGCGCCCCTATTACTGGTGGGAATATGCGGCCCCCAGGTGGGACGATCCCCTTGAAGGCTGGGCTATTCATGGAACATTACCCGAGCCCCGGCGGCGGCTGGGCGGTGTGGGTAATCCGGCTTATGAACACCTTGCGTATCTTCCAAATTTTGAATATGGCTTGCCGACAACGTGGGTAACGGAATCTGAAGTGCAGTATTACAACGGACGGGCAAAGGATATTCACGGGAATATTATTCCGACGCCATACAAGGAAGGCAATTTCAAAGGTAAGGCGATTGACCCGGACGATCCGCCCGTTTACGAGAGCGAAGCGGCGTATTTACAACGTCACGGGCTGTTGACGGCAACGGAAAAGAAGTGGCTGGCTGGATACCCTGAAGCACTGGAAGCGGTTAAAATAGAAAGCTGAACCCCTGCCTTTACTGGTGGGCTTTTATTTACCCCCTGCCCCAGATATGCCCTGCCCCCTAAACGGCGAACCTGGGCTAAATTTGAAAGCCGGTTTTACCCCTTCATAGGTAATATACCCCCCCCCATTAAAGAAAAAAGTATTATCAGGTAAGGGAATAAGTATTTGTTCCCAAATTTGTACCCAAGCGAAAATTCCAATAAAAAAAGGGCTACAAAAACCTTGTAACCCCTTGATTTTACTGGTCGGGACGACTGGATTTGAACCAGCGGCCCCCTGAACCCCATTCAGGTGCGCTACCAGACTGCGCTACGTCCCGATATTGTCGCATTGATTTTATAATAACATCCTGCTTTGTCAAGCTGAAAAACGGAGAGATAAAATATTCTATAAAAGTGCACAAATAATATTACATCAGGCATATTATTTTGGGCTTCCACAGATTATCTGAACCCCTCTATTTCTATCCTCGGCCATCCGCCCGTTTAAAAATAGTTTCTAGGAGACTGTCGAGCGAATTCCGAGAGTCTCCTAGCCAGTCTTTGATAATCACTTGAATATGGATTCTTCGATCCCCCGGGTATCACGGCGGACAATTTCCTTCAGACTCCTGACAATTGATTCATAATTTTAAGTATTAATAATGTCTTTATATTATTTTAATAAGTCCTATTATTGTCTTTTTAATGGCTCAATATGGCATGATATTTGATTATAAGTAACTTGTTAATGATCATAATATACAGTTTCCAATCATAA
The DNA here is from genome assembly GCA_016932235.1 of Deltaproteobacteria bacterium. The sequence continues at coordinate 13,359 of JAFGDF010000292.1, read as the reverse complement.
TTTGATATTGAAAGGAGGTTGAAGCATGAGCAGGATAGACTGTATAAGCAACCGGAACATCAGGATCATCGCCATCTATCTTATGAGCAGGCTTGGCCATTATGATACGCTTTTCGAGAGCCTTCCTTACCCGGCTGATCGCTACAAATCCCCTGAGGACTTTTTTCTTAATGAGGATGAATGGACAGTATTCGAAAACTTCAGGACCATCTTCAGAAGGGCCAAGGAAATGTCAGGTGAAAAATATTTTTATTTCAACTGCGGTCTTTCTTCTGCGAATCTAAAGTCATGGGGAAGATATGAGTATTTTACGAGAATATTCACTGGACCGGATGACGGTTTTAAAAGACTGCCCTTTTTCAATAAAAACCTGAATGACACCAAAGATATAGAAGTTATAATACCCCCTCATTCCGACAGGGCTTCCGGAAAGAACAGGGTAATCTTAAAGGTGACCTATCACGCCGACATCAAAGCATGGATGGATTACATAAGTGATCCGTACAGGAGAGGCCTGATCTCATCAATACCCACCATCTGGGGACTCAGCCCGGCCCTTATCAAACAGGTTCTGAATCAGTATGATCCCGAGGCCCTGTTAAACAATGAGCCTGAATTTGCCTGCCTGGGACTGGATGCCAGGATGGAAGGCCTTTTCCTCACGATAAAAAATAGAGACGCTACCGGCCGCAGGGTAGTAGGTAAAAAAGTCCGGCTGGAGCCTGAAAGGATAAGCAATAATAACATCTTCATGGGAAACTGGCGTGATTACAGGGAGAATACGGCTGCTAATCTGGTAAACGGCGCCCCGATCCTGATCACGGATACTGTTCGCGTCGATAACAGGATTATACTCAAGGCCGGGGAGATCTTTAACGCCCCCTACTTTATCCTGGATATTAAATATGACAAACTCGCACTTATTAACCGAATAGCACCCGTTTTCAAAAGAAAGAGAGATCATTTCAATTCATGTGAATTGTTTGACACCTTTAACCGGCTTAGGGAAACGATCGAAGCGAGAAATATTGCCTATGAAGAGATCAGGTGCGTAAACGAAGAACTCAAACGCGCAAAGGCAAGACTGGAGGAATATAACAGTGATCTTGAAAAGGAAGTGGGAAGAAGAACCACTGAATTAAAAAAGGCAAAAGAGGAACTGTTGACATTTAACATGAATCTGAAAGAAAAGGTTGAAGAACAGGTTGAGAAACTAAACAGGTACAACAACCTCAGACGCTACCTTTCGCCAGTGATAACGGATAAGATCCTTACCAGCGGAGGATCTCTTGGAGCCGAACCCCAGAGAAAAATGATGACCGTCCTCTTCTCGGATATCAGGAATTTTTCAACGTTCACGGACAGTCTTGAACCGGAGGAACTCTTCCATCTTCTTGATGGATATCTCACAGAGATGATTGATATTGTTCATAAATATGACGGAACTCTAAATAAGATAATCGGCGACGGTCTCCTGATATTTTTTAATGATCCGATTGTTCAGAAGGACCATGCCCCGAGGGCTGTTAAGATGGCAATCGAAATGCAGAAGAAAGTATCCGCCCTGCGGCATGAATGGCTCCAGTACGGAAAGGACTTTGGTATCGGTATTGGCATTAATACCGGATACATGACCGTGGGGAATATCGGATCCAACAGTCACATGGATTATACGGTCATCGGGAATCAGGTTAATGTGGCATCCAGGCTCGAATCGATTGCGGAACCAAGTCAGATACTTATCAGCCAGAGAACCTTCAGCAGGGTTCATGATTTTGTCAAGGTTGACAAGGAAGAGAGTATTAATGTGAAGGGAATACATAATCCAATCAAGATCTACAATGTCAGGATTGACTAGCAGCCTTATGCATAAAGTCCGACAGGCTCCTAGCCGGCAGATTGTTCAGGATTCAGGGGCCGCCGGAAACGCTCCAGATTGAATTCACTTAACTTAACTAAATAAGAATAAATATTGACATAATAACATCTTTATTGTAGCTTTTTTGTATAGGAAAACTCTGAGATATTCCATACCCCTGAAGAATTATATACTATTCGAGGTTATCGGTAATACAGGCCCTTTTTCTATCAGGTCCCAGGAATGAGAATACTATCGCCGCAGGACAGAAGGCAGGATTGAAGAGGTTACAACAAACAGAGATTCGAGTATTGGAAGGATGGTTGGAATTGCAAAAAAGGAAGCGGGATTTCATATAAACATCTTACTTTATATGGGGGATTAATACATGGCTTATGAATATGATGTAGCGATTATCGGTACGGGGACCTCCGCCTATATGGCCGCTTACCCCTGCCGGAACGCGGGTATGAAAGTGGCGATTATTGACTCGAGGCCCTATGGCGGGACATGCTCCATGAGGGGATGTCAGCCTAAAAAATATTTTGTGGCTGCCGCTGATATAGCCGGTGGTGTCTCAAATATGATGCAAATCGGTTTAAAAGGTATTGCTGAAATTTCCTGGCCTGAGCTGGTTCGCGCCAAGGACAGCTTTACGGGCGCAGTGCCTGGCCGAACTGAAAAGGAATTTGAAAAAGCTGGGATGAAAACAATGCACGGTCACGCAGTGTTTACCGGGCCTAACAGTCTCAGGATCGGTGACACTGAAATCTCATCAAGGTCTATTATCATCGCGACAGGCGCCAAACCGGCGGCCCTCAATATCCACGGTGAGGAGTATCTCACAACCAGTGACAAGTTCATGGACTTGAAATCCTTGCCCGGTGAAATCCTTTTTTTAGGCGGCGGCTATGTCTCATTTGAATTTGCTCATGTGGCAAATGCGGCCGGGGCAAAGGTGACGATACTTCAAAGAGGTGACAGGGTTTTGAAAGCCTTTGACCCGGACCTGGTCGCAAAACTTGTAAAATCTTCAGAGGAAACGGGAATCAGGATTAAGACAAATGCATGTGTCCGCGGAATCCGCAAACAGGGCTCAAAATATGTCGTTTATTGTGATGACGGCCCGGAAAGGGGTTTTGAAACGGAGATGGTTGTTCATGGCGCCGGAAGGGTGCCTGACGTGGATAATCTCGCCCTTGAAACGGGAGATGTTGAATACTCTGAAAAAGGCGTGATAGTAAACAGTTACATGCAAAGTGTTTCAAACCCCGCTGTCTATGCTGTCGGTGATGCCGCAGCGACTCCCTTCAGGCTCGCGCCTAAGGCGGATATGGAAGGGGAAATCGCGGCCGAAAATATAATCAGGGGGAATAATGTCAGGGCGGATTACGCACTCGTTCCGAGTGTTGTCTTTTCACGTCCGCCACTTTCCATGGCAGGGATAGGTGAAAAAGGCGCATTGGAAAGCGGAAAAAAAATCAGGATAAACAAGGGGGATATGCATAACTGGCCGTCATCAAAGAGGATTGGACAGAAACATGCCGCTTACAAAATATTGATTGATGAAGAAAATGATCAGATCCTGGGCGCGCACATCCTCGGAAAAAATTCGGAGGAAACGATTAACCTCTTCACCCTGGCCATGCGATTCAATCTCAAGACAAAGGATCTTAAAAAGGTCCTCTGGGCCTACCCTACCTATACATCGGAGATAAAATACATGATCGGATAATGTGATTTTGTAACTGCCATGCATGAATTCCCCAGGAGACTGTCGGACTTTATCCGACAGTCTGCCGGAGATCATTTATCTTGTATTTAAGCTTTGTGTTTCTCATCCATCTCGGTTAAAATATCATGGAAAATACTGAGAATCAGAGGACAGGCTTTGCTGTTTCATAAATACATGAAAATTATTATCTATCTTTATTACGAAAATAAAGCCTAACAATGTCGGTATATAATTCAACGTTATCTCTAAAGACCGCGGCCCTGAAACCACATGGCGCTATTTTCATGCATCATGGCGGCCCTAGGGCCATGAATGTTTAATATAACAAAGAAAGGGATGGACAGTGTCAGGCATTAACGATGGAGAAATACTCGCCAGAATCCATAAATTTAAAATGTTTCGAAAAGAAGGCAACCTGTTTATTGACGTATATGAAGGGCTTCTTGGGAAACCTGCCCATAAATTTATCGCCGTCCCGAATCTACTCCTTCAGGAGGCAGATAAAAAATATTTTGGTTTTGGCGACACAAAAGCAGAAGCCTTGAAAAGCTGCTTGAAAAAGATAAAGGATGTCCCTATTCAGACGATCATTCCACCCGATAACTCCATTGATAATGAAGTCAATCCGAATACTTCACCCAATTTGAAGCAAGAATCCAAATTATCAGGCTCTTTTCAGAAGTTAGTAGAGTTCTTTTCAAAAGATAAAAAAATCTGACAGACTTCTATTGGAAAAGCAGGCAGTTCAGCCAGGCCTCTTCAGATATGGGCCTAATCTCACCGGGACCAGGATAAACCCCTGTTGAATAGGATGTACTATTGAGTAAATTAATTTTGCCATAATAATCTGAAGCAGATTTGAAGATAGAATCTGGAATGGACTGCTTCGGGCGGGGACATAAAGCGAATGCGACGATAGGGCGTGCCCTTAGACTGGTTTTGACTAATGCCGGAGGAGCGTATCCGGGGATCAACGATATGAAGTGCCAGGGGAGCGCGCAGGAATTCACATTCTGTGTGGCGGAGAGAGAAAATCACCCGGCATATCATCGCGTCCAGAATTCCTGGAAACCCTTGCATGTGGAGAAAGGTTATTCTCCTGGCACCAGCACCCTCACCGCCGCAGCCGCATTTCCACCGATAAATGTGAAAGATTCCAACCACTGCGGTCCCGAAATTCTTGACGCGATAGTTGATACTATGACAGCTTTAGGTCAGGAGCCCCTGGCAATGGACTGGCAGTACGTGCTGGTACTGGGCTCAACGCATGCTCAGTGCCTTGCCGATGCCGGGATGTCAAAGAAAGACATTAAGGAATTCCTTTATGCCAATAGCGTAATGCCATGGGGAAAATACAAACGGCAATATTCAGGAACAACTTCCGTGCCATCCTGGATCAGCCGGACGGTCAGGGATACGACATCAATACACCTTTTTGAATCTCCCAAAAATATTATTGTTATCGTGGCAGGCGGCGAGTGCCCTTCCTCTCAAATTATCCGATGCTCATTTAGAGCCATAACCAAAGAAATACCATATCCGAGACGATTAAAAGTGCTGTAATCGTTATTTTTTGATATGCACAAAAATAATCCCCACCAAGATATCTCAATGAGGATTATATACAGACTCTTTCAGGATTATTTAAACAGCGTCTTTAAGGGCTTTTCCTGCTATGAACTTGGGAACATTTTTTGCCTTGATCTTCAGCGTCTCCCCTGTCTGAGGGTTTCTTCCTGTTCTGGCCTTTCTCTTGCTTACTTTAAATGTTCCAAATCCCACCAATGTCACCGTATCCTTTTTCTTCAATGCTTTGGTTATGGATGTTAAAACGCAGTCAACAGCTGCCTGAGCCTCTTTCTTGGTGCTGACAACCTTTGCCACCTCATTGACTAGATCCCCTTTATTCATAGACACCCCTCCTTGCAAAATTGTTGATGTTTAAAGAAAGATTATATTTTATGTTATTGTACTGATTTAGGGAATCTAATACAACCAAAAATGTTTATTGAACCGCACAAAATAAAAATATCCATTATCTTATGCATATTTTGGATGTCTATTTACTTCTTTGCCCTAACTACCAGGACAGGCACATTTCCCCCTTGCAGTACTTTCTCCGTGACGCTGCCAAAAGCCCAGCGGCTGATACCCCGCCTTCCGTGCGTTGACATCGCTACCAGATCGATTTCAAGATCCTTTTCAGCTTTAATAATCTCCTCAGCGGAACTTATGTTGGTTTCTCCAACCACAACCTTGCAGCTTACATCGACTCCTCTGATTCTCAGTCCCTCCCCGGATTTTTCAAGATATTCCAGTGCCATTTGTTTCATTTGCACTATCTCTTCTTCCGTCAAAAGTGCTCCCACACCGTAACCGCTATGAACCGCAAGACGCTGGGTCGGTGGAATCAGGATATGTATTAATGTAACCTCGATATTTCCACTGACCTTTAGGGCTGAAACCATTTCCTCGACATACCGGAGGGCAGCTTCTCCTATATCAGAGCCATCTAATGGAACAAGTATTTTCTTTGACATCTTCATCCTCCTCTTCCCTGCTGATTAATCTCGAATTACTAAAAGAGAAATTTTTACATTAAAGGACGAATCTCAATCTTCTTCGTCTTTTTTCCTTTTCCATGGCTTATGCACGGATAGATACAGGGCAAACAAGAGGGTCAAGAACTGAAAAGATCCAAGGGAAAAGGACATCGTCTTACTATGCACATATACTGCATTCGTTAAAGCCGCCATGCCCTCTGACTTGACTATCTCCACCATCTTAGCTATCCATGGACCCAGCCAGAACGACCCCAATATAACCCCGAGTAGATTGATGCACCATTTGAGGATAATCCATTTATGTTTAAACCATCCCCAATTCGTGAAGACCGAATACAAAAGACCCGTTAAAAGGGTCCCCATTCCTCCTGCAGCTCCCAAGAGCATATTATTAAATTTCATGGATACATGCATACCATAAAGTGATAACCCATCTTCAGCCTTTAGAAAATGCATCATCAGGATCATGCTCACTCCCCCAGCAATCATTAAACATGCGAAAAAGACATGAATACATTTAAGCCACTTCTCCCCTTGCATACTTAGTTTTTTCATCACATAACCCCCGGCTCAACAGATCAGATCAATAATAAGATCATAATGCCCCAATATCCATATTTTAGATGTATAGCACATTTACAGCAGCTGCCATAGATGTTACATCACTTAAACTTGTACTCAAAAACGATTCCCGCATCATAGCCATTATCCTTCTTGGTCTCATCAGCGGCTGATGCAGGCTTATCTTCTCGGGCTGAGCGAAAGTTGTTCTTGCTATCTATACCACTTGCAAAAAGAAAGGTTTGATGTAGAAGGATCTTGCATGATGGATTGAATCGATCTCAAAACCTTAAAATTCATAAAAAAAGCTGCTGCAAAAACAGTAGCTTAAGATATCTATGGTGCCGAAGAGGGGACTCGAACCCCTACAGGCCTACACCCACTAGACCCTGAACCTAGCGCGTCTACCAGTTCCGCCACTTCGGCAGTGAAATAAGGTTGATATTTTTCTTTAAAGGTTTATATTATCACCTTAATCATGTCAATAAGATAATTAGTTTCCATCCAGAAATGATAAACCCCGTTAATAAAATAATTAACCGATGGATACTTATAGATAAATATGATAATCCATTAATATTGTCATAATAATAAATATTAATTTGATGCAGTTGAAGATAAATGCCCATAATATATAACCTCAATGAACTAAATAAACCCTTAAAAAATGCGGTTCTTACCATCGGCAACTTTGACGGCGTTCACAAGGGGCATCTCGTCCTTTTTGACCTTGTAAAAAAGCGGGCAAAAGCGATTCACGGCAAATCAGCCGTGATGACATTCGAACCACATCCCATTAAGGTCATAAAACCCGAAAGTGGTCCGCCATTGATTACGCCCACGGAACGAAAATTAAAACTGATATCAAACGCAGGGCTGGATATTATTTTCTGCCTTCCATTCACCCGTGAATTCGCTGCGATCTCGGCACAGGATTTTGTTAAAGGCATTTTGGTTGATGAGGTTAATGTTAAGGAACTTATCGTAGGTTATGACTATACTTTTGGAAACGAGCGCAAGGGGGGAATTGATCTTTTAAAACAGATGGGAAAAGAACTGGGATTCATAGTTCATGTTGTCGAACCGGTATATTTCAACAACACGCTGGTCTCAAGCACATCAGTGAGGAATTTCATTCTAGAAGGCAATCTGAAAGAAGCGAAGAAGCTGCTGGGCAGGAATTATCAGATAACCGGAACCGTTACAAAGGGCGCTGGAAGGGGCGGTAAAATAGTAGGTTTTTCGACGGCGAATATAGAACCTGTGAATGAACTCATCCCCAGGAAAGGCGTTTACGCGGTTTACGTGGATGTGGACGGTATTAATTATTACGGAGTTTGCAACATCGGTTATAATCCAACCTTCGGTAATGACAAGTTTTCCATAGAAACCCATATTCTCGATTTTGACAGAGACATAACCGGGGAGACTATTTATATCAATTTTATCCATCATATCAGGGACGAGAGGAAGTTTAATAGCGTTGATGAACTATCGGCTCAGATAGCTGACGATATCGGGAAGGCCAAGAAGTTGCTTGGATTATATGAACAGGATCAATAGCAAGGGATATATAAACTGGAAATTCTGGACAGGGCTGTTGATAAGCGCCCTTTTTCTATATCTGGCCTTTCGAAAAGTGGATCCGGCAAAGACCTGGGATGTGATTAAAAAGTCCGATCTGTCCGTCCTTTTTATTGTTGTGGTTTTCTTATTTCTCCAATACGTCATTAGGGCATGGAGGTGGCACACACTCCTTGAGCCGATAAAAAAGACTCGTTTTTCAAGCAGGCTGTCAACCATATTACTGGGGTTTGCGGCAAACTGTGTTCTTCCGGCCAGGCTTGGGGAGTTCGTCCGCGCCAACTATCTCGGTAATTCGGAAAAGATAAGCAGCAGCGCCGCCTTTGCTACCATAGTTGTCGAGAGATTTTTCGACGGATTGACACTGCTTCTCATTCTTCTGATCGGCATATTGGGCACAAAATTCCCGGGAGAATACAGTTCAATTGCGGAAAAAATTCGACACACCGGGATTATTCTCTTCATAGTCTATATAATACTGATTCTCCTTCTAATCTGCTTCAAGTATAAAACCGACCTGCTCCTTAAATTCATGGGTAGAATTCTTTTCTTCCTGCCGAAGAACATCCTCACAAAAATCATACACATAACAGGCAATTTCAGCCAGGGTCTGGTCCTTATCAGGGGCTATACTGGTTGGATTAAGGTGATATTATATTCACTCCTTCTCTGGCTTGTGTCCATTTTCCAGATTCAACTGGTCGGATATTCCATAATCTTGGATATCCCACTTTTTACGGCATGTCTTATCCTGGCCATGGGATCATTCGGCGTTATGATACCCTCTGCTCCGGGATTTATAGGGACATTTCACCTGGCCGTGCAATACGGCTTTATCCTCTATGGTATAGGAAAAGAAGAGGCGCTTTCCGCCGCCATAATCTGGCATGCCACCTTTTTTTTCCCCACCATACTATTCGGCCTTGGAGCATTAATATATTTTAATAGCCTTACAGGATTTACCATGAAGTCCTAACAGATTTTTTCTCAGCATAGAAAAAATCTGTTCACAAAAAAAACGCAAAAATATTATTAGCACTTTTTCGGGCAAAGTCCGACAAAATGCTAGCTAACTGAAATTCTTTCCTGGTGGGTCTATATATTGCTATTTATAATCAGCCTTGTCCGGTTAGGGAATTGCGGTTGAAGAAAAATACCGAATGGCTGTAAATAAACCGATGGAATAAGAATAACTCAATATCCGGTTGCCGGAACCGCGGTATGGGGAACTCTTTTTATCGGCGAAAACCTTGGAAGCAGGATAATTGCGTAAGGCGCATGCCAGGCCTCCGGCTCGTAGAGCCTACGACTCGGAGAGCGGGCGGAATGCTTTTCGATTGTTCAACCTTATCTGGCCATGACAACGACTGAGATGACCCGCCGCCCGCCTCGTAAGGCATTATGCGTCAACCTTGCCAGGAACGAGTTCGACCGAAAAAAGAGTTCCCCATCCCGCGATCTTTACGCAATTTCCTAACCGGACATTAACGATTCATAATAACAATTATTGACAACTGAATATCCATGCTGTTAAATATGCCTTACCAATTCAAGGAGGAATGGGAAGATGAACTCTCTTTTTAATAAAGGCGGATTTATCGATCGAAGATCTTTTTTTAAGATGTCGGGCCTTATGGGAATAGGCCTTGCCGCCACCGGGATATTCCCGGAAATTGCAGGCGCCGTGAAATTTAACAGGGACCTTTACAAAATCGCGGGCACAAGGTTTGCGATGGGAACATCCGTCAGCATGACGCTTCTACACAGTTCCAGGGACAAAGCGGAAAAGGCCATGGAACTGGCTTTTGATGAGATAATCAGGTTATCATCCCTTATGAATCGATTTGACGAACGCACCTCAATAGCTTACCTGAACAGCAACGGAATGCTCAACGATATTCTTCCGGAGATATGGGATGTCATCTCAAGTTCGATACGTTACTATCGTCTTACCAATGGGGCCTTCGATATATCGGTAAAACCCATCATCGACCTTTTTCTTGAAAAATTGACCGAGGAACATAAACCATTTCCATCTGAGGCTGAGCTTGAGGAAGCGATATCAAAGGTTGGGCTGGAAAAGGTGGAGATCAGCGGCACCAGAATCATCTTTAAAAAACCCGGTATGGGAATTACTCTTGACGGTATCGCGAAGGGATATATTCTAGATAAAGTATCGAAGTTTCTTCTTTCTCACAACATTGAGAACCATCTGATCAACGCCGGCGGCGATATCAGGGTCAAAGGAACCAGGCTTGACGGAAAGCCATGGACAATCGCCATCCAGGATCCGACCAAAAAACAGCAACACAAGGACATTATACATTTGACTGACGCGGCTGTTGCGACATCAGGTAATTATGAAGTCTATTATGATCATGAAAAAATGTTCCACCATATCGTGAATCCAAAGAACGGCTTATCATCTTACACAAACAGCAGCGTATCGGTAATAGCCCCCTCTGCCACAGAAGCAGATGCCCTTTCAACAAGTGTATTTGTGATGGACCCTGCTGACGGAAGGAAACTCATTGATTCTCTGCCAGGTTGCGAGTCCCTTATCATATCCAGGACAAATCGCAAGATAAGGTCCAGGGGCTGGAAAAGTGCAACTATCTGAACCCGAATGTTTCGTACCCTGGGAGACTGTCGGACTTTATCCGACATTCTCCTGGTAAGATTTAGATTTTCATTTGTTTTTCGCGATATTTATTTCTAACCTTATCCATTGCAGCCGGTAAATGAAAAAATACACCTTTTTGAAATAAAATCGTTTTTTAGATCTTTGCAGCAGCCTGTCGGCCGAAGTCCGACAGGCTGCTAGCCACTTTCTGCATAATCCAAATTAAATAGATCTTCAGTTTTGGGAAGAGGAATTGTGAAGCGACAATTCCTCCATTTTTATTTTATTCGGGACATCGTTATCTAAAGGAATCATGATCATTAGAAAAGGAGATATCATTGAGCTGTGGATAGATAAGCTTGCGTTCGGGGGGAACGGTGTCGCCAGGCTGGACGGCTTTGTGATCTTTGTGAAAGATGCCGTACCAGGCGACAGAGTAATTGCGCAGATTGTAAAGAAAAAGAAGGATTACGCGGAAGCACGATCAATAGAATTTCTAAATTTATCCCGTGACAGGATCAATCCGCCCTGCCCCTACAGTGGTTTCTGCGGCGGTTGTCAATGGCAGCAACTCCGTTATGACCGTCAGGTTGAGTATAAGAGAGAACATCTAAGGGAGGCATTGCGCCACATAGGAGGAATCCAGGAAGTAAAAATCGATGAAGTGATTCCATCTGAAATGATTTATGCCTACAGGAATAAGATGGAGTTTTCATTTTCTGATTACGTGTGGATGCTCCCTGGTGAATACATGAAGGGGAATCCCCGGATGGACTTTGGCCTTGGTCTTCATATCCCCGGAACATTTTACAAGGTTATTGACATCAGCGAATGTCTTCTTCAACACGGGGATGGAAATAAAATACTGGACAATGTAAGAACATACGTGCGTGAAAGCAAAGTCCCTGTCTATGGTCTGAAAAGCCATGAAGGATTCTGGAGGTTTTTAATCCTGCGCTATTCTCGCGCTTATGACGAATGGATGGTAAATATAGTCACGTCAGAAGAAAGACAGGAGATCATTCTTCCCATGGCGGAATGGCTTTATTCAAAATTTTCTAACATCAGTACCGTCGTTAATAATATCAACAGTAGAAAAGGATCAACAGCCTTTGGTGAAAAGGAAATTGTGCTGACGGGGAACGGGTATATAAAAGATAAAATCGGTGATTTCATATTCAGGGTTTCGGCAAATTCATTTTTTCAGACAAACCCGTCCGGCGCGAAAAGGTTATATGAGGTCGTCGAGGCTTTCGCCGAACTAAATGGCACTGAAACCATCCTGGATCTTTACAGCGGTACAGGCACTATCCCTGTTTTTCTTTCGGGAAAGGCAAGGGACATAATCGGCATGGAAATTGTTGAAAGCGCTATCATAGACGCAAAAATAAATTGCAGGGAGAATGGAGTGAAAAACTGCAGATTTATCCAGGGAGATATAAGAAAGAATTTATCTTCCCTTAAGACCAGACCGGACCTATTCATCATTGACCCTCCCCGTTCGGGAATGCATCGGGACGTCTTATCGGAAGTCATGGACATTGCCGCTGAAAAGCTTATTTACGTCTCATGTAATCCGTCGACTCTGGCAAGGGACCTGGCCATATTAACCGAAAAGTACCAGATCCGGGAGGTCCAGCCGGTTGACATGTTCCCCCATACATACCATATTGAATCAGTCACAAAGCTTATAAGAAGACGGTAATAATAGGGGAATGAGATTATTGGTCGGGCTTGAGTACCAACCAGGAAACACCCCCCAACAATCCTGCCACCAACGACATCCATAATTTACAGTGAATTGATCCTTTCGTTCTTCATTCTCCTTTCCGATATGCTTCTGGGACATTATCTTAAATTCATGGAAGCATTACCTTAAAAAATGAGGAGCATTGTGATAAAAAAATAAGTGTAATCGGATAGGCTTAGAATATCTGCCGGTTTGCAAGGAGCCACATCCTTTCTCAACTACTTTCTTCCGATATCCCGGGCAATATGGAATGCCGCTGATGTGGCCGCCTGTATATTTTTCGGAATCAGACAGTCGCCGATCTGGTGGAATTCCGGAGCGCAGAACCGAAGCGCGTCTGTTTCCTCCCACAGAGGGCTCTGGCCAACGGCGTAAACAACCGTATCCGCCTCAAACAGCCTTGTGCCATCAGGCCCCTCGCAGGTAACTCCCTTTTCATTTATCTCCACGGCCTTTGTAGAAAGAGAGGTTTTCACGCCGTTATCCCTGATCTGAAAGCTCAGCCCCCTGCCATGCAGGAAGTTTTCGCCAAAATTAAGCTCGGGCAGCATCTCAACGATAGTAACATCCCGGCCAAGCTGCCTCAGGTAAATGCCAAGCTCAACCCCCACAAGGCCGCCACCCAATACGGCAACCTTCTTACCACATTCCTCCGCAGATTCATATACTTCCACGGCTCCCATG
>JAFGDF010000041.1 GCA_016932235.1 Deltaproteobacteria bacterium | reverse complement strand
GCGTTTTGAAATTCTCAGCCGGCAGAATCCGAAAATAAAAATATCTGAGTAATCTAAAATATCACAAATAGCGCTTTCCATCAGGAGATAAACATGAAAGAGTCCATCCTATACTTTGAATCGCCCGGAAAGGAAAACACACAAGACGTAATGTCCCTGGTTAAAAAGAGGGCACAGGTCCTGGGAATAAACCGATTGGTCCTTGCGTCCACCAGGGGTAATACGGCCGAGATGTTTAACGAAGCCTTTGACGGGACAGACATAAAATTGATAGTAATACCCTGGCAATTCGGGTTTCGGGAAGGTCCCCACCCATTTCCTCAGAAACTGAAGACCGCGCTGGAAGAAAAAGGTCATCGCGTTCATTTTTCTACAATGCTGTTTCATACCGATGATTTTTATGGTGTAAAAAATCCCACTTCCCTTGCAAATATTCTTCGTATTTTCGGACAGGGGATAAAGGTCTGTGTGGAGATTCTTCTGATGGCATGCGATGGCGGTTGTATTGAATGGGGCGAGGAAGTCATTGCGGTTGCAGGCACGGCCGGAGGGGCCGATACTGCGGTTGTGGCCACTGCCGCACCAAGTACCAGGATAAAACAACTAAAGATCCATGAAATTATTTGCAAGCCGTTACTCAGGGATAAGACGGGCGATTAATGGCATTTTATTTTTTAGGATCATCTCCAATTTAGTTGGTCGATTATAAGGATTCAAGTGAAACGCTTAAAAATTACAAAGAACTCAAGGTTTGGCAAAAATCTTATCAGCGGAAAAAAAACACTTGAACCCTTGAATCCTGGAATCCTTTCTCCTATCTGATTGGGAGAAGAACCAAATACTTATTCGATTATCAAATCCATCTCTTTCCCGTCTTTCATATTAATAAGGCCGTATTCACATATTCTTATAAAGGGTATGGCCGCACCTGTTAAAACGATCATTACATGCAAAGGATCTTCAAAGGACGCGCCCAAAATCTTTATCGTTTCTGTTATTTCTTCCCGTTTTTCCATAAAACTCTCCATGGATGTATCGGCCATAAGTCCGAAAACGGGTAATGCGATCTCAGACAGAATCTTCCCACCCGAACATACGACTACCCCCCCACGAAGGGAACGGATCCGATTCACCGCCAAGGCCATGTCTTCATCACTGACTCCGATCGTTATTATAACCGAGGCATCCCAGGAAGAACTGCTCGCAAAGGCGCCTTTTTTCAGGTTAAACCCATGAACAAGGCCTGTGAACATTTTTCCGGGTATATTTGTCCTGTCAATGGCCGCTACCTTCAAAATATCTTTAACAGGATCAGAAAGTATCTCCCCGTTAATGACCGGAACTGAAGCGGTCATTTCTCTCGTTACGAGATCGGTCACCTGGTCAATGACCCTTACAGATACATGAGATCTTTTTCCGTCCACTTTGATTGAAAAATCCGAGGGGACTAAATCCCTTGGCAATTTAACAGTGTTTAGACTGCGTTTCGTAAAGGAATGTTTCCTGGGATTGACCAGCGCCTTTCCATCCCTGGCAATTACCCTTCCCTTGCTGATCACATAATCCGCTCTGATGGTCTTTAGATCCGGGATCAGGAGGATATCCGCATATCTGCCCGGAGCAATCCCCCCTATTATACCATCCAGGCGAAAGTACTCCGCTACATTCAAGGTTGCCATCTGTATGGCCTTAACCGGATCAAAACCGCAATCAACGGCCTTCCGTACCACACCTTCCATGCAGCCTTTTTCCATAAGCATGGCCGGACTTATCCCGTCGGAAACCAGCATAAGCCTTCTCAGATCGACATTCATATCCATTATCCGTGATATTGAATCCAGGTCACTCCTGATGCTTCCCTCTCTCGCCATAACGTACAGACCTAATCTTAGTCTTTCGAGGACCTCTTCGGCCGTAATGGGCTCATGACATGAGCTGATACCCGGAATGACATATGTCAGGAGTTTTTTCCCTCGTGCCCCGGCTGAATGACCTTCAAGCCTTTTTCCCGATCGAAGAGTCTCCTCAAAAATTCCCCAACATCTGTCCTGATCCTGCAGCACCGCCTGCCAGTAAGATTCACCGAGGCCCAAAACATCATCTCTTGAAAGGAATTTTTTCAGTATATCCATTGAGATAGGGTCAATGCTTTGGCTTATGGAAGCCATGAAGGGAGCCGTGGCAAATATCTTTATGGGCTGATCCGCCAGTGCATTCAAGAAATCCACAATACCTTCATATCCCGCGCTGGGGAATGGTTCGATTGTTTCAGTGATAAGAGTCGTGGTGCCCCCGGGCAAAACAAGTCGAAGATATTCGATCGGATCACATAACCAGTCCGAAATATGGGTGTGACCGTCAATGAACCCAGGGATGGCTGTTTTACCCTCGGCGTCTATGATCTCCGTATGGGTGCCTATAGTTTCCTCATATTCATCCCCGGAGAAGGCTATCCATTCCCCTTTGATACAAATGGCATTATTATCCAGTAATTCACCGGTATAGATATTTAAGACCCTCGCATTTATCACCACAAGATCCGCCTTTTCCCTGCCCCATATTACATCCACTATCTTTTTAGCCTTATCTAATCCCGCTGTCGTAAGGAGACTGTAGCCCTTCATAATAAGCCCCTCTCATGAATTTTTTTTACAGATTATTAAAATAATAACTCATCAATGTAATTGATAATTCATCAATCCTTATGTTATACATAATAGATCAGAGCAATAATACAACAGATTTTTCATGTTTTACCGGCACAAGGTCTAATTTGTTGGTAAGATTCAAGAAGTATAGGGATACAAATAATAATCCAAGATCAATTTTTCCCCGATAATAACCGACTTTTTCATCATAAAGCAAAAGGAAAAAGGACATGAAAACACTTATCGCAGAGGATGATCTTACAAGCAGGATTATTCTTCAGAAGATGCTCTCTCCTTATGGCAAAATCGATATAGCCGT
>JAFGDF010000291.1 GCA_016932235.1 Deltaproteobacteria bacterium | reverse complement strand
TTTCATGATCGTGATCCGGATTACAGGATAATAATAATGACTCGCGTCTCAACATCTACAAAATCCTATGGTAGATCCAACTGTTGACGGACCCCTCTATTTTTTTGAGCAGCACTTCTCTTGGTTGATTATGATTACGGACGAATTAATATATCCTGGGAAAGGATGAGCTATGTGGCTTCGGTGGTTCCCCTGGAAATGGGTTGTCAGCTATGTGGCACGTGCCCACGGTTTTGTCGACCCGGTGAAGATCCTGTTCCGGCTGGAATCCTTTGCCCAGCCCATGGATATCAAGAAGCCCATCGAGCTCCTTCGGGCAGGCATGGTCTTTCATGCCCGGGGGCTTCTCAATACCAATGCCATCCAGCACAATCTCGACTGGATATGGCCATACTGGGTCGAGCGCCAGTACAACCCGCTGGACGCCTCGTTCATCCCGCGGTCATTCTCCATTACCCACGTCAATCTTTCGCACCGCAACTGGACCGCCATCGGCATCCCTGATCATGATTTCCTCCCCATTGTAGATCCGAGGGGGCTTCTCACCCCGTTCTGGGACAGCTGGTCCCTGGATGTCTGGCTCTTCAGGCAAGACGGCCACAGACTCATTCCATCGAAACTGCCGTCTGTAAAACAGCACCTGGACCTTGAGGGGTCAGTGGCTGTTGTGACCCGCAGCCTTGAAGACTCCTCGGAGCTGGTCTCCCGCGCGGAAGTCCTGGAGCACGATTCCTCTCCGGACTGTACGCTTACCCTGAGCGCGCAGTGCGCCAGTGACGCATGGATCGTGGTGTCTGCGAGGCCGTACAACCCTGAAGGGGTGAGTTTCATAAGCGATATCAGACCGCTCAACGGTATATCCGGATGGAAGATAAACAGGAGGCATGTGGTTCTTTTTGATCGCCGGCCCGAGAAATCTTTTTTTTCCAACTACAAAAGGGGGGATGTTCATACGCTGCTGTCCGGAAAGGATGTGCGGGAAGGAATCCAGTGCCCGGTTGGCATGGCCACTGCTGCAGCACTGTTCCCCATGAAAGGCAGGGAGAAAAACACCGTGCAGGTCCGGGTCCCTCTCGGAGAGAAGGAATCTTCCTCACGGCTCCGGGGAACCTGGAAGGCATCTCTGGCAGGAGCAGCCAGCGTTCACCTGCCCGACACCCTGTTCCAGGCGCTCTACGATTCGGCTTTGAGAATGCTTATCCTTCATTCCCCCGGGAAGGAGGTGTACCCCGGACCGTACACCTACAAACGCTTCTGGTTCCGGGATGCCTGCTTTATCCTCCATGCGCTCCTATGCGCGGGGCTTGCCGGGCGGGCCCGGCGGGTGATCGAGGGCTTCCCGGACAGGCAGACCAATTCAGGGTTTTTCCTTTCCCAGGAAGGAGAATGGGATTCCAACGGCGAAGCCCTGTGGATCATGAAACGCTGCTGCGAACTCACTGGAACGCCCCCGAAGCCGCAGTGGAAGGATGCCATACGCCGTGGCGGAAGCTGGATAAAGAAAAAACGTCTTTCCGGAAAAACAGCGGGTCTTCACGCAGGACTGCTGCCTGCGGGTTTCAGTGCCGAGCATTTGGGGCCCAATGACTACTATTTCTGGGACGACTTCTGGGGGATTGCAGGACTGAATGCCGCGGCAGACCTCCTGGGTATGCTGGGAGACAGTCGCAGGGCAGAGGGGTTCATTATTGAGGCTGCGAGTTTCCTCAATGCTGTTGAAGAGAGTCTTGCAAAGGTCTCCAGGTTTACCGGGAGGAGTGGAATGCCGGCCAGCCCCTACCGCCGGATGGATTCGGGGGCGGTGGGCTCGCTGGCGGCAGGCTATCCGCTGCAGATCTTTTCTGCGCAGGATGAACGCCTCCTCGATACGGCGGATTTTCTGGGCAATACCTGTCTGGTCCGCGGCGGATTTTTCCAGGACATCATTCACTCCGGCATCAATCCGTACCTCACCCTGCACATCGCCCAGGTATACCTCAGGGCGGGTGATCCGCGGTTCATAGACCTGCTGAAAAGTGTTGCAGGGCTTGCATCGCCCACAGGACAATGGCCCGAGGCCGTACACCCGCTCACCCTCGGGGGATGCATGGGTGACGGAAACCATGTATGGGCAGCAGCGGAATGGGTGCTCATGATGCGCAACCTGTTTCTCCGGGAAGAAGACGACCGTCTCTTTATCGCCGCCGGGATTCTCCCTGAATGGCTTGCCGGCAATGAGCACATTGCCTTCGGCCCCGGCCCAACCTCGTTCGGCGATGTATCGGTGTCCGTCATACCCGGTGAACAGCAGATCGAAGTGAGGTGGGAGGGAACCTGGAGAACAAAGCCAAAAGAAATCGTGGTACACCTCCCCGGATATGACCCGGTAACCCCGGGACCTCACGATAATTCGGTCATGATTTCCCGGAAGTCTTCATTGTGAATAATTCTAACAGGGAGACGCCACGCTTAGTTTCCAACTACGCGGGGCAGGCGTGAACTTAGGCAGGGCAAGATCTCAAGGCTCGCGAACCCAGGCAGAAGGAAGGACGAGCAAGTCAGAGCATGAACCCAGGCAGAAGGGAAAAGATAATTGCGAATTTCAATCTCGAAATACAAATTGGCTGAAAAACAAAAATGCCCCTTTTTATTAGTGACTGGAGAGAAGATAAAACTCGCGCAAAGGCGCAAAGGCGCAAAGAATGAATATAAGGATGGAAAGCCTTGGCGGCTTGGCGTCTTGGCGCGAGAATGAAATAATCAGGGCAAGCCCGCCATTCGGAAAAAGGATTATTTCCTCAATTGTCCATATTTCACGGACGAACCCTGGATTCTCCTTAAGCAACTATAATTGGTTTAATATGAATTCGACTCCGATTCACCGAAAGAAAATTTTCAAAATGTTATAATGCATTATAATGCAAGACCTGACCCTCGGCATCCCCTGGGCATTAGGCGCTTGGAAATAAAGACTTTCTACTTCGAATTTCGAATCTCGAGATGCGAACTAGTTGAAAAAATAGAAATGTCCCCCTTATTTTTCGGATGTCCACCAAGTTTCCAGAGATTTTACTTCCAGATCCCCACGCAATTATAATATATAGTGGCAAGACAAATCAGCCTTGAGGAGGAGTTTTATGAAGAAATCTTGCCTGTTCCTGATTGCGGCCCTTGTATTTTGCTTAACAACGCTCCATGCCTTTGAACCCCAGAAGAAGACTGTCACCCTGCCAAAGACTAAGGCAAAAATTAACAGGATCTCGAAGGATAAGTTAGAGCCCTATGTCCCGATGAACATCAACGGCGACAAGGTTGTGAAGGACAACATCAACAAGCTGATGTGGGAGGTCAAGAGTTCCAAGGATAGCAATTCCAACTACGGCAACCCGAATGACGCGGACAACACCTATGCCTGGTACGACCCCAATCCTGCCACGAACGGAACCGCCGAGGGACTCTCACGCAACAGTTCCGATTTCCTGACCGCAATGAACAGCAGGCATTATGCCGGCTACAGTGACTGGCGCATGCCGACGCTCGATGAGCTCAAAACCCTTATAATCGAATCGGATAATCACACGCATATCGACACAAATCTCTTCCCCAACACCATCTTTCTCAAAAACAATAACCTTCAATATTACTGGACATCCACGGACTACGACTACTGCAGCCAGCCGGGCATATGCATATGGGCAGTCACATTCCGCACCGGTCATACAATAGGCAACCACTCCAAAGTACTCAAACATCACATCCGCGCCGTGCGCGATCTGAAATAACAAGAGGGGGGCTGTATCCCCCCTCTTCTGCAATTCTCTTTCTAAATTATTAAGTTTTACTGTCATAATATAAGTTGCAGAAAAGAAGGTGGGGTCTTGATTCAAGAGATTCATCGCCATGTCAAAATTCATGTTTCAAGACCTGCCCCCTGTTCTCCTTATTCAATCAAGAGCTGTGACTTAAAAGTGTTTGGGCAACAGCCCGTCAAGATCTGCCCCCCTGTTTTTTTTGTTAGGTGTCTTTCCTTTTATAGCCATATAGCCCAGTCACCGTAGTCAAATGTTCCGCTACCGTGATGCAATTTGCCCTCAGCCTTCAAATGCCGAAAAGCGTTACGCATTCTGCCCAGAATCTCAGGCTGAATATTCAAAGTGTGATGTGCCGGGAACACATGTTTCACTGGCAGAGCCGATATCCTCTCCAGGGAATTGAGGTACGCCTCTGGATCGGTGGACGGAAAGTAGGCGAACAACGTGTCTTTATAAACCAAATCGCCGGTGAAAAGATACCCTCGCTCCTTTTCCCAAAAACACATATGTCCTGGCGAATGGCCGGGCGTATGGACTATTTGAACATGGCGGTCTCCAATATCAATTGTTTCATTGTCCTTCAGCACCCTTGTCGGATTGCCCTGAAAGAGCATATAGTTGTTTACGTCATAACCTTCCGGTAAGTCGCAGCGGTCAACGACCATGCCTTTAATCTGCTCCATTGTCAGAGGGAATTCCCCGTTAAGCCAGTTCAGTTCAGCCCCATGAGCGTAAAAGTCCGGGAAAAATCCATGACCGCCAATATGATCCCAGTGAATGTGGGTAGCGACGGCGGTAACCGGCTTGTCAGTTAGCCTTATGACTTCATCATAGATATTACAGATTCCAAGCCCGGTATCAATTAGCAAACTACGTTCAGAGCCAATCAAGAGATAACAATGTGTTTCTTCCCAGTGGCGGTATTCGCTTATGATATAAGTTTCCTTGTCAATTTGATCTATTGTAAACCAATTATTCATTTGACTTCTTCTTCAATATTTCTTGTAGCACATTTCCTGTTTGTGCGCCGTCGTGCCTACCGAACGTGCCGGTCAGCGGTGCGGCGCTTGCGCCGCGACCGTCTGGAGCCGTTTGATACTATGTAAGGCCTCCTCGAATTGGTGGTATAAATTGTTTCGGCAAAAACAAAAACCAACCAAGAGGAGGAGACCGAATGAG
>JAFGDF010000290.1 GCA_016932235.1 Deltaproteobacteria bacterium | reverse complement strand
GATCTCGCCGAATCCCCGCCTTCTGTAAGAGTCATAAAGGTCAAAAGCGTTAAATGTCAGGTACCAGATAATGATTATCATCAGAAGTATCACGTAGTAGTTCGGCGCGATGGTCAGTCCGCGGAATGGTTCTGGGAGGAGGTATTTCTTGATGAAATATGCCGCGATAAAGGCGGCCGCTGTGACGCAGATGTCAAGCGCCCTGTGTGCGCGTATTAAAAGCCTGTTTCGTTCTCGCAACATGGTTTTTCTTATCCATAAAAATTCAAAATTCTTAATTCAGAATTATCATCTCAGTTCCTAATCCCCTGATCTTCTTAACCTCTTACTTTCTGCTCTTTCGCCTATGAGCTAATGAATTCTTTAAAGATTCAAGCCCTGACCCCGTATCCGTTATGAAGTGACGGTTTTGTTGTAAACTGCGATTGTCTGCTCCACGATC
Organism: Deltaproteobacteria bacterium; assembly: GCA_016932235.1. The sequence continues at coordinate 6,360 of JAFGDF010000290.1, read as the reverse complement.
TTTTCCCAGTCGTATTTTTCAGCTATAAGCCTACGCATATCCTGTTTTTTAGTATCAGACAATCCCTTTTCAATGAATAACTCCATCTTCAATCGCAGATCATCCACATCCCCGCACGTGAAATATCTTTCGTCCGGAAGGGCAACCTCCTTATTCGCGGGAATATCGGAAACATGAGGCACTTGTCCGGATGAGGATATGCCCTGACTTTGAGCCCGGGTCAGGCTCTTCAACAAGTTCAGTTTTACCGTATTTAAGGTTTTGAATGATCTGTTTCATTATCAGTAATCAGTAATGAGCGAAGAGTAATGAGTGAGGGGTAATTTATACCAATTTATGCCGGGTTTATGATTCTTCTTAAAATCTGATAGGATGTCTCTCTGGAATGAACCAGGACGATCTCGATTTCTTTTTCTCTTTCAAGAATCCGGTATGCTATCCTGTACTGAATATTGCGATGATTGAAATGTTATGACCTGAGACCCTTTAACGGGCCTTTAAGCTCTTTAAAATTGTGAGGATCTTCTGCCAGGATTTCTGACTCTTCTTTAACCTACCGTTGTAAATCTGGATCAAACTTTTTATACCTCTTATGAGCTGAAGGAGCCATGAAAATCTGGTATCTCCTACCACTCATCAATCGGTATCCTTTCTCCTGCACTTAATTCTTTTATTGATCTCTTAAGAGTTTTAGTCGAGTCGTCATTTAAAAGGATCTCTAACGTCTCAAATTCTCCCATGCTGAGTCCTTTTATTATATGAGCTAAGCGTTCAAGGTTTATCAGATCAACTTTATCCATTTCTTTCAGTGTGTTCGGCACGTGACATGCCCCCTTTCGATCTTTTAAATTCATGTAATTTTATCAATATGATAACATCCTGATTAGGATAAATCAAAATTATTTCATGTCACATCTCTTGTATTCTTGTCTCCTTAACAATTAAATCTTAAACTTCTGAAAGCACAAATAGCCAAACTCACAGTAAATTGGTAGAAAGTTAAAAACTTAAGAACGTTATACCCCCCTTATACCTAATCCATTTCGGATGTTTTCTCAATAAACCATTGGTATGTGGATTCAATCCCTTCGCGCAGGGATATCTTCGGCCTCCAGCCAAGCTCTTTTATCTTTGATATGTCGAGAAGCTTTTGAGGGGTTCCGTCTGGCATGGTGGAATCAAATACTATCTCAGACCGGCACCCTGTAATCTCTCTGACAAGCTCAGCCAGTTCCCTGATGGATATATCCTTGCCTGATCCCACGTTTATTATCTCCGGGTCATCATAATTTTGCATGAGAAAAAGGGCAGCCCCTGCCAGATCATCCACATGCAGAAACTCCCTCATTGGTTTGCCCGTACCCCATATGACGACCTCTTTCTTATCAACCTCTTTTCCCTCGTGAAATTTACGTATAAGGGCGGGAAGAACATGGGAATTTTCAAGATCAAAGTTGTCTCCCGGCCCATAAAGGTTCGTGGGCATTATGGAGATAGCGTTAAACCCATACTGTTTTCGATAGGCCTGGCACATCTTTATACCGGCTATTTTCGCGACCGCGTACCACTCGTTTGTAGGCTCAAGAGGTCCTGTCAGCAGATAGTCCTCCTTTATGGGTTGTGGTGCCAGCTTGGGGTAGATACATGAAGAACCCAGGAACAGAAATTTTTTAACACCTTGCTGCCATGCGGCGTGTATTACATTGGACTGTATTACTATATTGCTCCTTATGAATTCAGCGGGATATGCATCATTGGCGTGAATACCGCCCACCCTGGCGGCAGCAAGAAATACATAATCAGGCATCTCATTTCTGAAAAACTCCCTAACCCCTGCCTGGTCAGTAAGATCAAGTTCATCGTGAGTTCGACAGATGAGATTTTGAAAACCATTTTTTTCAGAATCCCCATGATCGCGGAACCGACAAGGCCCCTGTGACCGGCTACGTATATTTTGTCATCTTTGTTCATTGTTATTTTCCGTTAAGTCGTCAAACGTTAGGCGTTAGGAGTAAGTCGATTATTTTCCCTCTCACGCCTCACCCCTTACGCCTTACGCCTAAAGCCTCCCGTCTATTCAAAGCTGTTAAGTATCTTAAATCCCTTCTCCTTGATCATGGCGTCCCTCTTTGCCAGTTCAAGATCCTCATTGACCATCTGTTTTACAAGTTTATTGAAGGTTATCCTCGGAAACCAGCCCAGCTTTTCCCTGGCCTTTGAAGCATCACCTAAAAGATCTTCCACCTCCGTGGGACGGAAATACCTGGGATCAATTTTTACAATTATATTGCCGGGTGAGAGGTTAGGGGGAAGGGGTAAGGGGTGTGTCGTTTTTTCAGCCCCCACACCCTTTCCTTTTGTCTCCTGTTTTCTGTCTTCTGTTTTCTGTCTTACGATTCCCACCTCATCAACATCCGAGCCCTTCCATTCTATCTCAAAGCCCAGTTCCTTTACTGCAAGTTCCACAAACTCCCTTACAGAATGCTGCTCGCCGGTAGCAATGACATAATCCTCCGGTTCGGGCTGCTGTAATATATTCCACTGGGCCTCCACATAGTCTTTTGCATGTCCCCAGTCCCTTTTAGCGTCAAGGTTACCCAGATAAAGGCAATCCTGAAGGCCCATCTTTATCCTGGCCAGTCCCCTGGTTATCTTACGTGAAACAAAGGTCTCGCCCCGGATGGGCGATTCGTGATTGAACAATATACCGTTGCATGCGTAAATGCCGTAAGCCTCGCGATAATTCACCGTTATCCAGTAGGCGTAAAGTTTGGCAACCCCGTAGGGACTCCGCGGGTAAAAAGGCGTAGTCTCCCTCTGAGGCTTTTCCCTGACATTTCCATATAGTTCACTGGTGGATGCCTGGTAAAACCTTGTCTTTTTTTCAAGGTTCAGGATCCTTATCGCCTCAAGCAGGCGGAGCGTGCCAAGGGCATCCGCATTGGCTGTGTATTCTGCTGTCTCAAAAGACACCTGCACATGGCTCTGCGCGGCCAGATTATATATCTCATCCGGCTGCACGTCCTGGATAATCCTGATCAGGTTGGTGGAATCGGTCATATCCCCGTAATGGAGTATAAAGTGCCTTTCCTTTTCATGGGGATCTTTATATAGATGATCTATTCGCTCCGTGTTGAAAAGGGAGGACCGCCTTTTCACGCCATGGACCTCGTATTCTTTTTCCAGCAGTAGCTCGGCCAGATACGCCCCGTCCTGCCCTGTAATGCCTGTGATCAATGCCCGTTTCAAAATAGCATCCTTATGATTAGAGGTTTTTAGAATTGAGTCTCTGAAACAAAAGCATAAAACAGAAAAGATTTTTTTGCCAACTTATATTTCTATCTCCTCTATAGAAAGATAATAATCCGCAAAATGACACCCGCGCAGCAGGCGAGAACAAGGGCTTACAGCGCCCTCCTGCCGGTGCGTGCTTCCTTTGTGGCGACAAATACCGGAAAATGCTTTTTTATTATTCCAGGTAAGAGGTGCTTATTAAAGTAAATCATTTCAGGGCAGGCGCCCCGGCCGTAAAGGCCTAGGGCCGATTGTTGTAGGCGTATTTCAATAGAAGTGAAAGATCCGACTGAAAGATATTTACGGGAACTGCGCACGTTCTGCACGAACGTTATATAATAAAATATCAAGGGGTCCCCGAAACCCCTATCTCTTCTGAACAGTTCTCCAAACTGTTCAAACTCCTTGATCCTGTATGAAAGGATAATCTCGCTGTGTGTATTAAGTACCTTGGACAGCACTCTGTAATTCCTTAACTTTTTTCCTTTTTTATATCAAATTTATAAGACCATCTGGATTTTTTCAATAACATCTTGGCAACATTTTTGATGTTCTGGGCGATAAGCTCTTCACCCCGTGAAACATTTATCCCGTTAAACTCCCCAGGGAAGCGAAGCTGTTTAACCGGGATGCCAAAGGCATCCTGCGAAGCAGGGTTTCACTGGGGTTGAACCACGGAATAGGCTTGTCCGTCCATCTTTGTGGATGGGTATTGATCATCACCTTTTCCGGAAATGTCCCTGCCTCGACAGCCCGGATAATATTATTGGTGGGATAAAATGTTTTATGTCGGAATTATGACCATCAATGAGATTTCCTGGAGAATCATATCTATATCCGCTGCTTTTGCAGGAAGAACCTTTTCCTCACTACCATCATGTTTATGGTGAGGATAAGTAGGAAGACCCAACTTTTTATTGTGACCCGTATTATCATAACGAAAAATGATTTCATTTGAAGAAGTCATGTAATGATATGTATACATTAAACGGTCTTCAATAATTTCAACATCTATAAATTCACGCCATTCTAAAACAGTATCATCAATAAATTGAAGTCGACCGCTAATAAAGCCTTCGTAAGTCCCCCTTTTCTCATATGTGATATTTGACAAATAAACAATCGAAGTGGATTCCACAATCCCTTTGACTTTAAGAAAATATTCTTCAATTCGCAAAACGGATATCCCTCAGCGTGTCAACTTTTTCTCGCAACCTTTCCAGCATCCGGAACTCGCCAATCCATTCGGCAAAATCCATGGTTTCTTCTAACTCATCATTTTCATAATGTGTAATAAATTCTTCGGTTTTCATTTTATGTTTTTCTTCGAAGTCTCTAAGCCTTGCTTCCGTCTTGAGCTGACCAGCTTGGAGTAAACGTATTTCATTGGCAAGCGCGGCCTCAACAAGAGGTTTTAATTGGCGATTGCTGCTTGAAATTAATTTTAAACCGGTCATAAGAAATCACCGTCCTTTTCAATTTAATTAAAATGATAACATATCTTTTGGATTGAATATGATTATATCATAAAAAAATCAACATGCAAAAGAATGAACCATCTTATTTTGTGAAGAAAAACTGAAAGTTTTTACCCAAAACAGCCCTGGGCGGAAATGGGTAAAGGTCAGATGAGTTGTAATCATAAATCTGGCGTTGTGAATTGATTTTTGCGCCGTTTTTTTCTCCTTTTCTCCCTAATCAACTGGAGGAAAAAGTAATAGACAAACCGGGGGTTGTGTTTTAAATAACGTTTCCACAGCCTCCTGGGATCATCGGCAAGGAGAAACAGCCATTCAAGCCCTACTTTCTGCATCCATCTTTACCCAAAAGTGCCCGCCATAAAAACGGCGGATAAACCTTGAGCGAAAATGGGTAACTTGGCGGGAATAAAAGAAAAAATTGGACAAGAGCTAATAGGAGATTTGACCCCTATTTTTACAGAAGCCACTAAAATATTTCTTGATAATATGAACAATTTAACGCCAGAAGACATCACAAGAAATCTTGTAATTATCGATCGAAATAAAACACGCATACGTAAAGAAAAACTGTAAGTTTTACCCAAAACCGCCTTAAGCGGAATTGGGTAGTATCTCCCTCATCACTCTCTTCTCATCCAATTGATATTTTGAGGTGTCCCCTGTTTCTTATTTTCTTAACTTCTGATTCTCTGCTTTATTTCACTTTAGAAAGATAATAATCCACAAAATAATACCTACGCAAAGGGCAAGTGCAAAACCATACAGCGCCCTCCTGCCTGTGCGTGCTTCCTTTGCGGCGACAAATACTGGGAAATGTTTTTTGATTATTTCAGAAGAAAGGGGCTTTTCAAGGTAGGTAACATCAGGACAGGCGCCCCGGCCATGGCGGCCAAGGCCGATTATGGGGATATCCGGCTCCATTTCTCTTATCTTTTTCGCCAGATAAGTTTCGGAAACATCTATAGAATCGAGGTCGATCAGGATAATATGATACCAGGTCTTTTCCAGTTCACTGATAACCTGGTCGCAGTTCGAAGCAACGGTCGCCGTATAAAGATTTCGTGTTAACAGCCTTTCAGCGGATTCGGCCCATTTCTCGTTTCCGGTGATAATAAGGACGTCAGCTATATCAGTCACGCTAGTCAACAACGTCCCCTAAATTCCAATTGATATTTTGAGGTTTATCCCCTATTTCATTAGCGGCCCTGCATTGTAAACACGGCCTTCATAGTCATAAGGATTATCTTGAAATCGAGGAAAAGGGTCCAGTTGTCAATGTATTCAAGGTCTATCTTCATCCACTGGTCAAAGGAGAGATCGTTCCTGTTCGGAGAAACCTGCCACAGGCAGGTAAGACCCGGTTTCATGGAGAGCCGCCTCATCTGCCACCTGTCATACTTATCCACCTCGGCTGGTATTGGCGGGCGCGGCCCTACCAGGCTCATCTCACCCTTCAGGATGTTTAGGAGCTGGGGCATCTCATCAATGCCTGTCTTCCTTAGAAAGGTCCCTATGTATGGTATTATACGCGGATCATTTTTGATCTTGAAAACCGGACCGTCGCTCTCATTCAGGTCCTTAAGTT
>JAFGDF010000289.1 GCA_016932235.1 Deltaproteobacteria bacterium | reverse complement strand
TTTGACGCATAGTGGATGGCACAGAGACACCGCGAATTCAATTCATTCGGTGTCCCAAAGGCCATGGGGTATATTGCCGGCGGGATGATATTGCCGGCCTCATTGACTACCCTGGTGGAAACAGGCAGTGTCTGGGGCAGACCCCACCCCCACCAGATGCCCAGCTTGCGCGGGTCCTCCTCCCTGATCCTTTTGAAACGCTTCGACACCGTCTCGATGGCCTCCTCCCAGCTGATCTCCATCCAGCCTGGATCGATGTCCGGCCCCTTCTCCTTGTTTGTCCTCTTGAGAGGCGTCCTCACACGATACGGGCTGTAAAGCGACATGATGGCGGCAATCCCCTTGGTGCAGATCCTTCCCATTGCAGGAGGAACCTTTTCCGGGTTCCCCTCGATATAGACTACTACCCCGTCCTTGACATGGACCCTGGTGCTGCAATCCGACTGCATGCATCCGGTACAAAAGCTGTATTTAACATCCTCTTCAACTCGTTGAGAGGCCCGATCTCTGCCGTGATTTATCATGGGGTATCCATCCTTCCATGCGGTGCTTCAGGAAATAGTATCATGGCCACGCATTCTATTCCCGCGCACCTTTTATCAGTAAACATCCACCTGTGGCCATGGCTGAAAAGGAAAAAGCTTTTTACAATGGGATTTTAGGGAAATCCATTAAACGCGTAAATCATGAAGAGGAGCTTATGTTTTTCGGCCATTGTGTCCATTCCAGGGCAGGTAAGTGGTTCCACTCATTATCTTTTTCAATATTTTTTATAAGCTCTTTAATGGTTTTTAGTTCCACCTTGCGTTTATCGATGTAATGATTTCTTCTGATCACAGCGGTGTATGGAAAGTTGCATCTTTCTATTTTAGCCAGCTCTTTTTCAGATTCTGTTATCAGGCTTTCAATTTTATTAAATCGTTTTTTCAGCTCGCTAAGGGCGTGTTCCTTCCTGAGATGGCATAGAAATACTATGGAAACATCGAATTCGGAAAATAGATTTTCCGGCTCGGACATATTATATGCAAGAGTCTTTTGCAATATTTTATTCCCTTTTACGGTAGCGGAATAAACTGTTTTTTCCGGCATACTACCTTCTTTTATTTTCTTCCCGGAAATATACTTGTTTCTTTTGAGCATTCTAATAGTTGCATAGATTGACGATGAAGACATCGAATATATTTTTTTCATCTGGGCGGTTTCGATTATTTTCTGAATTTCATAAGGGTTCATTGGTTTTTCGGAAATTAATCCAAGAACAAGAGTAGTTATTTTTGACAACATAAGATCCTCTCAAATACGCATAAGCAATGGATTATGTAATAATATATGGAACTTGAAAAATATTTATTGACATAACGTGATGACTAGTATACAATTACAACACTATAATAATCAAGTATAAAAACTATCATAAGTTAAAATGTTCATATCTTCCGGTAATCTGAATTTTTCTTGAAAAACAATACTGGATACCTTAAGAACAACTCGAAATTCAACGGGAGGAAGTAATCTGAATCTAATCAGGTCCTGGAACGATAAGGATTAAACACAGATACATTCATTAAAATGATTGCTGAAGTTATAGAAAATTTTCTTGGACAGGGTTTAATAATATAAAGCTTGACAATTAACGGATGCATCGTAGTATATTTTTTTATCAACCCTTCATAATATATACCATCAGGCGGGAGCCATTTTGGGGGAATCAAATGGGGCCGCTTACACAAACGTGCGACGCATCTAATGTAAAACCTGTTAATGTGAAATAAAATGGGCCTTCAAGGTGAAGGCGCATATCCTCAATACCATGAGCTACAAATGTCAGAGACCCTTAGTGGCAATCTGCATATCTATTGTTTTCAGGAAAGGGGATTCTTATCATCATCTCATCTTATCAACAAACTATAAGGAGGAGTTGAAAATGAAGAAATTTATATTACTTATCCCTGTTATGTTTTTAAGCGTATTGGTATTAAATTGTACACAGGCTGGAGCACAAACTTCTCAGAAAACCTGGAACCTTAAAATGCACCATGAACAGGCCGAAACATCTCCTTATCAGGTTTATGGCCATGTACCCTGGGCCCAAGATGTTGAGAAGGCCACGAATGGCAGGGTAAAAATTACTATATATCCGATGCAGACGCTGATGAAATCAAAAGATGCCTGGGAAGGTGTGAAATCGCGCATTGCTGATATATCCTGGATATTTACCGGCTATTTTCCAGGGCAAATGGATCTGATAGACGCTATCACTCTTCCCTTTATGTCCCCCAGCGGCCATGTTGGTAGCCGTGTCGCCTGGGCGTTATATCAAAAATTCCCTGAGATCCAGGCACAGGTCGATGACGTAAAGATCTTAACCTGCTGGACAAGCGAGCCTTACAGGTTCATAACCACAAAAAAACAAATAAATACCATGGCTGACTTCAGCGGGTTGAAACTCAGGATGACCGGCGGGCCGCCTACGGAGATGATGAAGTTGCTCGGCGGGGTGCCAATGATGGTCCCTATGCCCGATAACTACGAGAATATGCAAAAGGGTGTAACCGATGGCATGGCCGGACCTGCAGAGGCTATCCTAGGCTACAGGCTTTATGAAGTGGTGAAATATTACTGCACGATACCGACGGTTTGCGTTAACTTCTTCTTGATAATGAATAAAAAGGTATGGGGAGAGATGCCGCCTGATATACAGGATGCTATCATGAGCGTCAGTGGCGAAAAACAGGCAATCAGATACGGGCGGGATGTCTTTGATGGCGCGTATAATAGTATGCCGGATGTCATCAAGAAGGCCGGCTATGAATACAACGTAAACACGCCTCCCAATGAAGAAGTGGATAAGTGGATTGCCGTTGCCGGAAAGCCACTGTGGGATGATTGGGTAAAGAGAATGGAGGCAAAGGGGCACAAGGTGGCATCACAGATACTTGCTGAAACATTGAAGCTGGTGGAAGAATATAGCAAGTAAAAGAATCTGAACTCATTCATAATTGCTATCAGGCATGAAGCTGGCAAGGTGGATGTGTAACTATATGAAAACTATCCACCTTGCCTACTAAAAGATCCTGCAAAAGGCCGCGCTTTTGCATGTAAGATGCCGGTCACAGCATTTTTACATTACAAAAGTATTCATGAAAGGATCATGTTCCCGTCAAGGGAGATTCCATGAAAATAATTGATGTGCATTTGCATACGCCAAGGATGGTTGGCATAGATATGGAAATGATTTCTATGGGCGGCGTAGAAGCGGCTATAGCTCCAACAGAGCACTGCATTACCGGTATGAATTCAGGGGAAACAGTGAAACAATACTGGCGCAGGCTGCTTGGCTATGAGATCAGCCATGCGAAATCACTGGGCATAGAGCTATTTCTGGGTTTAGCGGTCCCCTATTACGGTGTAACCCCGGAAGGAATGGCTGAATGTCTTGAGGAGCTACCAAAATATATCGAAGCAAATCGAGAAAAGGTGGTTTGTATCGGCGAAACAGGCCTGAACGTTGGCATAGAGGACGAGGTAAAGCCTTTCAAATCCCATCTAAGGTTGGCGAAGAAATATAATCTGCCTGTCATTGTCCATACTGCGTGCCCCAATGAACCTGATGACACCGTGGTAAAAACGACCAGGCAAGCGATTGAAATTCTGAAGGAAGAGAACTTCCCCTTGGACAAAGCCGTTCTGGACGAGACTGGTTTGAACACCTTAGAGATGCGTCTGGAATCTGGAGCCATGGTCAATTTGGGTATTTGCTATGATAAACTCAGGCCAGATGATATAGCTACTATAGTGAAAAGATACCCGGAGAAGCGGCATAAGCTGATGGTCAGCTCGATGGTTGGTAATTCCATGGGAGGCTATTTTTCTGTTCCCCGTGCTGTTATGGCGATGAGAATGGCGGGATTGAAACGGGAGGAAATAGAGCAGGTTACCTGGGAGAATGCCAAACGGTTCTTCAAGTTGCCTTTGGATTAGAGGAGGTGAGCCATATTGTTGATAAAGATCGGGCGGATTCTCAATATTATCACTATTCCGGCGGCCAGATGGGCTAATTATATAGGAGCTGCAGTTTTGACAGCGATTATGGCGCTTACCGGAATTGATGTTATCGGACGCTATTTTCTCAATAAACCCCTATCCGGCTCTTTCGAGATTACAGAGTTGCTCATGGCTGTGATGATAAGTCTTGGACTCGCCTATTGCACTCTTGAGCAGGGGAATGTCAGGGTGGATATACTCACACAAAAATTGTCAAGGCGAGGTCAGGCTATTGCGAACCTTGGCGCCGATATCGTCTTTCTTGTGCTTTCTATTTTAATAACATGGCAAACAGTGTATCGTGTGCAGTCGTTTATTGATAAAAATTTAACCACAAACGTCCTGTATATCCCCATTTTCCCTTTTGTTATTGTCGTTGCTCTCGGCTTTGCTATACTCTGTCTCGTATTGCTAAGAGATGCCGTTGAACATCTACAGGAGGCTACAAGCGATGACGCCCTCTGAAATCGGATATATCGGTATGGCAGTTCTCTTTGTGCTTTTGTTTACCGGCATACATATCGGTGTGGTTATGGCGGTAGTGGGATTTCTTGGCATCACCCTTATAAGCGGGTGGGAGGCAGGGTTAGGTGTTTTAAAGACGGTGCCGTTCAGCACATTCGCTTCTTACACTCTCAGTGTCATTCCCATGTTTCTTCTTATGGGCGCTTTTAGTTTCTACAGTGGCATTAGTAAAGACCTTTATAATATGGCCTATAAATGGCTGGGACGTCTCCCCGGAGGCCTCGCCATGGCTACTATCGTCGCCTGTTCCGCTTTTTCAGCCGTCAGCGGCTCAAGCATAGCTTGCGCTGCCACATTTACAAAGGTGAGCCTGCCCGAGATGAAGAGATATAATTACGATCCGGCGCTGGCCACCGGCAGTATTGCCGCAGGCGGCACCCTCAGTATTATGATACCCCCCAGTGTGATGATGATCATCTACGCGATCATCACGGAACAGTCCATAGGGAAACTTTTTCTTGCAGGCTTCATCCCGGGCGCATTTGAGACATTGTTTTATATGGCAACGGTATTTTTTCTGTGCCGGCGAAATCCCTCCATAGGGCCCCGGGGACCATCAACCACATTAAAAGAGAAAATTGCTTCACTTAAGGGCATCTGGGTGTCGATGGTTATATTCTTAGTAGTCATCGGCGGTCTCTATCTTGGAGTGTTCAGCCCAACTGAGGCGGGTGGAATTGGAGCCAGCGCGGCTTTAATTTTTGCCTTGGCCCAAAGGAGGCTTGACTGGCAGGGCTTTACAGACAGTCTTTTCGATACTATGAAAACCTCAGCCATGATCTTTATCATCATCCTGGGCGCCATGATTTTTAATTACTTTTTGGCCGTAACCAGGCTCCCATTTGAAATAGCGAGCTTTATAGGAGGGCTTCCCGTGAGCCGCTATTTTATCCTGGCTATTATTCTGTTCCTCTATATCATTCTGGGAGCGCTCATGGATGAACTGGCCATGGTTTTACTTACAGTGCCCGTTTTCTTTCCGGTGATGACGCAACTGGGTTTTGACCCGATATGGTTCGGAGTAATAATAATGATGATGTGTGTGCTTGGCATGATAGCACCGCCAGTCGGTATGATTGTATTTGTCATTGCAGGCATAGTCCCGGATATCCCCATGACCACCGTCTATCGCGGGGTGCTGCCATTCTTTTTGGCCGCCACGATACTGGTGGTGCTGCTGGTCGCTTTCCCTCAAATTGTCTTGTTTTTGCCGAATATGATGAAGTAGTTCTCACAGACAAAGATATAACCGGACGCGTTTTGTAAACAATTAGTAATATGTTTTCGTTAATCTATTTATTAAGGAGCCAATAAAATGAAGATAATTGATTCTCATGTCCACATGGACAGGATGGCCGGGGAGGATATTCTACGAATGGCATGGGGCGGTGTTGAAGCGGCCATTGTCCCGACACCGCATCTGATGAGCGGCCTTTTTTATCCTCAATCAGTCATTGATTTATGGGACAAGACGCTGGGCTATATGGTAGAGTACAGCGCATCCATGGGTGTGGATATCTATGCGACTATCGCCGTTCCTTTTTATGGCATTACGGCGGAAGGATATGAAGAGTGCCTCAAGGCTATGCCGCAGTATTTATCCAGGGATAGAGTAGTCGGAATTGGTGAAATCGGTCTTGACAATGGAAACGAGCATGAGGTGCGCCTTTTTAAAACTCAATTAGAAATGGCCAAAGAATATGATTTGCCTGTCATTGTCCACACACCAACACCCCGTGAACCACAGGTGCCTGAAGTGACTGAACAATGCATTGACGTAATGAAAGAGATGGGGTTTCCGCTTGAAAGAGCCATTATCGATCACACAGGGAAAAACACTTTCAATACCAGGATCAATTCAGGAGCGGTGACCGGTTTGAGTGTATGCTATGATAAATTAACAGCTGAAGAGGCTGCCGCTTTAGTGATAAACAATCCGGATAAACGGGAAAAAATTGTTATCGGTTCAGAACTTGGGTATGGAGGGGCGGGGCATCTCTCGCTGGTGAAAGTCGCCTGGGTGATGAGGATGGAAGGATTAAGCCGTAACGACATCGAAGCGGTTATGTGGGACAACCCGAAGAGGTTTTTCAATCTTCCCTTAGAATAAACATCTCGCAATGAGTTTAACGGAAGGTACCGACATGGCTGAAAAAATATATGTAAACCTTGGAGTTGGAGGTGGTCCGGTATTTATTCATGTGAAAGATGGACGTATAATTCGCTGCCGACCTCTTGTTTTTGGGGATGAGGAAAAAGTTCCAACTTGGAAAATAACCGCACGGGGACAAACCTTCACAGCACCCAGAAAAGTCACAGTAACCCCCTTTTCCTTAACGGAACGAGCACGCGTGTATTCCGAAGACAGAATTTTATATCCGATGAAACGGGTTGACTGGGATCCACATGGAGATCGCCATCCGGAAAACCGCGGTAAGTCCGCTTATGCCCGGATAAGCTGGGATGAAGCATTAGAAATTATTTCCAGTGAAATGAAAAGAATTAGGGAAAAATATGGGCCTGAAGCCATCAGCCATATGTGCTCATCCCATCATAATGCCGGAAATTTAGGAATTCATCGCAGCACCTTGTATCGTTTTTTTAAAATGATGGGTGCGACTGATTTCTTTGAAAATCCCGATAGCTGGGAAGGATGGTTATGGGGAGCCACTCACACGTATGGTTTCTATTGGAGAATGGGCCCGCCCGAACAATTCGATCTTCTTGAGGATGCTCTTCAAAACACGGATATGATCGTTTTCTGGGCTAACGACCCGGACACAAACCGGGGTAATTATGCCGGACAGGAAACGGCTCCCTGGCGTCTCTGGCTTAAGAAACTGGGCAAGAAAATGATCTTTATCGATCCTTTTTGCAATTATACCGCATCCGTTATGGCGGACAAATGGATTGCGCCACGCCCAGGTACCGATGCGGCCCTTGCTCTTGGGATCGCGTATGTCTGGATTGATGAAGGTACTTACGATAAAAACTACTTGGATAGTCACACAATCGGATTCGGCGAATTTAAAAAGATGGTTCTCGGTGAGTCCGGTGGTACTGCAAAAACACCCGGATGGGCGGAAGACATCTGTGGGGTCCCAAAGCGAATAATTATTGCATTAGCACGGGAATGGGCTTCCAAACGTACCTGTTTGTCTGCCGGGATGCGGGGAGGTATGGGAGGAGCCTGCCGGCAGGCATTTGGCCATGAATGGGCACGTCTGATGGTCCTGCTCCAGGCCATGCAGGGACTTGGTAAACCCGGAGTAAGTATTTGGGGCACAACCATGGGAGCGCCCATAGACGCCTATTTTAAGTTTCCCGGATTTGAACAAGGCGGTATGAATTTCCTGGGTAAAATTCAACCCGTCAATCCGGTGAGTCAGCGTGTTTACCGGCAGTTTTGGCCCGAATCAATCCTTAATCCGCCTGTGAGCTGGCTCGGAGAAGGTTTTTGCACTAAATCTCTTGAACAGCAATTTATTCCTTATACATACCCGGAAAGAGAAAAATCTGAAATCCATATGTTCTACCGGCATGGGGGATCGTTTATCGGAACAATGGTGGAGGGTAATAAATGGGTAAAAGCTTATCAGAGTTCAAAACTTGAGTGTATGGTTACCCAGGATTGCTGGTGGTGCAACGAGACCGGTTTGTTCGATTTAATTTTGCCCGCCTGTACCAACCTTGAACGGAATGATATCGCGGAATTCTCAAATTGCGGTTGGATGAGTCCTGATACTATGAGTTCCTGCAATCACAGGATTGTGGTTTATATGCAAAAATGCATAGAGCCGGTTGGAGAATCAAAATCCGATTATTGGATCTATTCGCAACTCGCAGAAAAAATGGGTTTTAAGGAAGAGTACACCGAGGGACACAGCGAAGAAGAATGGATAAAGTTGATGTATGACTGGTCGGATATGCCAAAACATATATCATTCAAGGAATTCAGGGATAAAGGATATTTTTTAGTACCGCTTCCTGAACCGTACATGGCTACTCCTTCATTGCGTTGGTTTTACGAAGGCCGGGACTGTGATACACCGGATTTTGGAAATCCAAAACGGGGAACCGATAAAGCAAATGAACTCGCGACTTATAGCGGGAAAATAGAATTTGTCTCGGAGAGTCTGAAACGCCATATGCCGGATGATGAGGAAAGGCCCCTCTTGCCGCGTTATATCCCCAGCTGGGAGGGGTATGACTCTGAACTTGTGGAACGATATCCACTCCAGGTTATTTCTCCCCATCCCCGCTTCAGCCATCATACCCATTACGATCACACACCATGGATCTGGGATATCCCGCATCACAGAATACTCAAAAACGGCTATTATTATTTAACTATCAGACTTCACCCAATCGATGCAGAAGAGCGGGGCATTAAAGACGGTGATGTGATCAAAATCTATAATGATCGAGGCGCGGTGCTGGGTGTAGCTTTCCTCACTGAACGAATAAGGCCAGGAGTTGTGCATTGTTATGAGGCGTCGGCAAAATATGATCCAATCGAAAAAGGCAAAGCCTTCTCGCTGGACAGGGGTGGTTGTGTTAATATTTTGAGCACAGATCGGGGAATGTCGAAAAATGTGGCCGGATTCGCACCTAACACCGTTCTTGCCGAAGTGTGCAAATGGGAAATATAATAACAAATTTCGAGAGGGTAAAAGAATCATGGCCAATTATGGAATGGTAATCGACACGACAAAATGTAATGGTTGTTACAATTGCTTTATCGCATGCCGCGACGAGTTTTGCGGCAACGAGCATACAGGATATGCGGCTTCACAACCGGAGAGCGGGCACTTTTGGATGCGCATAGTGGAGCGCGAGAGAGGTAAGTTTCCCAAGGTAAAGGTGGCCTATATACCTGTTGCCTGCATGCATTGTGAAAACGCTCCTTGCGTTGCGGCCGCTAAGAACGGCGCGGTTTATCGCAGGCCCGATGGCGTCGTTATCATTGATCCAGAGAAATCAAAGAATCAAAAGCAGATTGTTGAGGCCTGTCCCTATCGAGTGATTTACTGGAACGATGAAAAAAAGATACCCCAAAAATGCAATTTTTGCGTGCATTTACTTGACGCCGGGTGGAAAGAGCCCCGATGTGTGGAGGCGTGCCCGACTGATGCGCTTGTATTCGGTGATTTAGATGATTCCGAAAGTGAAGTTTTTAAATTGAGGGTTTCAAAACAAAGTGAATCAATCCATCCGGAATATCAATTAAAGGAACGTATCACATATATTGGTTTACCAAAGAGATTTGTAGCCGGATCAGTCGTGCTGGGAGATACGGGTGAATGCGCAGAAGGCGCAGCAGTCACCCTGGGCGGAACAAAGACCGTAAAAACTAATAATTACGGCGATTTTGAATTTGAGGGGTTGCCCGAAGATACTATATATGAAGTCAAGGTCGATTATAGTGGCTATAAATCACAGATTTTTACCATAAGAACTAAAGTCGATATCTACCTGGGCGATATTACGTTATTAAAGGAATAGTATGGTTGTGTAAATCTTTTGGGCGTGGTCAAAAGTTTACGCTTAACGACGATAAAACCGGTTAAATACGAATATTGACGAGCAGCCTGTCGGACTCTGGCCGACAGGCTGTTAGCTTTTATATCTTACTACTTCCTGAATCGGCCGGCGTGGGCTGCGGTATCTATTGATAATACTATCCTGATCGGGATAGCCGAGTCCAACACCAGTGATAATATTCAGGGTATCCGGGATTTCCAGTTCCTGTCGCAGGACATCCGGATAAAAAATAAGACTTCCGGCGATAAAGGAATCGATGCCGTGGCCTTGGGCGGCTAAACAGATAGTTTGTATAAAAAGACCGATGTCCAGGTGAGATGACAAGGCTTTATCCATACAGATCACAATCAACACCGGGACGCCGAAAAGACGAGACCGCCACTCAGTGAAGATTTTCTTCGATTCCGGGTCATCGGGGTCCAATCCCAGTAATAACAGCCGCTCTCTTGTGATTATGTCCATGCGTTCTTGAATGTAAGCAGGTTTCGGCGGTAGTCCACCGGGAGGACTATCTGATGCGCCGCTTTGTGAACGCTTCTGATAGACCTTACGGATCCTTTCCAGGGAGGCACCAGAGGCGACAAAAACTTCCCAGGGTTGACCGTTACCACCGGAAGGACTTCTGGTGGCTGTTTCCAGGATTTTCATGACAGTCTCTTTTTCAACTGGTCTAGAGCTGAAATCACGCACGCTGTAACGGGCCATAATAGCTTCGATAACATCCATTATCAAACCTCCGGTTTAATCTGTATTTTTGCAGATAAATTTCTTAGTGATTGAAAAGATTTTTACCAAACATTCATAGCCCTCCGGGCCTCCACAATACGTGAAAATAACAACCTATGGCCGCGGTCTTTAGACATAATGTTGGATTATATACCGGCATTGTTAAACTTTATTTTCGTACTAAATATTATAAAATACATAAAGTGTCAATACTCCTTAAATTGGTCCATACGACATAATAAATATCAGATTTTATCTGCATATCTAACCTGTTTCAAATTTATATAAGTTAAGTACAGGCGATGCATTTTACGGGTAAATTCCAAAATCAATCCTTACATGCAGGGGTATCTTTACGTCTATGGCTACTTCCGGGCACACCGTTTCGCAGACACAGCAGACCCGGCATTCAGCAGGGTGGGCCACCGTCGGCCTTTGCTTTTCATCATCCCAT
>JAFGDF010000288.1 GCA_016932235.1 Deltaproteobacteria bacterium | reverse complement strand
CCTCCGATATCAAAAATAATAGACCTCAGGGATGTCCCCATGGGGACCTCCACGAGACCGATATTGAATACATCACCTGTTAGTGCAAACACCTTTGTGCCTTTGCTTGTCTCTGTTCCGATGCCTGCGTACCAATCGCCGCCTTTTTGAATAATCTGTGGGACATTGGCATAAGTCTCAACATTATTGAGAACGGTAGGTTTTTTCCAGAGCCCCTGGTTTGCAGGGAAAGGCGGCCTCGGGCGAGGCATGCCCCGCTTACCCTCTATGGAATGCATAAGGGCGGTTTCCTCTCCGCATACAAAAGCACCGGCACCCTTGTAAATTTCGATATTGAGATCAAATCCACTTCCTAATATATCTTCGCCCAGGAGACCGTATTCAACGGCCTGGGAAATTGCAATATCCAGTCTGTGAAGGGCCAGGGGATATTCGGCCCTGCAGTAAATGTATCCCTGGTGGGCTCCAATGGCCTTTGCAGCGATTATCATGCCTTCGAGAACGGCATGGGGATCGGCCTCCAGCACACTCCTGTCCATAAACGCGCCCGGATCGCCTTCATCGGCGTTGCAAAGGACATATTTGATATCCCCTTTCGCTCCGGCGGCAAATTCCCATTTCATACCCGTCGGGAATCCAGCACCACCCCTGCCCCTCAACCCGGATTTTTTAACCTCGTCAATAATCTCTTTCGGCGTCATTTCAAGGAGGGCCTTGCCCGCGCTGATATATCCGTCCCTGGCGATATACTCATCTATACTTTCGGGATCAATAATCCCCCGGTTTCTTAGCACAATCAAACGCTGTGTCGCAAAGAAAGGGATGTCATTCATTACAGGAATGGTTTCCGCAGATACAGGTTCCTTATAGAATAACTTTTCTACGGGACGTCCTTTAAGGAAATGCTCCTGCACGAGATGAGGTATGTCTTCCGCTTTCAGCTTCTGATAAAGTATCCCGTCAGGTTGGACAACCATGACCGGGCCCTGAGCGCAAAAGCCATTACAACCCGTTTCGATAATCCTTATCTCACGATCCAATCCCTGTTCAGCAAGTTCTTTTTGCAGGGCCTCCTTTACTTCCTGACTGCCGGCCGCATGACATCCCGTACTACCGCACAGAAGAAGATGGGTTCTGTAAGTTTCCATTCTATTTCCTCCTAAATCCCCGTTAAGATCACGTCATCCTCGCCAGTACAAAATCAGTCTGGACCTCTCCCATAAGCACATGTCTTTTGAATACCTGCCTCATCTTATTTTTATCCATATGCTGGTAGATAATCGGATCCTGCCCCTGGATTTCTACAGTAACATTAGGCTCGCTGCTACACATCCCCATGCATCCTGAATTCATGACATGGATATCCTGTCTGTCAGTTTGACTCATCTGTTCCATGAGCTCATCCATTACCTCTCTTGCACCGGCGGCGATACCGCAGGTACCCATATGAACGGTGATTTTCACAGTAGCGCCGCCTTCCCGAAGTGTTGTACTTTTTTTTGTGTCTTCTCTAATCCTCTTTAGGTCTTCGATTGTAATCTTGGACATATCATTTCCTCCATCAGTCTGGTAGCTGTTTCATTTTTATAATGACATCCGGACCGATCCACCCGGAGCAGGGAAAATCCTGTATAAAATAGGGTATTCGATTGAAGGGCCCGGCACATATTTAATTTTTTCCCTTCAGATATTCATTGATATTTTTGGATATCCATCCGATAACCTTGGGGTTGTTTATGGGAACACCCTCCAGATCTTCTCGGATCTGCCGCGTGTCCAAAAGAAAGGACTTTCCGTCTCTTTCATGGACATAAATAAAATCAACCTCTGAATATCCCATTATCAGGCTTGCCATGGTCCCGGCCATATTACCAAGCGGGGCCATATCAATGTGGTCCATTCGAAAAGTTGCGGCAACTACTGTTCCTTTTCCCTCCTTAGAGTCAATCTTGAATTCTCCTTCGCATCTTTTGCTGGCCTCACTGAAGAGGGAGAGGCCGAGTCCTATGCGCCTTGTTGTTTTTGTTGTAAAGAAGGGATCCGTTACTTTCTCAAACATATCATGGGGGATACCGCTTCCGTTATCTTCAATAGATATTGTCAGCAGGTTCTTTTTTTTATCCTCCGATATGCGTATGATGATCTGATCCGCACCGGCTCGAATACCATTTTCAATAATATCCATAATATGAAGGGACAATTCCCTCACTAATTAACCACCCTTCTTCCGGAATTCTGCTTGAGCGCCATACGAATTTCATCCACATTAGGGTATTCAACAATAAAGGAAGTGTGGACCTTCCCGATATCCCTTTGAAAGTGAGCATCAGAGGAACGGACAATCGGCAGATTACCATGTGCCGGAATCTGATCCGAAAAATCTTCCCGGGAGGCAAGGGGTGACAATTCAACGGCATCCAGTTCCAGGTCCGGGGGGATAAAACCCAGTTGACTTATGATGCTGTAACTGGGTCGATCGATATGGGAGGCTATGCTTAATCCTCCCAGCCTGTGTGTCTCCTTTACAATCTCATCAACTCTTAAGTCGGTCGCACCTATCAACATTTTATCGCTGATACCTTCCACCTCATCAAACTCGTTTACGATAAGTTGATCTCCGAAAATATCAGGGCGGTTGGTACCGCGTAGATTCTTGTAAATTATATCCTGCATAATCTTGGCCTGCATTTCATCGTCAAAGATTGAGAGAACATGTACTTCCTCCATGGAATTAATCTCCATTCCGGGGAGCAGGGCAAGTCCCGTGCCGGAAGCGGCTCTTATAGCCGCTCCTACATTTTCCGCAGAGTTATGATCACAAAGGGCTATAACATCCAGACCCTTCAGCATGCTCTGTTCAACAATAGCCTTCGGACTCATCTCAAGATCTGCGCAAGGTGACAGGCAGGAATGGATATGTAAATCACCCCTGAAAGGTCTCATCACTATTCCTTGCCGATCCCTAAACTGAAGAGTTCTCCGGCCATCCGGTAAGCGGTCGACCCGGTAGTCAAGATTGGAATGCCTTCATCGTTTGCCTTTTTTGTTGTCTCTTCATCAGGTTTGTGACCGTTTACTATGATGATCCCTGCCAGTTCCTTTAGAACCGCCACAGCCAGGATGTTTTGATGGGCCTGGACAGTAAACCATATGTCGCCGTTACCGGTATTGGCCATAACATCACTAAGCAAATCACCGCAATAACCGCCCTTTACCTCCCTATCAAGACCTTTGGAGCCGGCTGCGATATCGAGATTGAATTTTTCCCGAACGTCTTTGACCTTCATGGGATACCTCCTTTTAGTGATTTAAAAACATATCCTCCTTAATTCAAAATCCCACTATCCAGGTTGGTTACAGGTGAACCATTCAACAAAAATGAAGATTTAAGACAACCAGAAACATATGGTCGGACAGGTGCCTTTCCCTTTGATAGAGAGGATGTCAAGGAAGTCTGAATTTTTTTTAATATTGGGAAGGCCCATTCCCGCGCCGAACCCCATTTCCCTGTACTCATCTGTTGCAGTG
>JAFGDF010000287.1 GCA_016932235.1 Deltaproteobacteria bacterium | reverse complement strand
GAAAGCCCGGATCCGGTGAAACGTGAGAAGGCATGGGACGTACATCGCAGGATGTACGAGATAGAAGACCGTATGCTTGCCAAGATCGTCGAAGCGGCAGGCAAGGACACCATTATAGTCCTGGTATCCGATCACGGAGCCACTCCAGACGGACCGACCTTTGATCCCTACAAGGCCCTGGTGCCTGCCGGGCTCGCTGCGCCCATTGTGAAGGACGGACCCGTTGAGTTTGATCTCAGGGAAAAAGTCCTTAGCCTAAGCACGACCGAGGTGGATATTTCTAAAAGCAAGGCCATTCCCCAGCGTGAGATCTATATCTATGTAAATCTGAAGGGCCGTGATAAAGGCGGTATTGTGGAGCCTGAAGACTATGAGAATGTCCAGCAGGAAATCATCAATGCCCTTTACGGTTATATCGACCCGGAGACAGGTAAACGGCCCGTGGCCCTGGCCCTGACAAAAAAGGATGCCCGGTTGCTCGGCCTTCACGGGGACAGGGTAGGAGATGTGGTTTATGCTCTTCAACCCTGGTTCGGCAGCCAGCACGGGCAGATTCTTCCAACAGCGGACAACGGGGTGGGGTCCCTTAGAGGTCTCCTCTGTATGACGGGCCCGGGGATAAAAAAGGGTGTTAGTGTGGACCGTACCTGCTCCATCACCGACATCGTGCCGACCGTCTGCCATGCCATGGACTTTCCTGTTCCTGAAAACGTGGAGGGAGGCATTCTCTATCAGGTATTTAAAAACCCCAATTTCAAGGTCAAGGAGATCCAGAAGCTCAAAGACGGTTTAACCCGGATGGAAGCGGCTATGGAGCGCCAAAGCCGGGAACCCTGGGACCATCACGATTGCGCATGAGGTCCGTGGCCCGAGATCGTCCCCGGCCCACTGAGAGAATGATATCCGATATGTGCTTTTGATTGCAACAACGGAACATCTGCCGGGGATAAAGTCTTCAGCCTGAAAGGAGAAATAACATGCTTTTTTTATTAAACAAAACAAACCACGATGCCTTCCGCCTCATTGGCCTGCTCGGGGGGGATGAAGACAAGGCGGTGTTACTGGTTGGAGACGGGGTTTACTATGGCATACCGTCAATGATCGAACACTTCAATCACCTGGAGGTGGAGGAGATCTATGCGGAAAAAGATGCGGTCGAAGAGCGGAATATCAACCTGTCTCCGAAAGCGGAAGTCGTGGATTATGACCGGGTGGCGGCGCTCATCATGGATGAGTACGATAAGGTCCTCTCTTTGTAAATGGAGAAGAGAAATGGCAAAGACCCTAACAATCATGCTTATGTCAGGAAGTGCCGAGAACGATGATGCCCTGTTTGCGGCAAAATTAGCGGAAGCAGTTCTCAGGAGGGGTGACAAGGTCAATATTTACCTCTACGGCAATGGTGTAAACCTCTCGAAAAAGGATGTTCCCATTAACGGCGACCTTCACATCGCGGATAAACTTCTCGATCACATCGAGAACAGAAAGGCTGGCAACTTACTGGAAAAGATTACCGGGATGGGTGCCAACATCGCTACATGTCATACGAATGAGCACGCAAGAGGCATTCAGGGGATGGCATATTTGGAAGGCATTAGGGAGGGGGATATAGGGCACACCTTCTGTGACTTTCTTCTGCCTTCCCATGTCTTTCTTGCCCTGTGTCACTAACTGTTTTGACCCCTGAATATATCCATGTATTTCAAGGGGTCTTTTAGACACCGGCTCAAATAGATCAGTTCAGGAATATTTGAACGAATAGACCAAGGAGATAGAGATGATTGATTCAATATGCATTATCGTAAAGCGACCAATGGGCCAAGAGGCCTCGATACTGGGCACCAGGACCTCCTATGCGACCCTTATGTCTGCTCTGGAAACAAGATTGCTTTTTATTGATGACGGGGTATTCAACCTCCTTGAAACCACAGGATATAACACGGCCATGCTTAAGGAGATCATTAAACAGGAGGGAATAATTTTCTGTCTGAGCAATAGCCTGAACAGCAGAGGACTTTCCGGTGAGGATATTATCGAGGGTGTGAAAATTGTCCATGAGGAGGATGTGCCTGGAATTATCGAAGAATGCCAATCCTTGGCATTCTTTTAACAGTCAAGCATGGCCCTTCCATGAAATTATATTTAATTATAGGAGGATATCATGAACGATAAGAAAGGCGTTATTGTTGAATGCCGTCATGAAAAAGGCAAGGAACAGGTTTTTAAAACCGGGGCTAAATCTTTTGATGAGATCCATTTTGATTTCTCGAATCTGACCCGGGAAGAGATAAGCAGTGAACACCTGGGGGCACGTCTTTTGCTGTGCGCGGCCCTTTCCTGTTATACCAACACCTTTACCAACAATCTTCATGCCAAAGGTGTGGATGTGCATTCCATGAAGGCCCGGGCGACCGTTAGTAAGGAAAAGGACGATACGCGGAGAACAAGGTACACAATCATATATCTCGAACTCAAGGTCGGCGTGGAGAAGGAGGATGAGGCGGTTTTTAAAATGGTTCGCGAGGACATGACTCGTGGGTCCCTGCTAACCTATTCTCTGGATGAGGGGATAGAGGTGGAATATGACGTAACAAGAGTATGATATTTCATGGGGTCTATGTCGGAGCCACTCTCCGAGTAACAGTTTAGTCTGTTACAAATGATAAAAAAATGTTGAGAAAGGGGTCTCCTATTAGCTCATGCTATTTAGATCAAGGTTAGATTTTTGTGCTTACCGATAATAAAAGGCTACTGAGTATAATGGACCGATAAAGTTGGCTAAAAAACAACTTTTTTATCATGTATGGAATATCAATGCGGGCGAGATATTTTTCAGAGATCACATGTTCATTCAAAACTTTGATATGAGAATACACATTCAGAAGGCAAATGAGGAAATTTATGCACATGCCATGGCAAGCGATCTGGAATACCGTTGTAAATCAAACAGACATCCCCTTCATAATTTTTCCTTGTAAAATAAATTACATATACTTATCATGCCTCTAAGCAATCTCAAAAATTGTTAACTTTCCAACTTCACCTTTACAGATTATCTATTTACCTCTAACGAGACTATATGTTGGGTTGCACTCATAAAATAGGCAATACTCCATGAATGATCAGGATGTCATAAATGCTTTTATAGCCTATCTACAAACATCTGGGTTCCCCGATCTTAAAATTGACCGATGGCCCGACAAAGAGAATCGGAAGACCTCGGAAATAGATGCGATTGCCGGTTGTTTTGCGATCGAGCATACCAGCATTGACACGCTTCCGAATCAACGCCGAGATTCAGATTGGTTTTTACAAGCAGTTGGTGAGATTGAAAAAGAACTCAGTGCATCCCTTCCCTTCCGACTCAATATCACAATCGAGTATGACGCTGTGACAAAAGGCCAGGATTGGGGGGCTATTCGCCAAAATCTAAAGGCTTGGATAATTGATGAGTCACCACGCCTAAATGAGGGGCTAAGTGTCCTCGAAAATGGGGTACCATTCCGTCTTCGTGTCAGAAAAGCAAGTGACAGGCGGCCAGGGATATTCTTCGCACGATTTGAGCCTATGGACGATACTCTCCCTGCCCGTATTCGGAAACAGTTTGATAGAAAAGCGGAGAAACTTGCAAAATACCGTGGTGTGGGCAGGACTACGTTTCTTCTAATTGAAAATGACGATATTGCTCTAATGAACGAAGGGAAAATGTTGGATTCGATCAAAAAAGCTTACCATAGTGGACTGCCAAACGGTGTTGATAAGATATCGTGGCTTTCTACCATCGGTACTGCGGCGATCGTTGAATTTCCAGGGGTGCTGTACCGCGGCGGCGCAGAGCAAAAGATACGCAAATATCTCGTGGATAATAATTACATCGATACAGTGATCCAGCTTCCGCCCGATCTTTTCTTTGGAACCCCCATCGCTACCTGCATTATTGTTCTTAAAAAAAGCAAGAAGGATAACAAAACGCTGTTCATTGACGCTTCAGCCGAATTTGTCCGCGGCGGCAATAAAAACAAACTGACCGAAGAAAACCGCACCAGGATATTAAAGGCATTTACCTCGCGAAAGGATGCTGACTATTTTGCAAAGCTGGTGGATAACAAAACCATAGAAGAAAATGACTATAATATTGCGGTATCCACCTATGTGGCGCAAAAGGACACCCGCGAGGTAATTGATATTAAAAAACTCAACGCCGAGATCAAAGGTATCGTTACCCGGCAGAACGTACTGCGCAAGGCGATTGATGCGATCGTGGCTGATATTGAGGGAGGCACGAAATGAAGGAGGAACAAAAAGGAGAACTGATCCTCTACCAAGCTGAAGACGAAACAACCAAAATAGAAGTCCGCCTCGAAAATGAAAATGTTTGGCTTACTCAAAAGATGATGGCCGAATTGTTTCAGACAACGCCTCAGAACAT
>JAFGDF010000286.1 GCA_016932235.1 Deltaproteobacteria bacterium | reverse complement strand
TGAACTTAAGGACCTGAATGAGAGCGACGGTCCGGTTTTCAAGATCAAAAATGATCCGCGTATAATACCATACATAGGGACCTTTCTCAGGAAGACAGGCATTGATGAGATTCCCCAGCTCATTAACATCCTGAAGGGCGAGATGAGCCTGGTGGGGCCGCGCCCGCCCATCCCGGATGAGGTGGATAAGTATGACAGGTGGCAGATGAGGCGGCTTTCAATGAAACCGGGGATAAGTTGCCTGTGGCAGGTCTCTTACAACCGAAACGACCTCACCTTTGACCAATGGATGAAGATGGACCTTGAGTATATAGACAACTGGTCACTCTGGCTTGATCTCAAGATAATGATGATGACAGTGAGGGCAGTGATAGGGCTGGAAGGCAGATGATTAAGAAATAGGAGATGCACCTTAGAATATTAATTAGATTAGGGGACGTTGTTGACTAGCGTGACTTACTGTTTCGTGTGTCTGGTCTGTTTCGTCGGTCTCGTGGGTTTCGTCTGTTTCGTTGGGAGCGTTCTCCTGTGTTCAAGGTTCAACGTTGAACGTAGAACTTTGAACTTTTATTTTTTGTCGCTTAATGGCCCTCCATTAAATCCCTCCCGTCCTCCCTTTACAAAAGGGAGGAGAAAGATGAATCCCTCCCGTCCTCCCTTTACAAAAGGGAGGAGAAAGATGAATCCCTCCCGGCATCTATTCTTATTAGCTGGGGGCTGATAGCTCATAGAGATTAGCTCATGGCTCATAGGAAATAGCTGATATCTCATAGCGTATAGGTGTTGGAGGTGGAAAGGGCAATAGCCATCTGACAGCCTTTCAATACCTTTTCAAGGATGTCTTTTTCCAGAGTTCCGATTTTTTCGAGAAGCCTCTCTTTATCCACTGTTGCAAGCTGGCTTACAACCGCCACACTTGCCTTAGGCAGGTTCGCTGTGCCCTTTTTCAGGAACACATTACCGGGGACCATAGAAAGTTTTTCGTTTGACGTAAGAAGCGTCACAACAGTTGTCCTGATATTACTCCTGTTTAGAAGATTATTCTGTATTATTACAGCCGGCCTTTTTCCGCTTGGCCCGGAGTCCCCGGATGCGCCAAACCTAACCCAGAAGACATCACCCTGCACCGGTCTTACCATGGCAACTCTTCAACTTCAGTGTTATCGGCAATCATCTTTGCCATTACGCCCTGTTCATTTGCCACATCCGGATCATTGAAGACCTCATTTATCTGCTGGATTAATGCCTCCTCCTTCATTCTTACCGCCTTTTCATAGAGGGCGTCAGATACTAGATGGCTGAGCTTAATATTTTTCTTTGAAGCCAGTTCTTTTATTTCTTTATAGGTCTTATCCGGGATAGTGACGCTCAATTTTGCGTATCCCATTCTATCAATCCCCTTTTCTATCATATTATTTATCTCATTAAATCATATTGCTAGTAGGCTTGTCAATAAGATAAAAGTCATAAGCGGGACAATCATTAACTTATTCAGTTTAAATCACTCACAGGAGGCTGTCTGACAACACCCATCTGCTGCGTTACGTTCATCCCTTGCCCTGTTCAATTCTCGCTGCGCGAGACGGCAAAGCCGATTGAACAGGGTGAATCATTTCGACGTACTTCTCTGGACGCCTCATTCCTCGGGATTTCTTCGCTCCGAAAGGACGCTCAGTTCCCACCCCTCCGGGGCGGTTGCCCGGTTTCGGAAGCCTCTTATGAAACTTCACTTTTCATGTGTGGATTCTGTGGTCATGCCGCAGAATGACAAAATCTTTCTTTTCACCTGCCATTCCCCGGCTCGACCGGGGAATCCACATTCAATAAAGGTCTGTAGGCCCTTCGTGAATGATGAAGTTTTCTTATCGTTCAATCCGGGCCTTTTTACGCCCGGCGGTGTCGGATTCCGGCGCCTTCGACAATCTCACGGCCTAGAGTAAAGTCGAAAGGCTTCGCCGGCATGACAAAATTACTGACTTTATGGCCGGTCGCATATCGGGATTGAGCTTTTTGATCTGGTTCCGAGATCTTTCAGAGCATAACAGCCTGCATCTCCCGGCCATATAATTTCATTATGGAATCGGCTGAACATTGAACGCAGAACATTGAACTATTAGAATTGCCCTTTGGGGTATTTTCGTTTAGATTGCAGAAAACAGGTGTTATGTAAAGATCTCCGCTCAAGGATCGTTCCGGATAAGATTTAATCTTGAAGGGTTCCAGGATGACGCGACTATCCAGAAGAAAGATCAGGTTTATCAAGGATAACCAGGGGAAGCTCTCTTTAAAGGAGACAGCCGTGAAACTGGGAATAAGCGTATCAGAGGTAAAAATGGCCCTGGAATATAAGGAAGAAGGAGTTTCAGAAAGGACCGGCCCTTTTGAAAATGCCATTTCATACACTTTTTTAATCCTATTATTAATATCTCCCCTGATATTTTATCCCAGAATACAGGACTTTTCCAACCTGCCCAAATCATTCTTCATCCACTTAGCCGTATGCATGCTCCTTCTTTTCCGGCTTTTAAAGGTACGTTTCTCCCGTGAGATTGAAGTTGTCCGGCACCCCATGATCCTTTTCATGGGATTATGGATCCTCTGGACCGGTATCACGGTATCATGGTCAGCGGACAGGTTCGGGGGGCTTATGTTATGGCTGCACTGGTTTATATGCGGGATCTGCTTCATGGTTTTTATTAATTCAGTCAGCTCAACGGCGCAACTGGACAGGATGATCTTTTTTATCGTTTTTGGGGCGGCTGTTATATCCGTCATAGGGATTTTACAATATACCGTCGGGTGGGATTTTATACCACAGGGCGGTATCCCGGGAACCACGTTTTCCAATAAAAATGTGGCAGTCCAGTTTATAATAATTGTATGGCCCCTGTCGCTGCTCATGTTTCTCCTGCAAAAGAAGAGGGGCGGGTATGTATTCCATGCGCTCATTCATTCTCTTATAGTGATCTTTCTCCTTTATTCAAGGACAAGGGCGGGCTGGATAGCCCTGGCTGTTTCACTCCTTGTGCTTATCTTTTTTCTTCTCACGACACGCTTCAGGCTGGATATAAGATCCTCCATGCCCGCAGAAAAGGGCATCCTCTTAATATGTTCGGTCGTCTTCATTATTCTCATGGCCATGATCCCCCAGAAAACCCCTCCCGGTAAGAAAGCCTCCATGGGATATCTGGAATCCCTTTCGTCGATATCAAAGTATGAAGGGGGCAGCGCAAGGGCTACTACGACCCGGGTCAGACTGGCCATGTGGTTGAATTCTTTTGAGATGATCAGGGATACTCCCATTTGGGGCGTAGGGCTTTCGGGATGGCATATCCATTATCCTCTGTATCAGAACTCTGCTATAGCTGATCCCATATTTTCAAACAAGGAGCAGCCTGCTTTCGCCCATAATGAGTCTATCCAATTACTTGCCGAGACATCGGCGCTTGGACTTCTACTTTACGCCCTCATGTTTATGGTTATCCTGTGGAGATCTTTGACCTCCTTTTGTGCAACGAATGACACTGGTATAAGGCTCCGGGTTGTCTTCGGGATAACCGCGCTTGTTGCCTTTACCATCAACTCTTTTTTCACTTTTCCCCTAAGGATGGCTGTTCCGCCGCTTTTTCTCATGATTGTATTCGGGTTTCTTGTATCCCTGGATATACAGGTAAAAAGGCATTCGGATGACACCTTATTCATTAAAGAGCCTGGGCGTGTTTTAATAACTGTAAAGAAGAATCTGTTAAACGGCATGATTCTCTTGGCCGCGGTCTTTACTATACTTCTGATTTTCTTCGATTCCAGGATTATCCTGGCGGATCATCATTATCTGAGGAGCAGTTATTTCAACAGGATCAAGGACTGGAAAACTGCAAAGGCCGAGTCATTAAAGGCCGTTAGTTACATCCCATGGCGATACCGGTTGTGGTTCGAGCTTGGAAAAGCGGCAGATCACCTGGGACTGGATGGGGATGCCATAGATGCCTATAAGAACGCACTTGGGGTACATCCGAACCACTTGAACAGCCTCTTAAACATGGGTCATATTTACCTGAAAAAAGGAGATTATAAAAACGCCGCTATTTACACCCTCAGGGCTCTGCGAATTAAGCAGGATTTTAATCTTGCGCTTTATAACATGGGCATCATTAAAGAAAAGCAGGGAATGGCAAAGGAGGCGGCATTACACTATCAAAAGGCTATTAGAGCGAATCCTGAATACGCAGAAGCCCGTTATCGGCTGGGGCTCATATACTTAAAAGAAAACAGCATGGAAAACGCAAAGGAACAGTTTGAGAATGCGGCTCGCCTTAAACCGGATGCTCCCGGTATCCATTTTAACCTCGGCCTGGTATATGACAGATTGAACATGCCTGAAAAAGCGGCCGATGAATACAGGAAGGAGATAGGCATAAATCCGGAAGAGCCCGCAGCATACACCAACCTCGGTCTTATCCTTGCTAAGAAGAAAAAATGGGAAGAGGCTATATCACACTACAAAAAGTCCATCCAGCTTGATCCTGAATTTGGAGCGGCTCATCTAAACATCGGCGTGGCCTATTATATGCTGGGTGATTATGAATCGTCACTGAAGCATGCCCTGATAGGAAAAGAGCTGGGGCTTCCTCAGGCAGGGGATTTGATTCAGAGGCTGAAAACAACAGGGGACAGAGAGCCATAAGCGGGACATCCTTAAGTTATTCAGTTTCGAGTCATGCGGACTTGGGCGGATTTATGATTCCAGGTTCCACATTCAAGATTTCGAAGGGGCACGTTTTATCGCGTCCGTTTTTTCGGCCATGATAAAACGTGCCCCTCCATTCAAATCCCTCCCGGCCTCCCTTTGCGAAAGGGAGGAGAAAGATGAATCCTTCCCGGCCTCCCTTTGCGAAAGGGAGGAGAAAGATGAATCCTTCCCGGCCTCCCTTTGCAAAAATGATTTTATGCCAGCAAGGTTCCTTGATAGCTGGTTGCTCAGAGCTCATAGAAAACAAATTCGAAATCCGAAACACAAAATTCGAAACTGATGACAGATACTACTTCTCCTCTTTAACCGGTAACGGAGCGGCGACAATCGCTGTCAGTATGGTAAAAAGGATCGCATTGGCGGGGATATGGAGGTTAAAATCGACGATACTGTGGACCAGAATGGCGGTAATTCCCGTTAAAGCCCCCAGGGTTGTGCCACGCGCGAAGCGGCTGGAGTTTTTGAGCTTATGAAAACCTCTCCTGTACACAGCAATAATCATCCAGATTATTATCGGAATTAATATCAGGCCTGTCTCTGAGATAAAATGGAGGTAGTCGTTGTGGGCGTAGAAATATCTCGCCGCATGGCCGGGGGGCTGGTATCGCGTGAAAACAGAGGCGAATGTTCCAGGTCCTGTCCCCAGCAGGGGATGATCCCTGATCATCTCAATGACACCGCTCCAGGCGCTGACCCTTCCCTCAAAGCTGGGCTCTTCAACATCATTTTCCAGTGTCCTTATCCTTTCAACAACAGGGGTGCTCGCGAGGACGATCAGGGCGAGGACTATGAAACCCGCGATGGATATAATGAGCAGTTTTTTACGCTTAAAATATCGACTGCTGAAGAGGGCGATCGTAATAAAGACCAGGCCCAGCAGGGTTCCTATCCAGCCGCCGCGACTTAAAGAAAGGATTAAGGATGTAAGGATTAAAAGGGTTATGTAGACAAGGATAAAAAGTTTTCCGGATCTGTAACCCAGAAGGAAAAGACCAAGAACAAGGGGGATGCTCATTTCCATGTACCCCGCAAAATGGTTATGGTTCCCATAAGTTGAAGACAACCAGTCGGGATTATATTTTAGCTCTCCATATTCCCACCAGGGGAAGGGGTTCATCCCGAATTTCTTGAAGAGGCCGAATACGGCGAGGAATGTTGCAACCCCGATTATTATAAAGATGAGTCTCTTTGACTGGGTCCTTGTCCGGTTCGTATGTATGGTTAAATAGAAAATGGTTAGATAGTTGATTAGTAAAATCAGGGACCAAGTGCTGATTTTCGGGAGTAAGGAGAATAGGGTGGACAGGATTACAAGGATTAAAAGGATTAACAGGGGTAAATCCAAGGGTGTCTTGATCCATTGCCAGTTTTGTTTCCATGTTTTTTCGATCAAAAAAGCAGCAAGCGCCACAAGGGTTACAATATGAATAACCGTTACGGCCCATGGCTGGACAGAACCGCGGGCAAGCGGGGTGAATATCAGCAGGGCGTATATCAGGTAGAGGGGAATAGATGATAGCTGATAGCTCATAGGTAGCTCATAGGTGATAAGGTTTTTAGTTTTGCTATGAGCTGTGAGCTGAATAGCTGTGCATGTAGTGCGCATACAGATCCGCCCTTTGGGTTACATGAGTAAAAGGGTTATTCAAAATACAAAATCGGACATTCGTTGTTCGTTTATCTCAAAGTTTTTCTCTGAGATCATTGTATCTCTTTCGATATTTATCGTTACCAGGATCAATGTCCACCGCGCTCTTATAATGCAATAGCGCCTTTTCCGGATCTCCAGACAAAAGAAAGGCTTCGGCGGCCCTGGCATGAAAGGGCGCGTGATCAGGCTTGATCCTGGCTGCCCTTTCCCAGTCCATGGCGGCCCCCTTATAGTCCTCCCTCCGCCATCTTATCCCGGCCCTGTGGCTGTAGGACCACGGCGAAGGTTTTGGCTCGGTATCAATGACAAGGTCCGCCTCCTTTTCCGCCTTTTCCAGCTTTCCGAGCCTGTTGAGAAGCCCGGAGAAGATAGCGTGGTACCGGCTGTTTCGCCTGTCGAACACCGTGGCCTTCTGTATGGCAAGCTCCATCGTGTCCCAGTCTTCCTGCTTTTCCGCTATCATGGCAAGCCAGTAATATGCCTCGGCTGTGGGATTGTGTTTAACGGTAGCCTGAAGGATATCTCTGGCATTATCGAGATCCGCAAGCTCGATCAGTGTCCTGGCAAGAAGGATATCCATGCGTGATGTGGTCACAATGTTCCTTTTGGCCGAGGTATAGAATCTCGTGAATTCATGCTGGCGTTTTTCCCGCCTGTAGAGAGAGTAAAGCCTTTCAAAATCCTTTTCCCTGCTGTTGCTCCTGTCCAGTCCTTTGGTGAAGTATAGCTCGGCTTTTTCAAGGTCATTGATCTTCAGGTAGAGGCTGCCGAGATGGAAATACTCTGAGGTGCCGTTAGCAAATGATCTGTATCGGAGTGCCTGTGTATATCGCTCTATGGCGGCCTGCCAGTCTTTTTTTTCCGCCAAAAAAAGGGAAAGGGCCATGTGCGCTTCCCTGGGGTTTACTCCCTCCTCTATGGCCTGCTCAATCCCCTTCCCAGCGGCTTCCTCGATAAAGGGATTCCAGAACCTTTCTTTTCTCAGCCGGGAGTAGGCGGACGGATATATCCTGGTGAGGCCGCTTATAACAGATGGCAGTTCTTCCATATTTTTACGGGACATGTAAAAGGCCATGGCGTAATGGTACGATATGCTGCTGGGCCGGAGATCCAGGGCCTTTCTGAACCAGGGCAGGGGGTTATAAGGTTTTTCCGCCTCCCCGGGATAGAGAAGATTGTGGAGGCGTTCAAGCCGCATCTCCGTCCTTGCCATTCCATAAGCCGTGTCCGCGTCCAGGGGATTGGCCTGTTCCGCCATGATGTAGTAGTCCCTGGATTTGAGGAGCAAGGGCCATTCCTCCCTCGCGCTTTTCCGCAGTGAGGCGAGTTTATGATATACCCTGCCCAGTTGATTCTTTATTCCAAAGTCATGGGGAAGGTGGCGGGAGGCCTTCTTAAGGCGCTCGGCGGCGAGGCCGTAATATCCGTTCTCCATGGCATTGTTCGCCATGAACAGCCGGATCTGCCCCGTGAGCCGTAGGGAGAGTGGGTAAAGGGCGAGGATTGTCAGTATCAGTATGATGATGATCAGGGGATAGCGGATTTTAATATGGTTATGGGGCATAGGTTTTTGGGCTTAGAGCATGATATGCTGTTGACTCTCCGGTCTGTCTGGTCTGTTTTTATTGTCCCGGTCAGGGATGTTTGAAATTCCTCGCCTTCAGGTGAAGAAAATTTATAATTGTCGCAAAGTGACTTATACTTCTGTATTATAATTTATTTGTTGTCATTCTGCGGTCCTGGATCAGGTCCAGGACAAGCTTAACCGCAGAATCTATGACTTGTTACCGACATGGTTTCGCAGTCGTATCAGTATGGTAAAAATATGGATCCTGCGGTCTGGCCGCAGGATGACAAACAGTTGATTTCAATCACGGGCTTGCCCGCCTTCATCCGGGCGGGTGGAGCATGGCCCTCCATTAAATCCCTCCCGACCTCCCTTTGCGAAAGGGAGGAGAAGTTGAAATCCCTCCCGGACTCCCTTTTGAAAAGGGAGGAGAAACATGAATCCTTCCTCGGCTCGCTTTACAAAAGGGAGGAGAAACATGAATCCCTCCCGGACTTTTTTATCAGCTCATAGCAGGTTAGCTCATGGGTCATAGGTGATAGCTCATAGGAAATGGCAAAGGGCATAGAGCAGGGAGCAGAGCGCAAAGTCAAGGTTAGATGTTCAGTATTCTAAGTTCCATGTTTAACATTCCAGGTTCAGGATTAGCTTTGAACTTTGAACATTGAACTTTAATTTTTTGTTTTGCTATGAGCCCTGAGCTGTGCTTGCCCCGTTGAACCGGGGTCCCCTCTGGGGTGTTCAACTGGGGAGCTAGTCCTTTTCCCCGTAATACTTTGAGTAATATTTGTAATAGTACCTGTAGTAACCTTCCCTTTTCGTATCCACCTGGTTAAGGGCCATTCCCAGGATATTGGCCTTTGACATCTTAAGCTGGTCCACGGCCTTTATCACAAGCGCCCTGTTCATAAGCCCGGCCTTGGTCATAAGCACTACTCCATCCGTACGGGGAGCAAGGAGGAGGGCGTCACTGGCCGGCAGTATGGGTGGAGTGTCAATCACTATGAGATCAAAGCTTTTTGCCAGGGTTTTGATGAGAAATGAGATCCTCTCCGATCCCAGAAGCTCGGACGGATTGGGGGGGAGGCTGCCGCTCGGGAGGAGATAGAGATTATCGATGCCTATATTTTCTATGGAGGAATTAATCTCTTTTCTGAGAAAGGGCAGTTCCTCTTCTCCGATGAGCAATTGGCTGTAGAGCTGCTCAAAATCCACGTTTACAAAAGATGTGCGCCTGAGATCGGACTCACTGAGTTCCCTGAATTCATAGTCACCTTCCTTGAACTGCATGGAGGTCCTGAGCCCTTCCATTATATGATTACTGAGTATCCCCTCCAGGTCTTCCTTTGTCA
Source organism: Deltaproteobacteria bacterium (assembly GCA_016932235.1). The sequence goes on along the minus strand of JAFGDF010000286.1, from coordinate 8,405 downwards.
GGAGTCCCATGTTGATCAGGATCAGGCCCAGTTTCTGGCCGGTAATTTTCTGACGGACCAGGGCTTTTTTTACGTCTTCCTTTGTTAAGAGATTGTTTTTGACAAGTATGGTCGCAAGCTTCATCTCCTCCGGCCTTGTGAGCCAGTTAAGGTCCCTGAGGTCTCCATTGACGAAGAGTATCTCCACTTCTTCCCTTTCCTCTTTGAGATAGAGGAGGCCGGTCTTTTTCTGGAGGCTGATGAGCCTGAAAAGGTCTGTGATCCCCTTGTCCTTTAGGGATCCTTTTTTCACCTCGGCGCCCAATACATGGGTGAGGATGTTGGTAAGCCCCCTGTTGGAGTCCCTTCTGGAAGCAAGACGGCTCAGAAAGGGTTTTCGCAGGTCGGCGTCTATCATCAGGACGCTTTTTCCGGCCTGCGCCATGGTATATGAAAGATTGGCTACGGCGCTTGTCTTTCCTTCAGATTCTCCGGCGCTTGTTATGAGGATGGAACGGAACTCCCTGTCCAGAAAAGAGAACTGGATGTTGGTCCGCATGGTTCTGAACGCCTCGGCAAAACGTGACTTGGATGGATAACTGGCAAGGAAGATATCCACAAGTTCACTGTTATTTCTTTTTCCGGATTTACCGGTATGTTTCATAAGATTCTCCGAATATATCGTCTGTCTGGTCTATTTCGTCTGTTTCGTGTGTCTCGTCTGTTTCGTGTGTTTCGTGTGTCTGGTCTGTTTCATGTGTTTTGTTTATGGAAAAGACGTTCTATGTTCTATGTTCAAGGTTCAAGGTTCTAGGTTTGATATGGAACTTTGAACGCGGAACTTCAAACTGTCGCTGAGTGGCCCTCCATTAAATCCCTCCCGACCCTTTGGAAAAGGGAGGAGCTGTGTGTGCACTAGGTGTATATCCTGGCCAAGATAAAGCTCAATATCTAATATCGAAATCCTAAATCCGAAACAAATTCAAATTTCGATATCAGACTTTATGAGCTATCTCCTGTGCGCTATGCCTTTATAAGCTCTGCTTCCTGCTTTTTGTCCTATCCGCCACGGGAATGACCGTGAGAACAGGCAGATCAAGGTATCTCCTGACATCCTCTTCGGTGCGCAGGGATTGATCCATATACTCCAGAAGAAAGGCAAGGCCCACGCCGACCATCAAACCGAAAACGACGCTCAGCATGAGATTCATCTTTTTTCTGGGTTTGACTGGTTGCATGGGCATTACGGCATCTTCCGTGACCCTGATGTTTGAGGCGTCTATATTTCCTGTTATGTTAGCCTCCTTTACCTTTGACAGCAAGGTGTCATAGAGGTTCTGGTTCGTCTCCACATTTCTCTGAAGGATCGTGTATTTGAGCTCCTTCTTATTGGTATCCAGGGCATCGGACTCAAAGTCGGACATGGTGTTCTGAAGCACTTTCTCCCTGGCTATGAGGACCGTGCGCTCGGATTCCATCCTTTCGATCTCCTTGCTGATCTCCTCTCTTATCTTCTTGTCCGTGTTTTCTATCTTTGTTGTTATCTGCACCAGCTTGGGATGCTTGGTCTTGTAGACCTTATTAAGCCTGGACAGCTCAACTTCAAGTTCAAGGAGCTGGCTGTAGAGGTTGTCGATAAGGGGATTTTCTATAATTGAACGGGCATGGAGCAGGTCGCCTTTTGCCTGGAGGGTTCGTCTGAGCTCGGCCAGCCTGGCGTCAAGGGTCAGCCTTTTATTGCGAGCCTCGAGGTAGGCGTCGTTAAATTCACTGATCTTCTGGCCTATGACCTTCTGCTTTCCTTCCACAGAGAACAGCTTTTCCTGCTGTTTATAAGCGAGAAATTCCGCCTCCGCGTCCTCCAGCTTCTTTTTTACTTCATATAACTGATCAGTCATCCATGTAAGGGTGTTTTGAGAATATTCCAGGCGGTTGCTTATATTGAACTGTATGTATGTCCTGGCGATGGAGTTGGCGATGTCCCTTGCCATGACAGGGTCGTGGTCCTCGACATTTAATTTGAGGAGTATGGTATCCCTTACCAGTTCTATATCGGTCTTGTTTGTCAGGATGACCGCGAGCCCTTCCAGCTTCTCTTCCGTTGAGAGGAATCTTTCCTCCATGCCCAGGAGGAGACGGATATTTTCCCTGAATTGCATGAGGAGCTTTCTCCAGGGGCTGACCTCAAGATCAGCATCGGTCCGGACCTCGTCGAGACGCAGCTCCTTTACCACCATTTTCATTACCGGCCTGGATGTGATCAGCTTGAGGTGGGTATTCAGATTGATGGATTGTGTAAGATAACTCTCATAATCCAGGCTCTCGCCGGTCAACGGCGAACGGCTGCGCTCCTTTTCAATGGCCAGGGTGGTCTGGGCCCTGTAAACAGGTTCGGAGAGAAAAGTGAAAAGGGCTGTGAGGGTAATTATGATGACAAGGGAGGCGATGATCGTCCATTTGTGCTTGTTCAGTATATAGTAGTATTCCGAAAGATGCGGAGAATGTTCCTGTTCCATTATTTCCATTTTTCTCCAAAACAGGTTAAGTTTAATCGTTAGCCGGATTAATCCGGGTTAAAGCAAAGATATTATACAGGGTTAAAAGGATTACAGGATTATAGGGATTAGAACCCTTGGATTCCGGATATGCCCTTCGGGCTTTTCAGAATGACGATTTATTTTTGCGAAGTAATCCCGCTGTATTCAGGATCAAGAGATTGCTTAACAAAACCCCTTGTATGAAACTTCATGAAATTAAGTACATTCCGCGATCAAGCATGTATAGGGACGTGCTTTGCCTGGCTGCCGAAGCCCCTGCCTCTGTCCCGCTCAATGCGGAGGGCAGTGTCGGCGCAGGCGGGTCACGTCCATTTTTTCGTCTTTTCTGGAGGGACGCGCTTTGTCGCGTCCGCGGTCTTTCCGGCCATGACAGAGCATGGCCCTCCATTAAATCCCTCCCCGCCTCCCTTTGGAAAAGGGAGGCGAAGTTGCGATCCCTCCCGGCCTTTTATTAGCTCATAGCAAAACAAAAAATTACAGTTCAATGTTCAAAGTTCAAAGCTAATCTTGAACCTGGAACGTTAAACATAGAGCTTAAAATACTGAACATCTAACCTTGATTTTGCTCTCTGCTCTCTGCTCCCTGCTCTATGCCCTTTTTGCCCTTTCCTATGAGCTGTCCGCTGTCACCCGTGAGCCGCCCTGCTCCTACAGCCACGTCTCCGGGATATGGATCCTGTCTCCGGGCTGCAGTTCCATGTCATTTAATTTTCCCTTTTTGACATCATCCAGGTTGATCTTTATGGTCTCCTGTTCTTCTCCGGCCTTGCGTATGATTATGGCGCGGTTGGGGGCGGCAAAATTTGTAAAACCGCCTGCCATGATACAGGCATTGAGGGCGGTAAGACCAGGCTGAAAGCTATAAACGCCCGGGCTCTTTACTTCTCCTTCCACGTAAATCTTTGACTCGGCCAGGTCCAGGGCCTTTTCAAGGGGGATATAAACGACGTCCCCTGAGTTCAGGACCGGGTTATGGCTCATGTCTCCCCTGTCCAGGAGGCTCTTCAGGTCAATCTTTATGGGCTCCCTGCTTGAAAGGAGGTTTGCTACATCCCGTTCACTTTTTATATCACTGGTGGATGCCCTTAATATATAGGCGACGTTTCCCCGTTCCGGAAGCACGCCGCCTGCCTTTGCTATCAGCTCCATGAGGCTGGCCTCGGCCGTCATTTCATAAAGACCGGGAGACTTGACAGCGCCCGAGATGTAGTACTGGAGGCTGTGATATTCCTTGATCCTGATGTTTACCTCGGGATCCACAAAATAGTCCCTTTCGAGCGGTTTGGTGATCAGGTCTTCCAGCTCCGGTATGGTCAGTCCTCCGGCGGTGACAGGACCAATAAAGGGGACGTTAATGACTCCCTGTGAAGACACGGTCATCTCCAGTTTCTGCTGTTCCTCGCCCCCGGCGTATATGGACAATGTAAGGACGTCGCGCGGTCCGATTTTATAGGCCTTTTCCTGCGACAGGGCGGTTGACGGGATGAGGAAAGAAAGCAGGATTGTCACGATCAGCATGATTGACAATGGCAGAGATTTTTCAGGCATTTTTTCCATTTAAGGGTTATCAGTTGCTGGTTGCCGGTTATTGCAGAGAGCATGGAGCACAGGGCCTGGCGTAAAAAGCCAACCCATTAGCGATAAGTCAGAGTTGTTTTTGATATCCTGCCGGAAATCGAACTCTATATGCTCTGGTTTTAACTTATATGGTTCATTGTGATAACATTTAACCCGTAACGCGTAAATTGTAAATCAAATAATTGAAAAAGGCAGATAACATAATACAGCAGGTATGCTATCTGCCTTCAGATGTTCTATTATTTAAGGGATTACCTTTTACCGATATTATAACTGAAGTCTATGGTGGCCATGATATACCGGTTGTCATAATCCTTTCCTGCGATATTTGAATCGCGGCTCTCGTATCCGGCCCTGGTAATCAGCCTCACCCAGTCCGTGAAGATGTAGCCCACGCTCCCCTCAACGGTGTATAGATCGTCTTCCCTGATAGTGGTTATGCCTGCCGGTGTGAGCCCGGTGGTCCTCTCATAATCATTTTCCTGGTAGGTTGCCCTGAACCCGAAGGGAATTCTCTCCCTGTAGACATAACCGGCGTCCAGGGTGAAGCGATTGGATATGAAATAGGAGTCCCCGCTGCCTGAGTCGTTAAAGTTTCTTTCGCCGATGATCGCGATACGGCTCCTGGGGTTTTCATCGGGAGCAGGAGGGTTCTGCCCGATAAGACCCACGCGGTAGGTCATGGTGTCGATATCCTCCAGGGCCGGATCATCAAAATCCCTGTCATGAGATCCAGCGCCCGCCTCAAGGCTGAAGTAGTTGAACTGTCTCCTCAGGATCAGCTTGACCTGGTCTGAGGTATAGTCCGATGTGGCGAGGTCATAGTCCCTTGTCCAGTGCTGGTACTCGAGATCAAGGGATGTCTTCCTGTTGAGATTATAGATTATGTCCACTATGGGTCTTTTTTCCGTTGAATCCTCCCTGGTCACCAGGTCATAGTCCGTGTCCGTATGGCGGTATTTGAGCCCGGCGGAAAACCTGTCGTTAAAATCATAGGTCATGAGGGGGGTCAACCTGTTTATGGTGAACTTGTCACGGTCAACCGCGTTACTGAAGGCATCCGAATTGGCAGGGTCCCTTGAAAGGATATAGGATTCATCCAGGCCGAGCGTGAGGCGCTTAAAGGGTCTTGTCCTCATCTTGAGGTTCAGGTTATGCCCCGTGTAATCCTCCCTGTCGGCAGGCGTCCATCCAGGCCGAAGGCTGTCCTCATCGTTATAATCATGGCTGCTCAGGCTGTACTTCAGGGAAACAAGACTCTTCGCGGTCGTGTACCCGAATTCTATGCCGGGCGTGAAGATATAGGTATAGACATCCCTTTCATTTGTTTCGGCCTTAAAGAAGTTGCTGTCCGACTTCCATGTGGCGGAAAGTGTGGGCTTGATGATTATCTTGCCCGCGGAAAGGGCGGTCACCGGGATTAGTGTTATTAACAGGATAAGGGCTGTTTTTAGCACTGTTGAATTTCGGTTTTTCATGAATTCCCCCTGATTTTCTTCTCGTTATAGTTAAGATCTATACCGGACTTGCGGGCTGGTTATCCTCTATGGGAGGTTCTTCCTCCGGAGGTATAACCAGGGGCTCTTCCTCGGGCTCAGGTTCCGGTTCGGGTGTGGGCTCGGCGCCCGCGTCTATTGCCTCCTGAATAGCTTCCTGCGCTTCCTTGATTGCTTCTTCGACTTCTTTCAAAACTTCATTGGCCTCTTCAATCAGCTCCGGATCCGGGTTATTCTCGATTATGAGGAGAAGTTCCGCCTGGGTTTCCAGGGCGGCGGCTTCGGCGGCCTTTGCCTGGGCGAGGGCTAGATCGGCCTGCGTCGCTTCACCTGTGGCTGCCTTCGCGGCGGCCTCTTTCGCCTGATCCGTGGCTATTTTGGCGATAAGAGCGGCCCTCTGGACGGGATTCTGGTTGGCGATCTCCGGCGGGACATCCGCCGCGACACCCGAGATAAACTCACCGATCGTGAAGGCGGGCCCGCCCTCGTAAAACTGGATGTAGGGCTGGCCGTTTTCATCAAGGCTAAGTATCCCCTCGGTGCCCCTCAGCCCGCAGACCATGGTGGGGGTTTCAAGGTTTGTCTGTATCCCTGATGTTCCGGTCTTGAAGATTATTTTCCCGAGCAGGAGACGGAGTTTTCGCTTTGCATCCCCGGCCCTGGTCAAGATCCCTTTTTCCGGTACCTGTTCCTGGATCTTCAGGTTGGAGTTGTTTTCTATCTGGATAATGGCTCCGTCTTCAAAGTTTATCGTGGCGGAACCGGTCCTGGTCACGACTTTGTCATCCGAATAAAGGGGGATGCCTTTCCTGGGCTCAATATCCCATGAACCCTGGCTCCTGATCAGGACGTTGCCTGAAAAATCGGTCATGGTAGCGATTACCCTGTTCGCGGACAAGGCGGGACCGGACAATAAAGTTATTAGAAACAGAACAAATAAAATGGCAGTTGCATACATTTTTTTGCTTTTTGATTTCATTTTATCCCCCTCTTTTCAGGCATTGACAGGTCTTTATCGCACACTTTATCAATCAAGTCAATAAAAAATCCCCAGGGAATGAAAAAAGATCCTGGCGGATTTTGGCGATCTCCGCCCTTGCGTATCCCTGAAAATTGTTTTAAAAGTGACATAGCGTTTCATCAACGCGTTTGTAAAATCATCCGTCTGAATTGTGGACGCGAAAATCGGATGATGGATTCCGGAAGATTGGATTCCGGTGGCGCGGAGCAGATTATGATCGATATTCATTCACATATCCTTCCGGGGATCGATGACGGGCCTTCCGACATGGCGGAAGCTATTGAGATGGCGGTCATGGCCGTTGATGACGGGATAAGGACCATGGTGGCCACGCCCCACACCCTGAACGGGATCCACCTGAATTACCGGGAGGACATCCTTTCCGCCTGTGACGAGTTTAACCGCGAGCTGAAAAAAAAGGATATCTCTCTTGAGGTCCTCCCCGGTTCGGAGGTACATCTGGATGTGGACATAATCCGGGATCTGGACAGGGGAAAACTGATGACACTAAACGATGCCGGCAGGTATTTATCCCTGGAGCTTCCGCCATACTTTGTGGCGGGGACGATAGTTGATTTCATAAACCGTATCAGGTTCAGGGGCATTACGCCGATCATAAGTCATCCTGAAAGGAACAGGACTATCCAGCAAAATGAAGGCCTGCTTGATGAACTGATTTCAGCCGGGGCCATGAGCCAGATCACCGCGGAGAGTCTTACAGGGGGTTTCGGCAGGGATATCTATCGCATCAGCAGGAAGATGATCAGGATGAATCTGGTCCATTTTATGGCCACCGATTCACATTCATTTATAAAAAGGAGACTTCCCAGGTTATCCGAGGCCGTCAGGAGGCTTTCAGATTTGACTGATAAAGAGATGCTGGAAAAGATAACCATCCTGAATCCCAGGGAGGTGGTGGGTGAGTTAGCTCATAGCTGATAGCTCACAGGTTATAAGGTAGGGCGCGGAGGAGGGACCATAGGATATTTGAAGAACAGATCCCAAGTCTTATAATCCAGATGAACTAGTACGGAAGATCTCAGGTGCGGATTTTATATTTACTATTAACATGGCTTTCTGATATCTCTCTCTGAAGGAGGATGGATCGTTAACAATGGTAAAAAGAGGTTCTTCATGGCTGAAAAGAAAAGAAAAAACAGGGTGCTGATAGCGAAGCCGGGTCTGGACGGACATGACAGGGGGGTTAAGATCATAGCGAGGGCCCTCAGGGATAATGAGTTTGAGGTGATATACACGGGAATCCGGCAGACACCGGAGGAGATAGCAAATATAGCGCTGCAGGAAGACGTGGCGGCTATCGGGCTGTCATCACTTTCCGGCGCCCACATGAAGCTGTTTCCGGCAGTTGTCGAGTCATTAAAGAAACTGGGGATAGGTGACATACCCCTGCTGGGAGGAGGGATTATCCCGGATGAGGATATACATGTTTTAAAAAAGGAGGGATTCGTGGATATATTTACGCCCGGGACCCCAATAGAGAAGATAGTTCAGGCATTTCGGGAGGCGTGCGAGAGGTATTATTCAACACAGGACATGTAATTTAAACACGAAACAATCATGGCCCTCCGGGCCTCCACAATGCATGAAAATAACAACCTATGGTCGCAGGATCGCGGTATGGGGAGCCCTTTTTACGGCGAAGACCCGGGTAGCAAAGTCATAGCACAAGGTGCATGCCAGGCGGGCGGAAACCTTCTCCGGTCGTTCCACCTTAATCATTCATAACAATGACTGAGATGGCCCGCCGCCCGC
>JAFGDF010000285.1 GCA_016932235.1 Deltaproteobacteria bacterium | reverse complement strand
TTCGTAGGACATGCCGTAGTTGTTGGTGGCGCCGCCGGTACGGGCCGCCAGCAGGACGCCCGCCAGGCCGTATAAGAGGCCGCCGATGATGTAGACGATGATCAGGTTCTTCTTGACGTTTACACCGGATACCACAGCCGCTTCGGGATTGCCGCCGATGGCATAGATGTTCTTCCCGAGCCGGGTTTTGGTCAGGATGACAAAAATCACCAGCATGATGACGACCGCTATGAGTATCAGATTCGGGATGCCGAAGGTGTCGGCGGTTCCCAGGTTCGTGAAATCCTCCCGGAGGCCGCCGATCGGCTGCGCCCCCCGGGGCGGTCGATCCACGTACAGGGAGACCGCGCCGTAGACGATGACCATGGTGCCGAGGGTGGCGATGAAGGGAGGAACGTTGAGGAAGGCCACCACCGTGCCGTTGAAGATGCCGATCAAAAGCCCGACGGCCAGGGCCGCCAGAATCGGCACGATCAGCGGCATCAGCGGCAGGTCCGGAAACAGCTTGCTGGCGTAGTCCGGCCGCTGAGACAGGGACGCGGCTATGCAGGCCGCGAAACCGACAGTCCTGCCGGCCGACAGATCCGTGCCGCGGGTTATCAGGATACCGCCTACGCCGAGGGCGATTATGGCCCGCACCGACGAAATCCGTAGGATGTTGAGGAGGTTGTCGATCTGAAGGAAACTCGGCTTTATGATCGCCGTAAAGGCGATCAGGCCGAGCAGGACCAGAAAGATCGCGTTCTTGCTCGAGAATTCCCGGATCCGTTTCACGTCGAACGGCCTCTTCACACTGAATATGTTGCCCATATTAACCCCCGCTCCGGAATCACATGAATTGGGTCGCGAGCGACATGATGCGCTCCTGTGTCGCCTGCTTAACGTCCATGACGCCGGTCGACCTGCCTTCGCACATGACCATGATCCGGTCGGCCATGCCGAGGAGCTCGGGCAATTCCGACGAAATCATGATAATGCTTTTACCCCGTGCCGCTAAATCGGCGATGATCGAATAAATTTCGTACTTTGCGCCGACGTCTATGCCGCGCGTCGGCTCGTCAAGGATCAGGATCTCCGGATCCGTGAGGAGCCATCGGGCGACGATCACTTTCTGCTGGTTGCCGCCGGACAGATTCTGGATATTGGTCGCGGCCGTCGGAGTCTTCACCCGCAGCTTCTCGATACTGTCCGCCACGTCAGCTTCGCAGCGTTTCTTGTCCAGGATCATGAATCTACCGACGTATTTGCCGATATTCGCGATAAGCGTATTATCGGCCACCGAAAGGACCGGAAATATTCCCGTAGTCCGCCGCTCTTCGGTCAAAAGCGCGATGTTGTGAGCCTTAGCCTGTATCGGATGGCTGATTTTAACTTCCTTGTCCTTGATGAATATTTTCCCGGCCTTGCGACCCCGGAGACCGAAAAGCGTTTCCACCAGTTCGGTCCTTTTGGCCCCGACCAGGCCGGCGATCCCGAGTATCTCGCTCCTCCGGAGTTCGAAGCTTATGTTATCGAAGGATTTATATTCCGAGGAACTGAGTTCTTCCACCCGCATTATCACGTCGCCGGGTATATTCGACTTCGGCGGGAAACGGTGCGTCAGGTCGCGGCCGACCATCCGGTTGATGATCAGGTCGATGGTCAGTTCCTTGGCGGGATAGGTTCCCACCAGCTTCCCGTCCCGCATGATGGAGACCTCGTCGGCGATTTCCAGGATTTCCTCCATCTTATGGCTGATGTATATGATCGCCACGCCTTCAGCCTTAAGCTTCCGGATGATCTCGAACAGGCGGCTGACTTCATTCCCCGTCAAGGAGGAAGTCGGTTCGTCCATGATGATGACCCTGGCTTTATAGGAAACCGCCTTGGCGATCTCCATGGACTGGATCTTGGAGACCGACAGGTCGATGGCCCAGGAGTGGGGCGATATGTCCATTTTCAGGTCTTCGAACAGCTTTTTCGTATCCCGCAGCATCTTTCTGGTGTCGATAAGGCGGATTATGCCGAAGTTCCGTACGGGATACCGTCCCAGCCAGATATTTTCCATGACGCTGCGATGAGGGATGGGATGCAGTTCCTGATGAATCATCGAAATACCGTGGGTGAGCGCTTGGTGGGTGTTCTCGAAGCGTACCGGCCGGCCTTCCAGCAGGACCTGTCCTTCATCGGCGCGGTAGATACCGAAAAGGCATTTCATCAAGGTGGATTTTCCGGCGCCGTTTTCACCCATAAGCGCGTGCACACTGCCGGCACGGATCTTGACGCTGACATCGTCCAAAGCCTTGACGCCGGGGAAACTTTTGGAGACGTTCCGCATCTCCAGGATATAGTCATCGTGCTGCATGGAAAACACCTCCGCCGTCAAGTATACGGCGGAGCGCCGGAAAAAGCGCCCCGCCATATGGAAAAAGGATTTTAAATTCGGCTTACTTTTTGAATTGCTTGTAGTTGTCCTTGGTCACCTTGACGTAAGGCACCCAGATATACTTGCCGTTCGCGGAAGGATTACCCTGAGCATCGGCAAGCTTCGCCACAGAGGTCTGGGCCGTTTGGCCCATGGAAAGCGAGTAGGCGAGTTCGAAGGTGGCCAAGCCCTGCCGTTCAGCGTCGTTAAGGACCGTGCCGAGCAGATAGCCTTGATCAAGGGCATCCAGGGCCGGCGGAGTGGCGTCTACGCCGACTACCGGCATGAACAAGTTGTCCTTGAAGTAGCCGGCTGCCTTGAGGGCCTCGATGGCTCCCAGGGCCATGTCGTCGTTGTTGGCGAATACGACCTCGATCTTGCCCTTGTGGGCAGTCAACCACGCGGCCATCTTCTCCTGGGCCTTGACACGGTCCCACATGGCGGTGTCTTCGGCCAGTTTCTCCACTGTTATGCCGGCTTTCTGTACGGCTTCGATGGAATACTGCGTCCTATAAGCGGCGTCGGTGTTGGAAGGGTCGCCGATCAGCATGACGTACTGAATCTTACCGTCCTTGTTAAGGTCGGCTTCAGGATGGGCCTTCCAATAGTCGACGATGATCTCCCCTTCCATGGTACCGGACTGCTGGGCCTTGGCTCCGACATAGTAGGCCTGGTCGTATTTGGCCATGTCGGCGGCGGCGGGTTCGCGGTTGAACAGTATGAGGGGCAGCTTGGCCTTTTGAGCTTTGCCGATAAGGACGGATACTGCCGAAGGATCAACCATGTTGATGGCCAGCCCTTTTACGCCTTGGGTGATGAACTGGTCAATCTGGTCGTTCTGCTTGGGCTGATCATACTGGGAATCCTGGACGGACAAGGCGATCTTGCCCTTCGCGGATTCTTCGATTTTGTTCCGAACATAGGACATGAATGTATCATCAAATTTATAGATGCAGACGCCGATGGTCGGTTCCGACTGGGCCTGGCCTGACGCGAACGCCATGGATGCGAAACTGAGGGCTAAGATAGATAGGAGCACGAAAGCGAGGGACTTTTTCATTTACTGTTCCTCCTTTGGGCTTTCGCCGGTCCGTACGGACCGACGGCTTCGTCCGGGACCGGGCGGCGATGGCGCCGTCGCCTTAGGGTACCGGATCCTAGGACAGCGCGGGGTCGGGGATCGGCCGTTCCCGTGCTGTGGAGCGATTCAATCTTCCCCCGGTTTCAGCATGGCGGCCATGGGCTCTTTGATATATTTCATGCAGAAATTGAGCAAATTTCATACTCGAATTCACATTATGTCCGACAGATTGGGTAGTAGGATGCATTTTTTGGCATGATTTTAAAAAATCATGGTATTGTATGGGAACTGAGGGGGATGTGTGCAATCGCCAAAAATTCTCCGGGTGGAAAGCCTATCCAAATCCAAGGACGGCTACGCGGTCCTTGACCATGTGAACCTGGACTTCAGATCCGGACAGATCTGCGGCATCATCTCGGACTCCCGCGCCCGGCTGGACACCCTGATCGACATCATCGCCGGGGCGGAGCGCGAGGATTCCGGCGCTGTCTGGTATGGGTCGAGTTTACTCTCCCCTGCGGAACGGCTCAAACTTGTCGGCGCGGCCAGGGAAAGGCTGGCCCTGGTGGATAAGCTGTCGGTGGTGGATAACGTCTTTCTGGGCTCCATGGGAGCCTATACCCGCTTCGGCTTCCTGCGGAAGTCCGCGATGCGGCGGCGGGCGACAGAAATATTCAAGCGTATGGAGCTGCCGGTCGCTCCGGATATGGCCCTGGAGGATATCGAACCGGCGGTCAGGATCCTCCTGGATATAGCCCGGGTGCTGGCCAAGGAACCGGAATACTATGTCTTCGATTCGGTGACCCGGTCCATGGGCGTTCGCCAGTACGAGGCGTTCTGCGGAGTCGCGCAGGATCTTAAGACCAAGGGCAAGGGAGTGATCGTCGTACCGGTCAACGGCGAGGATATCAAGAGCCTGGTGGGCAGGCTGTTTTTTCTCAAGGGCGCCCAGATCTATGAGATAGAAGCTTTCAAGGATATGAGCGATGAGGAACTGGACGATCTGTTCCTGTTCGATGAAAGGAAGCTCGTGAAGCATATAAACGATCCCGTCTACAAAGCCCGGCTGTGGATAGACGAACGGGCTGAGGCTTCCGACATCGATTTCCGGGAGATCGCGGAATCGCTGTTCATGAGTTACGATAATTTCAGGCGGCGGTTCAAGCAGCAGGTCGGTTTGTCGCCGCACCGCTATTTTCTCATGCGGAAGATCGAACGGGCCAAGGAGCTGTTGCTGTTCACCGATCTAGAGGTAAAGGAAGTGGCCGAACGCTTAGGCTTTTCAGATCCGTATTATTTCTCCCGGGTATTCAAGGACTGGGCGAGGCTGCCGCCCGCCAAATTCCGGGGAACGGGGTCATTATGATAAGCGGAAAGCGACTCGGAAGTTTCGGCCCGATTGGAGCGGTCATCCTGGCGGCGGCGGCGGCGGCGGTCCTTCTGCCCTTGGCAGGCCGAGTTCGCACCCCCGTCCGCGTAAAAATCGGGTTTCTCGTGAAGCAGCCGGAAGAACCCTGGTTCCAGAATGAATGGAAATTCGCGGAACAAGCCGGCGCTGAACACGGTTTTGACATCATCAAGATAGGCGCCACCGACGGCGAGCGAGTACTGAACGGCATCGACAGCGTTGCCGCCCAGGGCGGTACGGGTTTCATCATCTGCGCCCCGGACGTAATGCTGGGTCCGGCGATCGTCTCGAAAGCGGCGGCATCGGGTCTCAAGGTGATGTCCGTGGACGACCGCTTCGTGGGCGCCGACGGCACTCCGATCGACTCGGTGCCCCACATGGGCATATCCTCGACGAGTATCGGAATCATGGTGGGGGAGACCCTGATGGAGCAGCTGCGGTTCCATGGTTGGAATCCCGCTGAAACCGGCGCCATATCCATCAGCTACTACGGGCTCCAGACCGCCAAGGAACGGAACGAGGGCGCTATTTCCGTACTGATCCGGGAGAACTTCCCGGCGGACAGAATCTTCGACTCTCCCCAGACTTTTCCCCTGGATGTCGAAAGCGGCTATAATGCCGCCCGAAGCGCTATCACCAAGCATCCTGAGATCAAGCATTGGCTCATCTTCGGCATCAACGACGAAACGGTGCTGGGAGGCGTCCGGGCCGCGGAAAATTTGGGGTTCGGCGTCGACGATGCGGTGGCTGTCGGAATTGGCGGCCAGGCCACCGCCCTGACGGAATTCAGTAAATCATCCCCTACCGCGTTCTACGCTACCGTGGCCATCTCCTCCAAACGCCACGGCTATGAAACGGCCTTACATATGTGGAACTGGATTACCGAAGGGATCGAACCGGAAAAATTGATCTACACCACCGGTATGCTGATGACCCGGGCGAATGCCGACGAAGTACTTGCCGAAATGGGGTTGCCGGATTGAAAACCGCGAACGGCAGGCCGTCCGGCCGGGGAGGAGGAGGGGCGCCGCGTATCGAAGGGCATCCGCGGCCCGGCGCCTGGGGAGGCTCCTACGGCGATTTCGGGCCTTTCGCCGCATACGTCGTACTCTTCGTCATGAGTTCCCTCTTTGTACCCTTCTTTTTTTCAATCCCCAACCTGATCGGTCTTCTTCTGTCCCTGTCCATCGTCGGCATGGGCGCCTGTACCATGCTGTTCTGCCTGGCCGCGGGAGACCTGGACCTTTCAGTTGAATCGATCGCCGCGGTGTCCGGCGTGTTAGCCGCTGTCCTCGTCAATGCTACCGGTTCCGTGTTCGCCGGGGTGTTCGGCGGGGTGCTGGTGGGCGGCCTTGTGGGATTGGCGAACGGCCTGATCGTGGCCGTACTGGACGTCCATCCTCTTATCACCACTTTAGCGACCGCTCAACTGGTCCGGGGCTTGGCGTTCCTGGTGTCGAACGGCTCCGCCGTCGGCGTGTCCAACGCCGGCTTTTACGTACTAGGCAACAGCTATTTCTTCGGCCTGCCGGGGCCCGTATGGATCACCCTGGTCTGTTTCCTGGTTTTCGGCGTTATCTTCGGCAACACCGCGTACGGTAAGTACTCCTTGGCCATCGGCGGCAACCGCGAAGCCGCGCGGTTCGCCGGAGTCAGGGTATCCATGATACGGATAACCAATTTCACGCTCCAGGGCCTGGTGGTCGGTTTTGCCGGGGTGATCCTGGCGTCCCGCATGACCTCGGGCCAGCCGAACAGCTCCACCGGCTACTCGATGGACGTCCTCTCCGCCTGTCTATTAGGCGGCGTCTCCCTGTCGGGCGGTCATGCTTCCATAATCAGCGCCATAGTCGGCGTACTCATCATCGCCACCGTCCAGAATGTCATGAACCTTTTGAACCTGCCGACCTTCAACCAGTATATGATGCGCGGCGTCATCCTCCTGGCGGCGGTCATCCTGGACCAGGTGAAAAACAGCAAGCGACCCTAAACATGTGGTACACTGTCATGCCGGATACTATAATATGGCGAAATACGCGGAGGAATAAACCATGAAGATACTTGCCCTGGAAAAAGACCTGAAGCCCATTCCTCGCCGTGGGAGGCTACATCGGGTTTGACGTGTATGAGCTCGAAACCTACCCCGGTTTTGCGAGGCTTTTTACGAAGGAAGCTTGAAAAGGGGTTTAAGGGTATAGGTACTAAAACATATTAAGATGCTTTCCGCCTATATTTCCTCTCAATTTGTTTATTTATAGTCAATGTAACCGACTTCTGTATGCATCTAAACCTTTTGTATTCTTTCAAAATCAATGTACTATTGAGTTATAAGAGAGGCTCAAAGAAGGAGGAACAAGCTTATGAACGATATAGAAATGCTTGATGAATATGATTTTGATGATTCTGTAAAGAATCCATATATTTCTCAATTGAAGAAACCAATAACTATTAGGCTTGAAAACTATACTATCAATTATTTTAAAGAACTAGCAAAGGATTCAGGTATTCCTTATCAAACATTAATAAATCTTTTTCTCACTCAATGTGCTAAGGAGCATAGAAAACCAGAGCTTGTATGGAAATAATGCAAACCCTCCGCCGAATGTTTCAATTCACGCCCCCGCGCGGGGGGGCGAAGTACTCGTAAAGGTGAAGGTTCCAGGCGAAAGGAGGATGTATGATCACGACGCCGGAAGAATACCTGGCATCAGTTGGGGAACCCGGAAGGGCGTGGCTTGAGGAGTTCTTCAGCTATATGCGCGAGCGGCATCCGGACCAGATGATAACCATGTTCCGGCAATGCCCAATGTATAAATTCGGGAAGAGCTATCTCGAGGGCTATCTCATGTTTACCGTCGCGAAGGAGCACTTCTCCGTGCACACGATAGACTTCGACTTGATCGAGGAGATGAAAACGCGGCTGCCCCGGCTCGCTTTCGGCAAGGGCTGCGTCAAGGCAAAGTACGCCGACGTCGACGTTATTCCTGAGCTCAAGAAGCTCTGCGATGCGGTGATCGCGCGGTCCCGGAAGCGGCCGTGATGAGGGATCTGCTCCCGGCGCTGCCGAGAGCCGGACCTCCGCTGGTGTAGCATATCCCGATGCCATGTGCGGTTTTTCGGTATCGTGATTTTCTATACAATCGGTCGCGGTAATTGAGGATCCCAAAGAGCTGGAAAAGATAACCGAATGGGCTAAGCAGCAGCCGTACGAATACTTTCGGCTTCTTTCTGAATTCCATCTCGACACCTCCAAGGGAAAAGTGTCTATCTGGATCGAAGTATTGCCGCGATACGGTGAAATTGACGCTTACTCTGATGTGCCACAAAATACTAGATCTGATTGCTGTTTTCAATATTTGATTGGAAGGCGGGGGCCCATACCCCGGGGCTTGCCCCGGGGTTCTTCATTCTCCTTCGGACAAACTCAAAGGCGGCCGCGATAGACGCGGCCTTGGCGCTTCCTATACCGTCAATATTGGTTATGTCATGGGCGGTAAAAGCCAGGCCTTTTTCATCAATGATTTTTACAATCTTTTTTGACAAGGCCAATACATCTTCATTTCGCGTTCCTTTACCAAGAATGATGGCCAGCAACTTCTGATCTGAAAGTGATGCAGCCCCCTGTTTGAACAGCTTTTCCCGAGGGCTTTCGTGAATGGAGAGGTCTTTGATGGATTTTACTTCTTGCTCCATCTTTTCCTTGTGACCTTCAGCTCAGCTTCCATCTTCGATTTTTCTTCCAGTATCCTCTCCAGCAGCTTTTCCGCCGGCTCATCATTCGGATCCTGCGGCACCAGCTCCCCGCGAAACGCTTTAACCAGCACCGACTGAGAAAGCTTGTCCACCCGTGCTTTGGCCCTCTGGTAATGGCTTTCCACCTTGTCAGCCAGGGCAAAAAGCTTATCCACCTGCCGGACGATCTCTTTTTGCTCTTCGAGGGGTGGGAGGGGGATTAAGACATCTTTGATATTTTGAAGATTTAGGCCGGGTTTGCCTGCACCATAGGCTGCTTCTTCAAGTTGCTTCCGTCCAGTATTCGGAGATATTAGCCACAAATGAATATAAAACGCATTGTCGTTATTCTTTAAACGAACTAATGACACATGCTGGTTAACATATGCTTCTCCAATCTCATTTTTAACTAATGCTGTTTTTGTTACATTTGCTCCAGTTATTGTAACTAATAGATCGAATTTCTTTATTCTTGTTCGAGTCCCTTCAGCTTTTAATGGTAGCTCCACATAGGCTACATCGTCTAAAATCAATTCATCTGTCTGGTAATATAATCTGCTAAATTATCAATAGATGTCTCATCCCAATCTCCCACCTCCGGATGCTCTTCCCGCCACTGTTCGGTGAGTTTTCCGGTAACCGCTGTGGTGAGCACCGACTGGCGGAAGCGTTTGAGAATGCCCGGCACCTTGTCCAGCCGCTCTTTCACCGCCTCAATGCAGGGCATGATGCCATCCAGCTTGGCGACAATGCGCTTTTGTTCGTTCAGGGGCGGGAGTATGAATGGGGCTTTTGAAAAACGACCTTTATTTATTATTGGTAATGTAGTAGCAGATGAATTTGCTTCTAACCACTCTTTTAGCCCCAATGATTGAAAATAGCCAAATTTCGGCAATACACAATTTTCATAGAATTGGATTGAGTTAATTTGCTGGTTAGTAGCAAGATCTTTTCCAGCTATACCAACTCGACCGAGATTGCCAATACATGTAATCATAACAGCATTTGTTTTAATTAGCCGCGCAGACTTTGCACCTTTATTTGATAGCATCTCATTGGTAGTCGAAATAATACCAGATTTTTCTAAATCACCCGGCTTAACAAATGGGATGTCGTTTCCATAATTATCAGGGTCATTTTTTGATGGTGTATTGCCTGTTGAAATGATTCCAACTTCTTCAATTATCGTTTCCACCCACCCCTTCGGCATCTCTCCACGGCCTTCTGCCAACTGCCCACTGCTCACTGACCTCATTCCCCGCCTCCCAGCTCCGCTTTAATCTCTTCAATACTTGGCAGGGAGGATTTCAGTTCTTCGGGTAGGTTTTCTGTTATCAGTTTTTCCCACTCCGCCACACCGATGGGATTGGAATATCCCTCCAGGGCGTACTTGGCCACCATGTGGTTTTTCTCTTTTACCAGAAGCAGGCCGATTGTTTTTTGATCATCGGGATGGCGCATCAGATCATTGACGATATTCATATACATATTGAGTTTGCCCACATAACCCGGATTGAACTTGCCCGATTTCAGTTCAATCACCACATAGCAACGCAATTTAAGATGATAAAATAGAAGATCGATGTAGTAATCTTCATCACTGAATTCAAGATGTACTTGTCTCCCGACAAAGGCAAAACCTTGCCCCAATTCCAGGAGGAATTTTTCCAGATGCTCCATTAATTTATTTTCAAGTTCCCGTTCTCTGCGGGTGTCGGCAGTCCCCAGGAAATCAAAAACATAGGGATCTTTGAAAATCTGATTTGCCATGTCCGAATCGGCAGGAGGCAAGGCGACATCAAAATTATTGGCGCTCTGCCCGATTCGTTTATGCAGGTTGCTTTCGATTTGAAAAGAGAGTACGTCACGGCTCCACCCATTGAGCCGATTTTGCTCGGCGTACCATATCCTGAGCTTACTTTCTTTTAGTTTGTATAAAAGAAGCTGATTGTTACGCCATGGAATTTGTGCAGCGGTGCGCTGCACTATTTCCCTATCAGGCCAGCACTCGGCAAATTTTCACATGTCTTTAAGATTTCGGGCAGAAAACCCCCGCATATCCGGAAACTCTTCCTGTAAGTCATAAGCCATTCGATCGATGATCTTTGCGCCCCAACCTTCGTCATCCTGTTTTTTAAGAATGGCACGCCCGATATCCCAATAAAGCATTACTAGAGCCGCGTTGGCAGAAAGAACGGATTTGATTCGCTCATTTCGAATACAGGTTTTAAGCTCCGTTAAGAATAATGAATAATCATCCGGCAGACTCTGTGAGACATCGGCAATCGGAAGCGCAATGCCATCCTTTTTTTTGGCTAGAGCATTCATTTTGCGCACATCGGGAGAATTTTTCATTCCACCCCCTCCGCCTCAATCTCGTCCAGAATCAATTGTAACTCATCCACACAGGCACCCAGTTCCGTGATGGCATCGGCTACTAAAAGCTGCGGTTCCGGCAGGGAGTTGGGATCTTCGAGGTTCTCGTCTTTCAGCCAGGAAATATCGAGATTGAAATCCCTCTCTTTGATCTGGGAATAGCTGAACATGCGGAACCGGCCACCTTCGCCCAGATCCTTGCGCCTCGCTTGTCTGTTGGGATCATTGCCATAGCACTTCTCAAAATCCTCGAACATGGCAAGGGTGAGAGGACGGTCTTTTTTGGTGACACCGGGAATATTGGTGCGGCAGTCGTAAATCCAGACATACTCGGTCTTCATGCCCTTTTGAAAAAAGATGACATTTGCCTTAACCCCCTGACTGTAGGGGGTAAAGGTTCCATTAGGAAGCCTGAGAACCGTATGTACATTGCAGTCTTCCATCAGGTACTTGATCACATCCCCTGTGGCATCGGCAAAGAGAACATTGTCCGGCAGCACCATGGCCGCCCGTCCGCCCGGTTTCAGAATGGTAACCACATGCTGAATGAAGTTGAGCTGTTTGTTGCTGGTACTCACCGTAAAATCATCCCGCACCGGCGCCTGATTAGCTCCTTTGGTTCCAAAGGGCGGATTGGTAAGAATGCAATCGTAACGTTCACCCCGATCCGGCTCGTAGATACTATCACCCAGGTAGATTTGAGGCTCCAAACCATGAAGGAACAGATTCATCAGGGCCAGACGTCGTGGGCGGGGCACCAGCTCCTGTCCGTAGTAGGTCTGCTTTTTAATCCGTAAAACGTCTTTACGATCCAATGCACCCCTGGTCACCCGCATCAACCACTCATAGGCCACCATCAAAAAGCCCGAAGTGCCACAGGCGGGGTCACAGATTTTATATTCTTTGGCTACCCGCGGATCGGGCTGCATTACATTGACAATGGATTGAATAAGCACCCGAGGCGTAAAATACTGACCCGCGCCCTTTTTGCCTTCGGCGGCGGACTTTTCCAGAAGCCCCTCAAAGGCCGCTCCTTTGACATCCACCTCCATGGAGGACCAGTCCTCTTCGTCGATCATGTTGATGATCTTTTTTAGATTAACCGGATTAGTAAAGCGAGGCATGGCTTGGGTGAATATATCGCCGAGCAAGCCGGACTGTCTGCTTAAGGCACGTAAAATCTGGGCAAAGGCATCCAGAAGTACCGTCTCGGATTTCTGGGTGAAGGGAATCCAGGAACAGTCGAGCTTGACCATCTTTTTATTGTCTTCGTACTCGATGCTGGACAGGTCAATTCCCTTTTCGTGGGACATTTTAAGAAAGAGCAGATACGTCAGCTGCTCGATATAATCACCGTAATCAATCCCATCGTGGCGCAGGGTATGGCAAAATCCCCAAAGTTAATTAACAACATCAGACATAGTATTTATTTCCTTTTTTGGTATTCATTAGCCCGCGATCGCTTCGTTAATGGCTTGTATAATCGGTTCAATATCGGAGCCAAAGATCTGTCGGGCTCTGGTTAATCCGCCGTGACGCTCAAATACCGGCATGATCTCATAATCATCTTGAGAGATTACCAGATTTTCTATCAAATGTTCCTTTATGTACGAAAGCCAGTTGAGTTGTTCATCGCTGAAGCCGTGCTTTTCTATGAGTTTTGTCACGGCTTTTTCCACTCTTTCCTGGGCTGTTAAGATAGGTATATCATAATTGGATGCGTGCTTCACCATGGAAATAATATCCGCCAGCGGTTTTTTATAGACCAGCTCGTGCCCTCGCTGTAAATCCTTTTCCGAAAAATTGCTTTTACGAAGTTTCTCCCGTAATTCATCCAGTACATCCGTATTCCACTTAGCCGGCCTGGATAGCAAGACTTCTATCGCTTCGATATGCTCAGGGTTGTTTTTCACAAAGGCTTCAAAGAGTTTTAGGTAATCTTCGGGCTTCTGATATTCATCGCTGACACGGAACATAACCTCATCTTCCACCGTATCCTCAATGTCATAGCCTTTAAAAAAAGACTCGCTTGGGTCTGGGATACTCTTCCAGTAATGTTTGAAAATCCTTGTCGCGAAACAAGGCCATGGTTTCGGTAAATTTATTTTCGATGTTCTTTTTCAAGCTATCCGCAAAGGCCTTCATGTCGCCATCAGGAATATACTTTGAAAAGGCTTCCCGGGCTTCTGCCCCCATATTCTTCTCAATACGCCTAAGTCGTTTGATAAGCCGCTTGATATTATAGTCCCGGTCACGGTTGTCATAGATGCGTTCGATAATCTCGGAAAGGGGGACCGTCTCTTTTATCAGATCCACATTAAAATCGGTAGCATTCTTAAAATACTCAATGAGGCCGCCGTCAAAGCAGTCAAAGATCGTAAATTTTTCCTTATAGATTTCCGGGCAAAGACGCGTACCCCGCCCCAGCATCTGCACCCAGAGGATACGGGATTTGACCGTACGCATAAAAACCACCATCTCGATGGCAGGGATATCCACGCCGGTGGTCAGCATGTCCACGGTGACTACAATTTTCGGCTCCGGGCGGTTTCTGAATTGGCGTATTTTCTGCAATGGCCTGTCGACGGTGGGGCTTCCAGTTATTTTCATCACAAAGTCGTCACCCTGGCCATATACATCTTTGCACATCCGCACTACTTCGTCGGCATGGGAAACATGAGGTAGATCGTTTACCGCAAATATAAGTATTTTGGGGAATCGCTTATGCTCGGCCTCGTGTTGGTCGGTTTATCTTTTTAACGCGTTAACAATTTTTCTGATGCTATCGGGGGAAGTGATTTTTTGTTCAATTTCGTTTGCGCTGAATTCTCTTTCATCTTCCAGCTCGTCAAGTTGTTCCGCCCCGGTATCCATATCAATTTCGCCAACTATCTCTCCCTCTTTGAGAAACGCCCCGTTGATATGAATATCCGATTTGATCTTCACGGCATCATAATCAACGAGGTATCCATCAAGGATGGCTTGCTCGGTGCTATACGAAAAAACCTTGTTTTTAAACATGGCCAGGGAATGGGTGGCAGGAGTGGCGGTCAAACCGATTTTTACCGCATCGAAATAATCAAGGACATATTTCCAGTGGCCGGTTTCACTGGCTGAATAGCCCCTATGGCATTCATCCGCGATGATCACGTCAAAAGCATTAATAGGAATATCGAGCTTGTTAGCATCCACAGCATATTCAAAGTCCGCTACAGCCTCTTTTCCCAACAGGTTGATGGTCATTCGTTGAATGGTAGAGACATAGATAAAGGTATGTTTCTCCTGAGGATTTGTCAGATACTCTTCCGGTAAGGCCTTGGAATCAAAGCTGCTCCCATCATCTAAGTCTTCGCGTTTGAATTTCTGGCTATACACTTCATAGGCTCGATCAAGCTTCAAGCCTTCGGGAGTTTCAAACGCGGATATCGCGGAGACGGTTTGCGCTGCCAGGGCTCTTCGGTCTACAAGGAAAAGGATGCGCTTGGCATAGCCTGATTTTAAAAGCCGGTACATGGACGAAACCAGAGTAAAAGTCTTTCCGGTTCCAGTGGCCATTGCGATTAGCATGGTTCTTTTGCCATCGCGAATACTGTTTTCGATAGCTTCAATCGCTTTAACCTGATAGGGGCGTAAGCGGGTTATCTCCTTAACTGGACGGTCTGAAAACCATTGTTCCGCATTATCGGTATCCCGATTGAACTTGTCCAGCAAGGCCTGGGGGGAATGAAAATCGATAAGTTGCTGTGAGGAATTTTCTTTTTTGCGAACATCAAGGTGAAAAATCAACTCCCCATTGGTTGAATACAGGAAGGGCACTTTGTATTCACGCCATTCACCAAGGGTATTCGGAACTCCTCTTGCGTATTTTTTAGCCTGCTCCAATACATTTTCGGCGCCAACCGCAATCTTCTTCGCCTCAATGATACCAAGTAACTTTCCTTTTACGAAAAGGGCATAATCCGCCGGCCCTGTTTCTGTGGGATATTCTTCAACCGCATGAGCCGACAAGGCAGAATAATCAGATACCTTATCATTAGGTATGATCGTCCAATTGAGGAGGGATGATGTAAGTTTTTCATCGATTCTGATCTTTCTTGTCTTTGCCTCTGATTCTACCATATATTCTTTTATCCTCTTTCATCCTTCAGCCCGCCACGGACTTAACGCGATTCGATTAACAGTAATGGCGTTCTTGGGGGCGCGTTCAATTATATCATACTCTCTTTTTCCCTAGTTTAGCGCTGAAAAAACGGCGTACAACAAACATTCGTTTAGCCGGCAAGCCTGTCCCGCGAAGCGATCGATGTCTTTCTGTATTACATTTTTTCTATGTATTATATATACTTACGTTATTATTCTCATTTTTCATATGTATTGACAATGTATCTACACAGTTCTATATTTGTACTATGATTTTTGAATGGGATCCGCAGAAGGACATCATAAATCAGTCTAAACATGGTGTTTCTTTTGAGGCAGCACGGGAAGTCTTCAACGATCAGTTACATCTTTCGATTTTGGATGAAAGATTTAGCTATTTTGAAGAACGCTGGATCACCATTGGTCAAACAGAACTAGCAAAGATACTAGTTTTTGCTAATCTCTTCTTCAATGATGATGGAGAAGAAGTGGTTCGAATTATCTCCGCAAGGGAGGCTACTTCAAATGAGCGAAAACAATATGAAGAAGTCTGATGATGATTTTGAAATGCGTCCTGAATATGACTTCTCAAATGGGATAAGAGGCAGATTTTATACACCCAAAAAGGTTTTAACTTCAATTCGTCTCGATGATGATGTAGTGCTTTTCTTTAAGAAGAAGGCCAGTGAGGAGAAAATTGGTTACCAAACATTGATGAATATGGTACTGCGAGAGTTCATCAATCAACAT
>JAFGDF010000284.1 GCA_016932235.1 Deltaproteobacteria bacterium | reverse complement strand
TTACAACAAATGACGGAAAGAAGAACAATATAATGACAATCTCGTGGACAATGGTTATGGGCTTTACACCGATATTTGCCATAACCACCGGGCCCTGGAATTATTCCTTTGCCGCCCTTCGTAAAACAAGGGAGTGTGTTATTTCAATTCCCACTGTCGACATGCTTGATAAAATCATTGGAATAGGAATATGCTCCGGGGCCGATACGGACAAATTTGAAAAATTCCTGCTGGTATCTAATTCCACATACAATCAATCATCATTCATGTTGAAAGTTGGATATGGAAATTAGAAAGGCCGAACAAAACGATCTTGATGGAATTCTTAAGATATACGAATCAGCTCGACAATATATGCTGGAACATAACAATCCGAATCAGTGGATTAATGGATACCCTGATGAAAAAATAATATTAATGGACATTGAAAATAACCATCATTTTATTTGTGCTGATGGCAATCGGTTACTTGGTTGTTTCGCATTTATTGAGGGTGATGATCCGACATATAAAGAAATCGTCAAAGGAAAATGGCTTGACGATAATCCATACGCAGCAATTCACCGGATAGCGGTCCTTGAACATGGCAAAGGAATCGGATCAATTTGTATTGATTGGTGTTTCAGTCGATACAAAAATATCAGAGCAGATACTCACAAAGATAATATTTCAATGCAAAGACTTCTGATTAAAAAAGGATTTAAATATTGCGGTGTGATATGTAATCAATGGGGCGATGAAAGGCTGGCTTTTCAGAGGGCGTAAATAAAGTTCAAATGATAATAAAATTATCAGCCCATAACCTCTGGTTCAAGAAAGACCAGCTTTTACGCTTTACTGCAAAGCGGGCCTGTTGCCCAGCCCGTTGGATTAATAAAAACAGAAAGGATACGATTTGCTATGAACCGTGAACAATTTATGAAATATGTTGACCATTTCAACAACCACAGATGGGATAAGGTCACCAGCTACTTCAGACCGGATGTCACACTGGAATATCCCGATAACTTCATGGGTCCCCAGATACCCGGCATTACCGGCAACACGCTGCACGGACCGAAGGAGTTCATCGCCAACTATCAGGCGCTTACCTCCAACGTGCGTGAAGTCCTTAATGTGGGTGCGTTTATTTCCAGGGGCAGGCAGTTCTGCGTGGAGCTGATTACCGAGTTCTATGTCTTTCAAACTCCTCCGGCAAGCGCTCCCGGTGCCCAGTGGAAAAAGGGGGATACCTATATTTTAAATCAGATTGTGCTCTATGATCTGGATGAAAAAGGCAAGTTTAAGCGAATACGCATCTTTCATCACCGCTACCTTGACCCCAAGACAGTGAAACAAAAATAAACCCCACTTTGAAAAGGGAGGGCTAATTATGGAGAGCAGAACAATCTGGATTCGGCGTATGATCACCGGATGCGGTATCTTATTTATTTTATGCGCTACGCTGATACTGGCCCGGGGATTGTCATTATCTGATTCTAATACGACAAGCCGGGATGCGCACAATACCAACCTTAAGGAGTCGGAGCCTATGTACAAAAATCCCAATATACCGGTGGACGAAAGGGTCGAAGATCTGATTAGCCGCATGACCCTTGATGAGAAGATCGCGCAGGTCATGGGTATCTGGTCGGAGAAAAAGCAATTGATTTTAAATGAGGATGGTTCTTTTAACGAACAAAAGGCCTCCCGGAATATGCCCCGTGGCATTGGGCAAATCGGGCGTCCATCCGAAGGGTATGACAGGGATCTTATGCAAAACCGCACGGCAAGAGAAATGGCCGAATTCACGAATGCGGTCCAGAGATATTTCATCGAGAAAACACGTCTTGGCATCCCGGTAGTTTTTCATGAAGAGTGTCTTCACGGCCATGCGGCAAAAGACGGAACAAGCTTTCCTCAGCCTATTGCCCTTGCAGGCACATGGGATGAAGATCTCATTCAAAGACTCTTCTCGATGACCGCGCTTGAAGCAAGATCTCGCGGCGCGCATCAGGCGCTGACGCCGGTTGTGGATGTCTGCCGGGAACCTCGCTGGGGACGTGTTGAAGAAACATACGGCGAGGACCCGTATTTGGTTTCCCGTATCGGTGTTGCCGCTGTTAAGGGATTTCAGGGGGAAGGACCAGGGATTGATAAAGGACATGTGATTGCGACCCTGAAGCACATGACCGGCCATGGTCAGCCCGAATCAGGCATGAATATCGGGCCTGCGAATTATTCCGAGCGCATCATAAGGGAGATCTTTCTGCCGCCCTTTAAGGCATGTGTTCAGGAAGCAGGCGCCCTGAGCGTAATGGCATCCTATAACGAGATCGATGGGGTGCCGTCACATGTGAATCGCTGGATGCTGACAGACGTACTGCGGGACGAATGGGGTTTTAAGGGATACGTGGTTTCAGATTATTACGGTATTCAGGAACTCTACACGCGTCATAAGGTGGCAAAGGACAAGCGAGAGGCGGCGAAAAGGGCCTTTTACGCAGGCGTCGACATAGAATTGCCGGATATGGATTCCTATCCGGAAATTAAAGGACTGGTTGAAAGCGGTGAATTAACTATGGAAATCCTCGATATGGCGGTTCGAAGACTGTTGAGGCCCAAGTTTCTGCTGGGTCTTTTTGAAGACCCCTATGTTGATCCGAATAAAGCGGAAACAGTCGTCGGCAGCAAAGAGAACGCCAAGCTGGCGCTCGAAGCGGCCCGGAAATCTATCACCCTTCTTAAAAATGAAGGGAATCTTTTACCCCTTGACGCCTCCAGATATGAGAAGATCAGTGTCATTGGACCAAATGCGGATCAAGTCCTTCTAGGCGGTTACAGCGATGTCCCGCCCTATTTTGTAACCGTTCTCGAAGGCATCAAAAAACAGGTGGGCGGCGATAAGGTGCTTTATGCCGAAGGATGCCGCATTACCGAAAAAGGGAGCTGGTACCTGGACCCGGTTGTGCTTCCCGATCCCGAAGAGGATGAAAGGCGCATTCGGGAGGCTGTTGAAGTCGCCGGAAAGGCGGACATAGTTATTCTGGTTCTTGGAGGCAATGACCTGACTTCACGCGAGGCATGGGGCACGGGTGAGCATCTGGGCGACCGTGCAAGCCTGGAACTGGTCGGCAACCAGAATGAGCTGACCAGGAGAATTCTGGCATTGGGCAAACCGGTTGTCGTGGCGCTGTTTAACGGCAGGCCATTGGCCATAAACTATCTGAACGAAAAAGTCCCGGCGATCCTCGAATGCTGGTATCTTGGTCAGGAAACAGGCAATGCGCTCGCCGACGTGATTTTTGGAGATATTAATCCGAGCGGCAGGCTTCCGATATCGTTCGCGCGTTCCGCGGGGCATCTCCCGGTCTTCTACAACTATAAACCGGCGGCGCGACGCGGGTACCTTTTCGATGATGTCTCTCCCCTGTTTGCCTTCGGTTATGGCCTCAGCTATACCACCTTTGAATACAGCAACGTTCGGCTGGCAAAATCTCGAATCGGCATCAGCGAAACGACGATGGTCTCCGTCGATGTCA
>JAFGDF010000040.1 GCA_016932235.1 Deltaproteobacteria bacterium | reverse complement strand
CAGGAAGGGCTGTCAGCGATTTCCATAGATTGTCTGAGTTTCACCTTTGGCCCTGATACATCGCTTCCGACCCCCTGCCTCGCGTTCGCGAGATTGAGGGATGAAGGGATCTCCGCCGCATGTGAGGCAGATATATGCATGATGCTTTCCTCCATGTTAGTGCAGGAGGTCAGCAAGAGGCCGTCCTATCAGTGCAACGTTTCTTCAGTGGATACCCAGACCTCCACGGTTGTTCTTCGCCATTGTGTCGCGCCCACAAAGATCTTTGGCGCCGATGCTTCGCCGTTGCCCTATAATCTTCTGTACTATCATGGCATGGAAAAAGGCGTTGTGCCGGAAATCGAATACCCAATAGGTCTTGATATAACTTTGGGGGGATTCAGCAAGGATCTGAAGGATTTCGTGTTATGGCCGGGAAGGATTCAGCCGGGGATTTATGATATGGATACCCCTTCCTTTAAAAACGCCCCGCCTGGGATGGAGAAAATGCGCAGGTATTGCTCGAATAGGGCGGACGCGAAGATCAAGGATGTCCATCATTTTCTTCAGAGCATAGCAGGTATCCATCATATTATGGTTGCCGGAAGCTACGCGAAAGAGATCTGTGATGCGATGCTTCGAATGAATGTAAACCTTGTCGCCCCGTCTGATCTGACAGCGCCGGAAATATGAGGAGGATCTATGAAATTCAACTATTCGCGAAGGAAGTTCCTTAAAGCCGGACTGGTTCTGCCTGCGGCGGGACTTGTATCCGCGCATAACTCTTATGCATTTTCCAAAACGCCGGATAAGGTTTCTTACCGGGTGCTGGGCAAGACCGGTTTGAAAGTGTCCGCTGTTGGCTCCGGAGTCGGGATCGAGCCTGATCCCCAGGTTATCGCACGAGCCATCGATCTGGGTGTCAATTATTTCGATACGGCCCGCATGTATGGAAATGGCAACAGCGAGATAATAACGGGAACCGCACTTAAGGGAAAAAGAGATAAAATCATACTTGCCACAAAGACCGACGGAAGAACCAAATCGGATATATTTAAAGACATGGACGCGAGTCTCAAGGCGCTGGACACAGATTATGTCGATATCTGGCATCTGCATTCCAGAGACACGCCCGACACGATTAGCGATGAGGCCGTCGAGGCCTGCGAAACGCTTAAGAAACAGGGGAAGGCCAGGTTTATCGGCGTAAGCACCCACGATGTGCACGCGGTGGCGGATCGCATCCTGGAGATAGGTAGATTCGATGTTGTACAGACAACCTACAGTTACGCGATAGGCGCGGCGCCATTAAGGCGGGAGGCCATTTCCAGGCTGTACGCGTCAGGGATCGGAATGGTGGCGATGAAGGTTATTATCGCTGTGGCCGGATTTATACCAAGGGATGTCAATCTGCCGAAAGAGGGGCCATTGGCGGCTATAAAGTGGGTTCTGTTGAATCCCGCAATATCAACCACGGTCCCATACACGAAGAATATTGCAGAACTTGAAATGAACGTCCGGGCAATGGCTGAGGCCTATACGCCGCAGGACGAGAAAATGCTGTACACCCGAAACCAGGAGATCCGTCCGCTTTATTGCCGGATGTGCTATGAGTGTAAAGGGAAATGCCCGAATAATGTGCCCATCACGGACGAGTTGCGTTTTCTGGCATATTACGATTTTGGCGCTGACTACCAGCAAGCTCGGGATAACTTCAGGCGCCTGCCGGAGGAGATCCGAAGCGTTCATTGCAGTGATTGTTCCTCTTGCGCTGTTCAGTGCCCTAATGGAGTCGATATCCGTAACAGGCTGATCCGTGCGCAGGAGCTTCTTGCTTAATTAGTCGCCGGCCTGCCAGGGTAGTCTCCGGTCTTGCAGGTCTCTTCAAGACGGCATCTAATCTCTACGCTGCTGGCGGTCTGATTTTTAAGGGTTTGACTGGCTATTTATCTAGGATAGTTCAAATTCAATTCCGCGGCGTAAACCCTTAAAAATCAGACCACTGCTGAACCAGGGTACCATCTGATCTGAGATGCCGTCTTTCAAAGACCTGCAAAACCTCCTGAAGGAGAAGATGCCATTTGAAGACTTAAGAACGATATTAAAGGGTTAATGGAAGAGAGGATCTGAAAAAAGAGACCCTGCCGTACATATGACGATGACAGCATTTAAGATGCCAGTTTATCCAATGCGTTAACTATAAATAAACCTTAATTTATCGAAAGGAGAAAACGATGAGTTCAAGTAAAAACAATGACGTAGATACAAGCAGAAGAGAATTTTTTAAGGGGGTATCAGCGGGGGCGGCCGGAGTAGCCATTGCCAGCGCCCTGGCAAAGTTAGGCGCTCCTGTAGTCGTCGATGCACAGGAAAAAAAGCAGGCCTCTTCCCCTTTTTTCAAAAATCCTCCGCCATGGCCCACAGGTACTTCGGGCAGCAAATATGATCATTTATTCAGCACAAAGCTCAAGGAGAATTCCATTACGGATGTGGTCGCCGGTCCCCAGGCCTATTTTCGAGGCGATAGCGATCTT
>JAFGDF010000039.1 GCA_016932235.1 Deltaproteobacteria bacterium | reverse complement strand
TTTATTTTTATTGATTCTGAAAGAAGGACCAGAATCAATAAAGAACTCAGCCCTTCGGGCATTTAATAATTCGCCGGTTCGTGGTCTGGACGCAAGTTATATCACAATGCAGGTATTTTATTAATATTGTCTTTTCTCCTGCCCAAGGCAGGATGAGTATTTTCATTTGCAGTTTCCCTGCAAATGAAAAATTATTATCTCCTTGCGACCTTCGCGTCCTGGCGGTTCATATTAAATTCTTCGTCAACTTATCGTCTGATCCGTCTGTGTGTTTATCGACTCCATGCCCCGCCCTTTCCGTGCACGCATGTTTTCTAAATCACTTCCGTAATATACTTCTTCTTCAGCAGCCTCCAGAAAACCACTGCAAAGGCAGTCAAAGGAATAGCAAGCATCATGCCCAGGATGCCGCCAAGTGCGACGCCCCAGAAAAAGACAGCGAAAATGATCAGGGCGGGATGCAGACCCGTACGGTCGCCCATAATCCTCGGGGTGAGGAGATAGCCTTCGATTACCTGAACCACGACGAACACGACCAGCACCAGCGCTAACTTTATAACGCTCCCTTCATCGCTGAAATAGGCAAGCGGCAAAGCAACGCCGAGACCCGCTATACTCCCCAGGTAGGGGATAATGTTAAGCAGCCCCTGGGACATACCGATGATAATACCGTAGGGCAGTCCTGCCAGGGCAAAACCGATCGCAAACAGTACACCCTGTGCAAGGGCGATGATGATCTGTCCGCGGAAAAACGTCAGGAGGATAGTGGTAAACTGATCAAGCAGGTAGATGACATCTTCCCTGGTTTCCTTCTTTAAAAAGGGCAGGAATTCGCCGATCTGCCTTGTTTCAAAGGGCTTTGCCATGAGAAAAAAGACAAGATAGACGGGCAGGACGGCCCAGGCGAACAGGCCCGCCGCGGATTGAAACATCTGGAAAATGGATTGGGAAATCCGCGCCCCGGAAGCCCGGAGCGCCCTGACCGCCATTTCCCCTGGATTCTCCAGCAGGTCTCCCACCCCTGACATCAGGCCGTACTTCTCCAGCAGGGCTGAGGCCTGTGGCCAATGGGATCTGACGGCCTCAATCATGGAATTGATCATGGGAGGCAATTCATCGAAGAACCTTATCAGTTGAGTGGCGGCAAAGACGCCTGCTAACCACGTAAAGATTCCCAGGGGGATGAGCGCGGAAAGGAAGAACAGGACCAGGGCCGCGGCCCTGGACCCATGACATATCCTGAGCAGCAAGTCATAATAGGGCCGAAAAAGCATGGTCAGAATTCCGGCCACAACCGGCGGCAGTAATACATTCTGGAAAACACCGACAAAGTGAGCAAGCCCCCACACAATAGCGCTGAAAACCAGTACAAGCACCAGCGCCGCCCCCAGCGTCATGGCGGCGGCAACGGTCGTTTGTTGTCTCGGTCCAAGTTCGAGTTCTTTAAACATTATGTCTCCTGAACATTCCTGTTATTGATTAAAAACTAAATGTTGCAAAATCCCATGTTTTCTGTTCTTTGATGGGAGATAATCGTCGAGGATCACTCACGCGAAGAATGAACGGCCGGCTCATCCTCTTTTTGCGATTCAGCTCCTTCAAAATCGAAATCAAAATCGAAATCGCTATCGAAAGGCGGCGGACATAAAGCTTTTCTTGTCCAGGTTTCATTTTATTTTTTTGGATTGCGATTTCGATTTCGATTATCCCAACAAGGGGATTTCGCGCAATAAAGGCTCACTGTTAAGGCCATAAATTATAGGTCAGAGGGGTTAGGGAATCAATATAAATTCAACCCCGGTATTCGGTGTCTCGAATTCCCGGACCGGTAGTGGAAACCTGGCACCAATGATAGCATTTTATTCAGAAAAGGTACGAGTTTTACAAAATTATTCTGTTGCCATTCCAAAAAACAATTTCATATCATATAATAACTTTGAGTTTTTCCTGTTTTTGCAATACATAACCCATATAAAAATTATTCAGTGACACGACTATATGAAATTAATAGATCTTGGATTTGACCAGTGGTTTGAAGCTCATTCCACTGAGTTCCGACAGAATGGTTGCAGCTTTGCCCGCATATCCGCAGTTGACCGAGGCTCATATCTTATCAAGAACGAATCCTTAGAAGTTCCGGCTGAGCTGACAGGGAGACTTTCTTATCAGATTGAAAGCGCCTTCGATCTGCCATGCGTCGGAGATTGGGTGACTGCAAACTATTACAACAATGACACGGCAGCTATTATCCACCTGGTGTTTCCGCGAAAGACCTTCCTGCGACGTAAGACCGCGGGTGAAAACGTCGACTACCAGGTGATTGCATCCAACATAGATACAGCTTATATTGTTCAATCCTGCCATTTTGACTTTAATCCACGCCGTTTGGATCGATATCTCGTAATGGCAGCCGACGGACATGTGGAACCGATTGTCATACTCACAAAAACGGATTTAATCTCCCGTGATGAATTGGATCAGAAGATTGCGATCATAAGATCTGTAACCAAGGCAAAAGTGATTGCCCTCAGCAACATCACCGGTATCGGTTTTAACGAATTTCAACAGACCCTGTGCCCGGGAAAGACATACTGTCTGATTGGTTCATCCGGTGTAGGGAAGACGACTATCATTAACCGCCTTTTAGGCCGGGAAACCTTTAACACAAAAGCCGTCAGCAGTACCGGAGAAGGCACCCATACGACTTCCCGCAGGCAGCTCATTCTTCTTAGCCAAGGCGCGATGTTGATCGATACGCCCGGCATGAGAGAGATAGGTATTGTTGCTGCCGGCGATGGAATCAGCATGGGTTTCGAAGAATTTGCCTTTCTTTCCGCAAATTGTCGATATAAGAATTGCAGCCATGAACACGAACCAGGCTGTGCCGTCCGGGCCGCAATCGAGGATGGTGAATTATCTGAAGATCGATATTTAAACTATATCAAGCTCAAAAAGGAGTCAGAATACTACGAGATGTCCTATCTGGACAAACGAAAAAAGGACAAGGCCTTTGGGCGATTTATCAAATCGGCAAAAAAACAAATGAAAGACTAAAATAGGATATCGCACTTGAGGAGATTAGAAGATCTATGGGTCAAAAGGGATTTCGCCATGGAAGAGATGAAATGGCTTGGGGGTCTCAAGGGAGAAAGGGGCTTTGTTTCAGGAGGCGGAATCTTTTTTATCCTGTGGCTCATTATTTACGGGATCACAGGGCTGCTTGTGGGTAAAACCCTGGCGCATCCATTCATGGGAGCAGGACTTGGGCTGCTGGTGGGGCTTTCTCCATCGGCGCTCATATCCGTGGGTGCTCACTATGGAAGTTTTCTCTCCTTCCTTCCCCTGTTATATATGATTGCCTTCTGGTTTCTGTCTGATTATGCGCGAATGGTCGCCGGCCTGGTACTCTGTGTCCTCCCGGGTGTCATGGCCATTCCCCTTGGCATAAAATGGATCTCGTCACGTTCAAAGCAGGCGAGGCTGTAAGATGCTTTTCGAAAGGCAGGTTCGGAATATCTTCTTGGTTACATAACTATTGGCCGCTGAAAATAATGAACAAATACTTTCCTTTATCCTTAGATGAAAAGCCCTCGATTGAATTTATTCTTTGGAGGTTGATCGGGAAAGATTTTGTTAGAACCATCTATTCCAATCCCTAAATAACGGTCCCCATCCTACTAAAAACTCTAACCACGGTTACAAATCTTTCATTTTATGATAATATGAGAAACTGGCATCCTAATCAAATCTCTAAAGAGCGGCAAAAAGGTCAAACCTCTCTGTCATTGGAAAATACTATGAATTTATTGGAAGAAAACCTGAATCCCGGTGATCATATCTATGTAAGGCGTCTTCTCTATTCTCATCATGGAATATACACCGGAGATGGAACAGTTATTCACTATGCCGGTGAGGAGAAAGAGAAAAAGGCCCCCACTATTACCGAAACAGACATGGAAAATTTTCTTAAAGACGGCAGGCTCAGAAGGCGTGATTACAAACAACGGCTGCCGCCGTCCGAAACCATTTCTCTTGCAAAAAAACATCTCTCTGTCAGGGGATATTCGCTCACCTTCAATAACTGCGAACATTTTGCAACTTACTGTGCCACCGGCAAGAAAGAGAGCAGGCAGGTGCGCAATATTATAAAAAGTATGGTTGGAATCACCCTGGCTGTCACCGGCACGATAATTCAAATAAAGATAAAGAAAAGGGGGAAAAGGTGACCTGTTGCTTTTCCCTATCACTTTCTCTTACTTCACCATGTATTTCAGATCGGACATAATGGTCGGGTATGCCCACATGAATTCCGACAGATCGGAAGCCCTGATCTTGTATTTCATTGCAAGAGCCAACACGTTGATGGCTTCGCAGGCATTATGCCGGGCAATATGTGCGCCAAGGATTTCGTTTGTTCGCCTGTCGATAAGAATCTTATAGATTCCCTGTTCTTCTCCGATACGTTTAGAGGATGACCAGTGTGTCGTCATCCCCTGGTTCACACGAAAATCAAGACCCTGCTGTTTTGCCTGCTCTTCTGTCAAGCCGACCGCCCCGATACTGGGTATAGTAAAGACCACGCTTGGCACCACAGAATAATCGATCGTTTTGATATTGCCTTCAAGGATATTGAGAGCAGCTGTCTTCCCTTCTTCATCGGCCACAGGGGCCAGCATGTACCTGGTCGCGGCACAGTCGCCCACGGCATATACCCCCGGATTGGAAACACTTTGGAGAAATTCATTCACCATGACACCGCGAGAGGAACTCTCGACATTACTGTAGCCACCTTCTAAAACACTCAGATTGGGAACCCTCCCGGTGGCCTCGATAATGAGATCTGCTTCGTAAAAAACACCCTCGGAACCTTGAATGATCAAACCTTTTTCCGTGGATTCAACCGATCTGGGCGATTCATTAAGTACGATCTTTATTCCCTCTGCTTCGCTGGCTTTAAGGATAATCTTTACGATGTCATGATCGAAGGCCTTCAATGGCTGGGAAGACCAATGCAGAATAGTGACACTTTCTGCACCAGCATGAATCGCAACATGAGCGAATTCAAAGGAAATATAACCACCACCAATGAATAGGATACGATTCGGGATATCAGGCATATTCAGGAAATACTCGCTGTCGTGGATGTGCCTGCTGCCGGGAATTTCAGAGCGGCGGGGCTTGGCCCCGGTCGCTAAAACAATGTGCCGGGCCCTCAGCCGATCGTGTCCGATAGTAACCTCATCCTCACCGGTCATAACAGCTCGACCGTGAAAGGTCCTGACGCCAGCCTCCTTCCAGTCCCTCAAATCGGCCTCGGATCGACCATCAAGAAATTCATTCTTTAGCGCCTGAAGGGCCCTCCAGTCTGTTTTCGGCCTGGATACTATCCCCCTGCCGACAAGGTGACTCGCCATTGCTATTGCCTCAGCGTTGCTCACAAGATACTTCTTGGGCTGGCATCCGCGCAAAGAGCAGGTCCCGCCATAGGGCCGTTCATCAACCATGGCGATCCTTCGACCGGATTTATTTAGACCTTCAGCCGCATAATAGGCAGAA
>JAFGDF010000283.1 GCA_016932235.1 Deltaproteobacteria bacterium | reverse complement strand
CATAAGAAAAAGAGTATTACGATCAAATTGTTTGAAGTTCGATCCCATTATATTATCCTTGCATTCAAAGTGTTTAATGAAAGATAATATATCATTAAAACATTAAAAATACAATAATAAATATACATAAATGATAACATATAATTTAATCAGAATGAAATATCAGTTAATAACTTTTTAGGAGCATGTCGGACAAAGTCCGACATGCTCCTAGACCATCAAAATACTTGCCTTGGGATCATTTGGGCCGCATTTTTTAATCAGATTTTATTCTCCGCCATTACACAGAATCCAGGGATTTCATTTGAATTACAATGGGTCCTTCGATCCCTGGCCCAGACTGCTCTTTAAGAGCATTTGCTTCAGAAATAAACAGGGATTAGAAATGGTGCCGTTGCATTTTCTACCATGGTCGCACCAGGGAGGGCAGGTCGCAGGACGACAAACAGTTGATTTCAATCAACCCGCTTTAAATCATATTATTCTTGACAAATAATCAGTCGCTGTGTGATATTTTAGGCGCGCCTAAATAATTAAGGGTGAATAAGGTTAAAGGTGGCTTCTATGGAAAATAAGGAGAGACTCAGCGCAAGTCAGGAAGATTACCTTGAGGCAATTTTTCATATTATTTCGGAGAAGCAGGCCGTCAGGGCAAAGGATATCGCTTTAAGACTGAAAGTAAAAAATGCGTCTGTCACAGGCGCGCTTAGAATACTCGCGGGCAAAGGGCTCGTGAACTATGCCCCATACGATGTAATCTCCTTAACTACCGATGGAAAGAGGATTGCGGAAGACATTGTGAGGAGACATGAGGTCCTGCACGATTTCTTTTCCGGGGTTCTGGGAGTGAGCGAGGATGACGCTGAAAAAACCGCCTGCGAGATGGAACATTTCATTCCAGGGCTGATCCTGGACCGCCTTGTAAGGTTTCTGGAATTTCTTAGGGTTTGTCCGCGTACAGGCAGCGATTGGATAGAATCTTTTTCCGGGTATTGCAATAGTGACAAAGCGGATAAAAATTGCGTATTGTGCACTTCCCGCAGACTGGATCATCTGAAAGGGAAGGAGAAAAAGGAGAAGATAGAGGGCAAGGCGATTGTGTCGCTTCAGGATCTTGAACCAGGTCAGAAGGGTAAGATTTTAAAAATAAAGGGGAAAGGGGAATCCCGCATACAGATACTTGAGAAGGGATTTTCTACCGGGTCGCTTCTGGAAGCTGAGACAAGGAATTCTGATGGTAAGAGGGTTGAAGTAAAGCTAAAAGGGTACCATCGTTCTTTAAGAAAGGATGATGCCGATAAGGTGTTGGTTGAGATCATTGAAAACTAGAACTCTGCAGGGCAAAGTCCAAGAGGTTACTGGATTAAGGAAGCTGTAAATGAAGATAAATATGCGTCAGATGAAGGAGAATCAGTCGGGAACCATATCAGCTGTTCATGTCGGCGGGGAACTGGGCAGGAGGATACGGGATATGGGTCTTGTTCCGGGAACAAAAGTAAAAATACAGGGGCGAGCTCCTCTTAATGACCCTGTTGCCTTGAAAGTGAGGGGGTCTACATTAGCCCTTAGAAACAGCGAGGCTGATTTTATTGATGTTGAGGTTTAAAAGTGAAAAAATTTTATACCGTAGCACTTGCAGGGAATCCTAACGCGGGTAAAACAACCTTGTTCAACGCACTGACCGGAGCCCGGCAGCATGTGGGAAATTATCCGGGTGTAACCGTGGAAAAGAAGCAGGGTATCTACTATCATCATGATCATGAATTATATATAGTGGATCTGCCCGGAACATATTCTCTTACCGCCTATTCAATGGAGGAGGTTGTTGCCAGAAACTTCCTGGTAAATGACAGGCCCGAAGCGGTTATTGATATTCTTGACGCTTCCAATCTGGAGAGAAACCTCTATCTGGCGGTTCAATTTCTTGAACTTGGAATTCCTTTGTGTATTGCATTGAATATGATTGATGTGGCAAAAAGCAGGGGAATTGAAATAAAGGCTGACAAGCTTTCGGAGTTGCTGGGTGTCCCCGTTATCCCAACCATCGCAAGGAATGGTAAGGGCAAAAATGAACTGATGGATACAGTCGTCTCCATGATAAACGAAAAAAGAGAGCACAGGGATTTCAGAATATCATACGGTGATGATATTGACGGCGCTCTTATAGAGATGGAAAAGATAATCGTATCTAATGATTTCCTTACCGGTAGATACCCATCAAGATGGGTTGCGCTAAAGTATCTTGAAAGTGATGAACAGATCATTTCATTCGGCCGGCTTAGAAATCCGGGGGTCGCAGCAATACTTGAAGAAATTGTTGGAAAAGTAAGCACTCACGTGCAAAAAACCCTTGAGATCTATCCGGAGGCTCTAATCACGGATCACCGTTATGGTTTTATAAATTCAATATTGAAGGAAGGCGTGGTCCAGGTTTTTTATGATCAGGACAGGCTCTATACATCCGACAGGATGGACCGTGTTCTGACTCACAGGTTCATGGGCCCTCTCATTATGCTTGCAGTTTTGCTGGGGCTATATAAATTTACATTTTCATACAGTGAGATACCGATCGGCTGGCTTGAAGGTTTCTTCGGCTGGCTGAATGCCCTGGCATCCGGTCATCTTCCGGAGGGTGTTTTCAAATCACTCATGATTTCCGGTGTTATTGACGGTGTCGGCGGCGTGCTTGGATTTGTCCCTCTGATTATGTTCATGTTTTTCGGCATCGCGATCCTTGAGGATTCAGGATATCTGGCAAGAGTAGCATACATGCTGGACAGGCTCTTCAGGATATTCGGGCTTCACGGAAGCTCTGTAATGCCTTTTATTATATCAGGCGGCATCGCTGGCGGCTGCGCTGTTCCCGGGGTGTTCGCAGCCAGAACACTTAAATCGACTCGTGAACGTATGGCAACTCTGCTGACCGTTCCTTTTATGAATTGCGGGGCCAAGCTTCCTGTCTTCGCTCTGTTGATTTCCGCCTTTTTTGTGGAAAATGAAGCGGGGGTGATGTTCCTTTTAACGCTCATTTCCTGGGCAGGGGCCCTTCTGGTGGCAAAATTCCTCAGGAGCACCGTCATAAGGGGTGTTTCAACCCCATTTGTAATGGAACTTCCTCCTTACCGTTTCCCGACTTTCAAGGGGTTGCTTATACACACATGGGAAAGGACCTGGCATTATATAAGAAAAGCGGGAACGGTTATCCTCGGCATTTCCATACTGCTGTGGGCCATGATGTCCTTTCCCGGGCTGCCCGAAGATAAATCAAGGGAATTTGAGATGCAGAGGGAAAAGATTCTTTTATCTGTCCCGGAATCTATTCTGGGGGAGATAAAGTCCGATCAAGAGGCATCCCTTCTTTCCAGTGAAGCAAGGGTTTTCCTGAACAGCCTTGATGAAATAAATCGTATGGAAGGATACGAAAGACTTAAGCATTCAATATGTGGCCGTATCGGGATCGCGCTTGAGAAAGTTACACGTTTGGCGGGTTTTGAATGGCGAACGAATATCGCGTTAATAGGCGGGTTTGCGGCTAAAGAGGTTATTGTTTCAACTCTCGGCACGGCGTATTCATTGAGCAAGGCCGGGCCCGAAAAGGGTCAAAACAGATCACTGTCCAGGATATTGGCCGATTCGCCGGGGTGGAGCCCTTTAATGGCGTTCTCCCTGATAATCTTCACAATGTTCTACTCGCCTTGCCTCGTGACAATTGTCGCCATTGTCAGGGAATCAGGATCATGGAAATGGGGTGTTTTTTCAATGACATTTAATACAGTTCTGGCATTTATCCTTGCCGTCATCATATTTCAGGCGGGTTCTGGGATGGGATATTAATGAGAAGGAGAAAAAGATGGAGAAAATTTATGCGCAAATAAGGCGGGCGGCAATAGATCTCTGGAGGGGAGAGGGACTGCTGGGTGAAAAGGTGACAGTCAAGGCCCGGCCGCTTTCTGTTGAGGAGGCAATCGGCAATCCGGAAGACGATGACTTTCCTCTTCAGAAAGGAAAGGAAAAGCTCATGCAGGCGGAATTCCGGGGGGCAAAGGGTCAGGCCTTTACAGACCGGTACGGCGATTTTGAAGGCACTTTTGAAGAGATATTTAATATGGGTCATGAGAACAACTACAGGCGGGCGATATTAGTCGCAGCCCTCAACGCCGGTCTCCGGTATATGGGAAGAGTTACGGATACAGTCCACTGCCGTGATCAGGAGCCGGTTGAATGTGCAATGTCCCTTTCTGACTACGTAAAAAAACAATACGGTGATGTAAAAGTCCTTCAGGTGGGCTTTCAGCCACGCATGCTGGAAGTGCTGTCAAAGCGTTATCGAATGCGTATTCTGGACCTTGATCCGGACAATATAGGTATGGTAAAATTCGACGTAACGGTTGAAGGACCTGAGGCAACCGAAGAGGCGGTCAAATGGGCTGATCTTCTTCTTGTTACGGGGACGACTCTGGTGAACGCAACTATCGAGACGTTTTTGGGAAATGGCCGGGTACTTTTCTATGGTACCACAATAGCCGGGGCTGCATACCTGATGGGATGGAACAGGTTCTGCGCAAAGAGCTCGTGAAGGAGAGGGAAATGGATCTGAAGGAATATTTTGACAAAACAAAGGGGATAGGTATTTTGGGAACCGCTGATGACAAAGGGATGGTTGATATGGCTGTATACGCGAAACCCCATTTTATGGAAGACGGAACAATCGCATTTATCATGGCGGACCGGTTAACCCATAAAAACCTTTTGTCCAATAGTCACGCCGCTTATCTTTTTCTTGAAGACGGTTCCAAAAGCAGGGGAAAGCGGCTTTTTTTAATGAGGTTACGTGAAGAGAAAGACAGTGATCTGCTCTATGCCTTGCGGAGTAAAAAATTTTCTTCGGAAAAGGAGGAGGGAAAGGAACGATTTCTTGTCTTTTTCAGGATAGACAAGGTTTTGCCCCTAATTGGAGCGGGCAAGGAGCAGTAAGTATTAAAAACTTAACGAAATCGACTCATACCACTTTGTCTGGCGATCAAGACATGGAGATAAAATCCGCTTTTCACTTCAAGTTTTTAACGCGAAGCACCTTTCCCACGCCCATCTTCAGAAAATGCTCTCCAAAGGCCTTTTCAAAGACCTTGATTTGTGTTTCCCCCGTGCAGTGACATGGGCCCACATACCGGACACCTAGTTCTCGAAATCTCAATAAGATCTGCTCCATATTGCCCATATCCATATCCATGAGGTGGAATCCGCCCATGGCCAGGAGTACCTCATCTTCGAGCATCACTTTCGCCTTCTCGATGATCTTTACGATGCCGGGATGTGCGCATCCGGTTATGACAATCAATCCTGATGCACTCCTCAATATGATGGACTGTTCTACGGTGATGTCTCCCATCTCACCGGTGGAAAACACGTCCCGGCATATTTCCAGAGGACTCCGTATTGATACCACATCAGCGCCGTAAGACGTGACCTCCTTCTTGAAACGATCCGGAAAGGAATCAGGCAGATAAACAATCACCTCCCCGTTCCTTTCTAAAAAGGCCTCCAATCCACCCGTATGATCATGATGAATATGAGATAGTATCACCACATCGATCTCTTCGGGAGAGATTTCCATTTTCCCCATATTTCGCATGAGCTGTTCGCCCGAAACGCCTGTATCAAACAGAACGGTCTTTTCCATCCCCTTGATGAGACAGGAAAATCCCCACCCTGTCTCAAGGCCCGATCTGCAAGAATAGTTGTCATAGAGGACCTGAATCTCGATATCCCTAACTTTCCGGGCCTGAGCCGGTGCCTCGAATATTCCAGTACTTGTCAGCATAAAAGATAATCCCATTGAAAGAAATAATTGACGCAATATTAATCCCATAGCCGAATATACCGCTTTCCATCCCTCAGTTCACCCCTTACTTTTTCCATATGGCGCAGAGATGCCAGCTCCCGTTCAAGATCCTCCTTTTTGACCTGAAGCTGTTTGTAGAGTTTATCCGGTTCAATGGGTCCCTGGCTGCGTAAAAACTCAAGAATCTCCTTCTGGAGTGAGCTAAGTTGCGGTTCGTGACCCTGTAGTTTGATAAATCGCTTTGCGCTGTACACAGCCCATGGATCGCAACCTTTTACGGGGGAAAGCAGGTCCATGTAACAATCTTCGCAAAGTATTTGTCCATGAAGTTCTTTTTCCTGCCCATCTATAATGACGGCCTTACATCTTTCACACTGCATAACTTTTTTCAGGCTCATTGACCTCCTAAATTATATGCCTGATCCAAAAGAAGAGATTTAAGACGATCCAGGGTGACCGGATATCCCTGAATAGGAATACCCATCCAGTCTGAATATTCCAGAAATTCCTCGGGTTTTTCAGCCATGTACTGATCTACATATCCGATTGCATCCAGGACAATTGCCCCTCCCGTGTGCTTTGGGAAATTTTCATTGGCCAGCCCCTGGTCCCATCCTTTGAACACCTGATGACGGAATTTGATCCACCCCGGGGTCATCCACCATACCTTCTGACCGCCGGCTATCTCCTGGGCGATTCTTTCCCGCTCCGTTTCATTCGCGAGCATGTCCATGCAATGGGTAGCCTCAATTCTGGCCACGCGCGGTCCCTGCTCTCCAATGATTTCTCTCATCGTGCGTGTTGGTTCATGCGCATTCACATAACAGAATTTACCGCCATAGACCACCAGAACTTTATCGGCTTTTTCCTTGGCCTTGGTTATCCTTTGAATAAGCTGACGTTCCAGTTCACGTGGATCCTCGTGAAGACCCGGTGTTGTAAACATCAGGTGATCTGTGTCCAGGAATCCTGCCTCTCTGAGATAGTTCAGTTCCATGCCTAAGGTTCCACAGGAAACAATCGCAATATCGGTAAAGGATATATTATTCACAATGAAATCCCCTTTCTATATCATGTTCACACTAATTAATTCTATCTTCAATATTTCGTTGCCAATTCATATCCCGCCCTCATGGCGCTATAGATATCCAGCGCTTCCCGGGCATCTCCTATGATCTCTATGCCTGGTGCCAGTTTGCGGATTTCCTCCGCCGGTCCCGGTGAGGGGTTCATTCCGGAAGCAATAATCACGGTCTGAAAGGGTTCAAGGGACATCCTGATCCGGTCCTGTTCGATGTCCACGCTATCCTCCAGGAACGCCTTTACTGTGGTGTGGGGCATGAGAATGACATTTTCCATTTCCCCAATCCGTTTCAGGGTCAGGTTTTTTGTGATCATCTCCATCATGCTCCCGATCGGATCGGTCCTTTTTGTGGCAACCACAACATAACCTTCTTTTCCCAGTTTTTCCGCGATTTCAAGGCCTGTTCGTCCGGCTCCAATGATCAGGACCCTTGGTCCTTTGATATCCTTCAGACCCTTAAAATATTCTATCGATGTGAGTCGGTGTTGTTTTTCGAGGCCTTCGATTTCAGGAATGTTCTGGAGGGCACCAGTGGCCCATACGAGAAGATCCGGGTTTATGTCCTCGACGAGTGCCGCATCCACTTCCCTGCCTGTGAGAATGGTCGCCTCAGTTGCCAGGAGTGACCGCTCAAAGGAATCCAGCGTCTCCTTCATCTCTTTTTTTCCAGGAGCCTGCCAGGCAAGCCTGAACTGCCCACCCAATTGATCCTCTTTCTCAACCAGGGTGACCTTGTGACCTTTCAGGCTCAGGTAACGTGCGGCGCTCATGCCCGCGGGACCTCCCCCCGCAACGAGGATTTTCATGGGACTTTCCGAACGTTTAAAACCAGGCAGAGCAATAGCCGGATTGACGTTGCAGCCCAGACCCTCCCCGCTCCTGACACGGTGAAGGCAGCCCTGCAGACAATACCCGCACAGGGTTGCTTCCGCATCTAACCCCTTTCTCCATTTTTCCAGGAGATCCGGATCCGCGATAAGAGGTCTTCCGAGGGCCACGAGGTCTCCAACCCCCTTATCAAGAACCTGCAGGATCTTTTCGGTCCTGCCCATTCTCCCAGCCACAATAAGAGGAAGTTGCGTGTTCTCCCGCATCCAGGAGAGGGCCTCCCATTGGGGCGCATCGGGAAGACTGGTGTGGTGGAAATACCAGGGAGGACTGAAACAGGAATTTCCCATGCCCACGTGGATCGCGCATATTCCCTTATCCACAGCCAAACTCAGGAGAGGTAAAAGATCCTCCCGGCTTATGCCGAACTCCGGGGACATTTCACTTCCTGATACTCTGAGGATTATGGGAATATCTTCCGCACCTTCCCGGACCATTTCCAGCACATCCCTGGCGAAAAGAAGACGATCCTCACCGTAACGATCGGTTCTCTTATTGATTTTTGAGTTCATAAACTGAGAGACAAGGTAACCATGCCCTGCCTGGACTTCGATGGCGTCAAACCCGGCCTCAACCGCCCTTTCGGCGGCGCGCCTGTAACCATCCAGTATAATCTTTATCTCTTCTTCCGTCAGGCTCTTCGAAGTCTGACCGCTGGACGGACAGGTTAAAGGTGATGGGGCCTTCGGCTCGGTCTTTGTGGCCGTTGGGTTGGCCGCAGCGCCCGCGTGATTCAGGTGGAGACATGCAAGGCGACCTTGGTCGTGAATGACATCCGTAATTTTCCTTAACGCCGTCACCGAATCGGGCAAGTGTACACAAAGCTGTTTTGGGTGTTCTTTGCCATCTGGTGTCACGGAGACAGGCTCCAGGATCAGAAGTCCAGGCCCGTTCTGCGCCAACTGACCGTAAAACAGCAGTTGGCGGTTTGTGACCGTGCCGTCCGGATTGCCGTAGGCAAGCTTGATAGGCGGGAACATAAAGCGGTTTACGAGATCCATTCCGCCAAGGTCCATTCTATTAAACATCCTTTTCATGATAGCCTCCTTTCCCTTCCATTTTATTCATTTTACACACAAAAATGTGTCTGCCAACACCATGCTCAATCAAATCAATTCATAAATTCGACCACTCTTGTCTAAAAACGATTTTGCAACATGATAATTTTCAATCAGTATTACCCTCTCAGGATTTTGCCCGTATCTTCGTCGCCTGGA
Organism: Deltaproteobacteria bacterium; assembly: GCA_016932235.1. Next base: position 11,885 of record JAFGDF010000283.1, on the reverse strand, counting down.
CGGCCTGCGGGGCTCTCTTTGCAACGGCGAACGGATAAGAAGCATGATTTTTATGTAAGGTGCCCCCCAGGCGAGCGGAATGCCACCCTGTTGTTCCATCTTCATCTATCCCTGACATCGACCGCGATGATCCGCCGCTCGCCTCGTAAGGCTTTATGCATAAATACTGCACATAATATAGTTCGACCGTGAAAAGAGAGTCCCGCAGGCCGTCATAAATCATAGTTCACAATTGCAAAATCTAATCAGCAGCTGTTTTGGACAGCAATGCTATTCCGATTCGTTAAAATATATGGCCATATGTGCGAATCGAAGCACTCAGTATTCCACCGAAGGGAACAATCTTCTATCCGTATGTGGCAGGAACATAGCTGCCACATATTCATCCATAAAGGGTTGATAGGTGGAAAGCTCTATATTTGTCGTTCCCCTCGCTATATGAATGGTCCTTTCCAGGGCGTGACCGGAGAGAACGGCCATTCGCGCGCCCATAAGTGAACTATTGCCGATGAATCGGAACTTGTCACGGTCGATATCCGGTAAAAGGCCGATGCCGATGGCCTTGGGAATATTCAGGTAGTTGCCGAAACCGCCTGCAACAAAAAATGTATCAATCTCTTCAAAGGCAAGACCCACGTAATCCATCAGGGATTTTATTGCTGCGAATACGGCCCCCTTGGAACGAATGAGATTACTGATATCGGCCTGTGTAATGGTCAGGTACTTTCCATTCTCCGCTTCTCCTGCATGTGCCAGGATGAATTGGATTTCTCCATCCTTCTCAATAAACCTTTCATTATTAAGAGAGAGATTAAACTTCCCATCGCCGTCAATCATATGGTTGCATGCAAGTTCATACAGGCAATCGATCAGTCCGGACCCGCAGATACCCCTTGGTCTGGAGTTACCGATCGTCTCATAGTGTACCTCGCCCTCTTCTATCCTTATCTTTTCTATTGCCCCACGCATGGCCCGCATACCGTTTCTGATACCTCCACCCTCAAAAGCAGGTCCTGCCGAAGCAGAACAGCAGACAGACCACTCGTTATTTCCCACAGCGATCTCTCCGTTTGTTCCGACATCTATCAGCACCCTTATTTCAGGTCTATCCGCCAATCCGCATGCAAGGATCCCCGAAACAATATCGCCGCCAACATAGCTTGCCACACCGGATATCGTTTCAATGATTCCTTCGGGGTTTATATTGATGTTGAGCTTATGTGTCTGTACCTGAGGGTAAACATTTACGGTCGGTACATAAGGGTCTAGCCTGATTGCACAGGGGATCAGCCCCAGGAGGAGGTGGCTCATGGTGGTGTTGCCGGACGCCACCACCGCGGTGATGTCATGGAGATCAATTCCTTTTTCGCCTGCCAGCGTTTCGATCAGGCGATTAATATTTTCAATGACCGCCCTATGAAGTGGGTCCATTCCCCTTTCCCTGCCACAGGCATAGATCATCCGGGAAATGACATCCTCACCATAGCGGGCCTGGAGATTGTAGCTCCCGGCCACGCCGATAACATTTCCTGATTTCATATGCACCAACTGGGCAACAATTGTGGTTGTCCCCACATCTACGGCAAGTCCGTAATTCTTTTCACTTGTGTTGCCGGGCTCTATCTGAATTATCCGCCATGATTCCCCCTGCTTAGCGATAGTTGCCGTTATCATCCATTCATTAATCCTCAACTTGGATGCCAGCCCCTGGAGACAATGCAGGGACACCTCAAAGTTCCTGTATTCTGTTTTTTTTCTGAGTTCACATATAATCCTGTCCATATCGCTGGCATTGTCATCGCCTGAAGGCGCATTCAGCTTCAGGTAAATCTTCTGTGTCAAAGGTTCAAAGAGGCTCAGGGGATCGGAGGGGACTTTAGGTACAAGGAGTTTTTCCGGTTGACTGTAATCAACGGCACTCTCTTCCATCAAAATCTGAGCCTCTTCAAGCCGGGATTCAGGGGGTATTAGCACTTCCATATAGCCGTCAACCCTGGTCTGGCATGCCAATGCATAACCCTCCTTTATCTCCTCTTTGGAAAGTAGGCTTATGGAATGTTTATCGGCCCTGACACGTCCGTCAGTAATCTGAATACGACATTTTCCGCAGACACCTTTACCACCGCACAGATTATTAATGTGAACTCCCGCCTTTTCTGCCGCCTCCATCAATGTGGTTCCCGCATCCACCTCAACATCCTTGTTATCCGGTAAAAAAACTACTCTGCACATGTCCCTGGTTTCTCCTTTCCGCCTGTATCTTAAACCGCATCTGCTGATCGATCTTAAGTGATATCAAACCCTGTTCCATCTTTCTTTTTTAATGGCGTGTTTGATCCAGTCTCACTACGGATTGACTCTACCTGCAGCAAGCTGCAGGGAATCATCCAAATGATAAGGAATTTACTTATTTTGAAATGCTCGCTAACCCCGCAGCAAGCTACGCTGAATGCGCTCGCTCAGCATTTTCAAACTACCTGAGAAGCTTTTCGAGAGCCTCTGAAAGCGTAATCTCCGATTGGAGCCCTACAAATCTTTTTATCTCTTTGCCGTTTTTATATAAGATCAGGGTCGGAATACTCTGTATTCCCAGGTTTAACGCCATGTCATAGCTTTCATCTATATTCACTGCCCCAACAAGAGCCTTACCTTTAAATTGAATGGCAAGTTGTCGGATGATCGGCTCCTGTAAGGAACAGGGAGCACACCAGGGCGCGCCGAAATCCACCAGTACAAGCCCGCTCATTTTCGCCCTTTCCAATTCCGCACTGGATTTTATCTCTTTTACTTCCAAGGCATCATCTCCTACAGGAATAAAACGGATACATCTTATCTCCTTATGACTGGAATGATTTCCGGCAGTATGTCCGACCAGCCAAGAGGCATGAAATGCACCCCCTGTACCATGGGGGCGATCTCCCGAATCAGCCGGATGCTCATTTCGACTGCCTTTTCCTTACGTTTATCCGGAGGGACGGAATGGATTTCATCGATAAGTGCCTGAGGTACCGTTATACCCGAGACATACTTATTCATATATGTAGCCATTGCCGGTGATTTGAGGATAACAAAGCCATACTGAATCGGTACATCCATCCCTTCAGTTTTTCGGATAAATTTTTCAAATACACGGGGATCATAAACCGCCTGAGTTTGAAAAAATTCAGCACCTGCCTCAATCTTTTTCTCCATCTTTATGAGCTGGAGATCAAGTGGCTCGAAGTTGGGATTAACCACAGCGCCAAGACATAGATCCGTCGGCTGCGTCAGCTCGTTTCCTATCATGTCTTGACCGCTGTTCAGGCCTTTTGCCACCTTCAGGAGCTGAACGGAATCGATATCAAAGACGCTTTTAGCCGAACGATGGTCGCCCAAACTGGTATAATCCCCGGTCAGGCAGAGCACATTATCAATATTCAGCGAGCATGCGCTGAGCAGGTCTGATTGCAGCGCGATCCGATTTCTGTCCCGGCATGTGATCTGATAAATCGGTTCGATTTCATTCTGTTTTAGACGTACCGACGCAGCCAGTGACCCCAGCCGCATTACGGCACTCTGATTATCCGTCACATTGACTGCATGCACCAATCCCGCAATCTCCTTTGCTTCTCTCAGGCATGGAGGAGGGGATCCGCCATTATCCCGTACACAACCCTTTACCGGCCCCACTTCACTTGTGATGACGAATTCCTTTCTCTTGAAACATTCCGATAATTTCATATGACCTTCCTCTCTTTAATATCCAACGTTCTGGGCTTTGCCATTTTACTGTAATCCTTTGGAGCCATAAACCGTTTTAGCTTTTCCGTCTCTCCCAGTGCCTCCATCCTGTTATAGATTAATATCCATGCACAATCCCGGTTCGGATCTACCTCACATTTTCCGTTTTGAGCACCACCGCAGGGCCCGTTTAGCAGGCTTTTGGCACACTTTGTAACCGGGCAAATTCCTCCGGTTTCGTTTAGTATGCATTCTCCGCACTCCTGGCACTGCTCCATAGCAAGCTCAGAACTGACCAAGGTGTCCATATGTCCGATAGAATCCAGCGCGACCTTTACCGGGATAGTAAGGCCATAATCTTCCGTGACTTTTCTCGTGATTTGAACAGCTCCGCCGCAACCCATCACCACCATGGCATCCGCCTCTTTCACTTTATCTATATTCGGATCCAGTACTTTGCGGGTTTTTTCCACGTAACAGGTACGGTCAGGTGTTGCTTCGAGAACGATCTCTTTCCCATGTTTGCGCAGTTTCTCGGCAAGTTCGGCGACCTGATCTTCTCCACCCGTCATACATACCTTGGCGCAACCATTGCACCCAATTACCGCGATCTTTTTATATCCCTCGAGTGAATCCATGATATCTTTAAATGGTTTTGGAATCGTTCCAATCATAGTATCTCCTAATAGTAAACAGTTCTGATAAATCCCTCTTTCCGGTCCCCAGTTACTGATCCAGGCTCTTTTAACTTTTTGAATCTTCGGCTCCCTGTCATTGTGAGAGATTTTATAGATAATCAATTATTGTGCCAATTATGGATGGCATTTTCGGTATTTGATTGATTTAGATCCAACAACCTGAAATATTTTAAAAAATAATCACAGTAGAAGAAGGATGATTGGAAAATAAAATATCTAGAAATCACTTGACAGATAACGTTAACGTTAACTATCTTTATCGTAACGCTTCTGTAACGCTTATTATTATTGATGTATCAGATGGTTAATTAAACGGAGTGCGAACATAAAAGAGACGATTTTTCTAAGAGGACCAACAAACGCTATGGAGGGAATGAATCAGAATATACTGGAGCCAAGCTTTTCCAGCCTGCTGCTGGAATCAATGGCTGACGGTGTTTTTACCCTTGATGAAAAGGGCAAAATAACGACATGGAATCCATCCATGGAACGGATCACCGGATATCCTGCTGAAGAAGCTGTTGGCCAACATTGCACTCTCCTGAATTTTACCCAGTGCTTTCAAAAAAGCTGTCCTACCGACATCGGGGAGTGTGGGATTTTCAAGTATGGCCGTCTTGACGGCAGGGAATGTTTCCTTCGACACAAAGAGGGTTACGATGTCCCTGTAATAAAAAGCGCGAGACTGGTCAAAGATGCAAATGGTTCAATAAAGGGCGTTGTTGAAACCGTGACGGATCTTACCGAACTTGAAAAGGCACGGAGAAAGGTTGAAGAGGCCTACCACCGGCTTGGTGAAATCCATATGTTCCACAATATCATTGGGAAAAGCCATGTCATGCAGCAGGTCTTTAAGGCCATACGGGCGGCGGCCGCAAGCGAGGCGACTATACTTCTTCAGGGCGAGAGCGGTACAGGCAAGGAACTCGTGGCCGGTGCCATCCACCATCACAGTTTCCGTAAAGAAATGCCCTTTGTACCTGTGAGTTGCAGCGCGCTTTCGGAAACGCTATTGGAGAGTGAGCTCTTCGGCCATGTCAAAGGGGCCTTTACAGGGGCTATTCGGGACCGTGCCGGACGATTTGAGGAGGCGGACGGCGGAACTATCTTCCTGGACGAGATCGGTGAAATCACTCCTTTCATACAGGTGAAGCTACTCAGGGTGCTTCAGGAAAGGGTTATCGAACGGGTCGGCGAATCAAAAAAAAGGAAGATCGACTTCCGGATCATCGCGGCAACCAATAAAGATCTTATCGACCTTGTGCGGAGCGGGGATTTTCGGGAGGACCTGTTTTACAGACTCAAGGTCTTTCCCATCAAGATACCGCCGCTGAACAAACGGAAGGAGGACATCCCCTTTTTGGCCAGTCATTTCATAAATACACAGAATCAAAAAACGGGCAAAACCATAGAAGGACTGACTCAGGCCTCCCTGAGAATTCTCATGGATTATCCCTGGCCGGGAAATGTTCGCGAACTGGAGAATGCTATTGAGCACGCCTTTGTCCTTTGTTCCGGCCAGCATATCGATATATTTGATCTTCCTGTTGACATAAGGCAGCTTGCCTATAGGACCGGGGTAAAGGAAAACCATTCAGCAGTTGATTTTCAGACCTATCCGGTTGAAAGACTGTCTCGCGAATCGCTCATAGATATACTCAGGGAGTGTGATTGGAATAAGGCGGAGGTCGGAAGGCGGGTTGGCCTGAGCAGAACAGCTATATGGAAGTATATGAAGAAGTGGGAGATTCCCCTGAGGCCCGAGGATTAATGGATAAGAATCAAATATTATACCGGTGATACAGGTTCATAAATATGGGAGACACGACCGACAGCCAAAAGGTTGAACCAAAAAGGCCCGATAACAAGGACTTAGACCTCCAATTCTATCGCTTCACGCTGGAAAGTCTTCCTGTGGGCATTCTTACCGTAAGCCCGGAAATGAAGATAACCAGCTTCAATCCATGGGCTGAGGCGCTTACCGGTTACACCAAAACGGAGGCTCTGGGGCAGTACTGCGGTTCCATCTTACAGGGAGGAATGTGCAAACTTCATTGTCCCCTGAAAACAGCGATTAATCGTCGCCAACCTATTGTGCGAATGGAAACGACGATACAGAAGAAAGATGGGGGAATCATCCCGGTAAGGATGCATACGGCTGCCCTTCTGGACAACGCGGGTGGAATCATCGGTGCCGTGGAAGCCTTTCAGGATATCAGCTTCATAAAGGCCACGGAGCGGGAACGGGATAACCTGATTTCCATGTTCGCGCACGATATGAAATCATCTCTCACCGTTATCGGAGGATTTGTACTGCGCCTGTTGAAAAAGAAGACAGCCATAGATGACGAAAAGCATGATACATATCTGGGGATCATTCAAAAGGAGACGGGTAAACTGGACTTTCTGGTCAATGATTTCCTTGAGTTCGCCAGGCTGAAGACCGGAAAACTGCAATTAAATTTTCAGGCCACTTCCCTGGATAAGGAACTTATGGAGTTGGTTGAGGCATATCAATCGAAGGCTTCACAACTGGGAATCAATCTGGAATTTCCGAATGAAGAGATCCTGCCGGTAATCCAGGCGGATCCCAACCGGTTGAGGAGGGTTTTTACCAACCTTCTTGATAATGCGTTTAAGTTTTCACCAAAGGGTGGAACGGTAACCATATCAGCACTGGAAACCGGTCATGAAGTTATGATTACTGTCCAAGACAAAGGAGAGGGCATCGACCCGGCGGACCTTCCTTATATCTTTGATATCTTCCACCGCGGCAAGGATGTCGCCGGAAAGGCGGGAGCGGGTATTGGCTTGGCGTCTGTCAAAGCCATCGTAGAGGGGCACGGTGGCAAGATATCCGTCTCTAGCGAACCCGGCACGGGCTCGACCTTCACCGTGATTCTCCCCAAGTCGGAATCGTTGGAAAAATGATATTAAACCATCAATAGATCAATAAGATAACAATAACACTATATCCGGTGGTCTGGATCGCAGCATGGGAAACTCTTTTTATCGGCGAAAACTCTGGAAGCAGGATAATTGTGTAAGGTGCATGCCAGGCGGGCGGAATGCTCCTGGGTTGTTCGACCCAAATCCGTCCTGACGATGACTGTGATGATCCGCCGCCCGCCTCGTAAGGCAGTATGCGTAAAAACCAGCCAGGAACGAGTTCGCTCGTAAAAAGGGCTCCCCAGGCTGCGGTCTTTAGACATAATGTTGAATTATATACCGGCATTGTCAGCATTTATTTTCGTGTTAAACACTCATGGCCCTTTGGGCCTCCACAATGCATGAAAATAACAACCTATCGTCGCAGGATGCGGTATGGGGAGCCCTTTTAACGGCGAAGACCCGGGTAGCAAATTAATAGCGTAAGGTGCATGACAGGCGGGCGGAATGCTCCTGGGTTGTTCAACCTTAATCTGGCCCTGACGACGACTGAGATGATCCGCCGCCCGCCTCGTAAGGCAGTATGCGTAAAAACCAGCCAGGAACGAGTTCGCTCGTAAAAGGGCTCCCCATACCGCGATCTTTAGACATAACGTTGAATTATATACCGACATTGTTAAACTTTATTTTCGTACTAAATTGGAGAAGAACCTTATAGAATATGGTGCAGTGATGGCGGAAAGACCGGCTAATATGTCGCGGAAGAATAAAGGTTATTGGCAACATCATTGAGTCCCAGATCTTCCAGTTTTTGCCTTGTCGGCCGGCCGGTCGCGCGATCCCATCCGCGAAGACGGTAGTAACGGTCTTTAAGCATTTCGAATTTATCCCTGTCTATCGGCCCGTTTTTTCTCCCCAGCATGGAACCGCCGTAGCAGATAATGGCTTTTTCGAAGTACGGTCTGTTGAGGGTGTCGTCTTCACGGCTGCGGTTTTCACGTTTAACCATAATTGCCCTGCGAAGGTTCCAGATCCTCTCTGCCGCCAGCGCCAGCTTCTCCACGTCCATATCAACGCCCGTGACCGCCGAGAAAAGTCTGCTTTCCATGGCCCGGATGTCCAGATCCGGTGGATGATAGAAACTTTTTATATTACTCCAGAACTCGCATATTGTCAGTGAGTTCTTAAGACACTGGTTATCCTGTACCCAGGCGGTCACCCGCTCGGCCCTATCATAAACCGTTTTGCTGGTATCCAGGATCTGGTAATCCTTGTACGGCGGCAATCCGAAGTGCTCCATGATCTCCTGCGGCGGGTCTTTGTATTCATGAGATGAGCCCAGGGGATCGCGGCTGTCGGTGGCCCAATGAAGGGCGCTGCCCAGGTTATCAACGTGATGATAGGCGCCGCCGTGGGCGGTGTATAATTCCAGTTGCAGATTCACCAGGTCTTCACCATGCGGGAGCCGCTGCCGGAAATATTCCGTAAATCTTGGAGTCCCTCCTCCGAAGGGCACCTCATTGCCCGCGATTTTTTTGAGAAGCACGGTCATGAAATCCTGGTCACTGGCTGTGCCGCCCAGCCATAAGGTCGCAGGCAGACCGATATCAACCATAATTTCTTCAGTTGTCAGGATGCCCCGTTGATACGCGAGCTGGAACAGAAGAGGTAAACCGCAGCTGACATCAAAGCTGTTTAACCCGAGTTTTTGCATCAGTATGTTTGCCAGCCAGATATCCTTTGGGGCATTGCTGAAAAGGGGGGCCCATCCCCAGTTGGCGCACTTGCTTCCGCCGAGCCCTATCCCGGGGATGTAATGGATGCTCTGGCATTGCTGAGGACATCCGTAACATCCGTGTTGCTTGACAAAGTATTTATCCGTAAATGTTTTTTGTATCTCTTCCGGAGCGCCGTAGGGTACACGAAACACATTCCCCATCACCCCGACATTTTTATTCTCCTTGAAAATGAACGGGACCAGTTTCATGAAATCACGGGGCCGGGCGACTTTTACAGCGCCGGTACCCATGACCGCGATGGCTTTCAGATTCTTGGAGCCCATCACCGCCCCGAAGCCACCCTGACCGGCGGCTGAATTGGTCTCATTCAGGATGACGGCGATGCGGCTGAGGTTTTCACCGGCAGGCCCGATTACCAGCGCCGATGCCCCGGGTTCACTGGCTTGCAGCACCTGTTGCGTTTCAAAGGTATCTACGCCCCACAGGTCGCCTGCATCCTTTATGGTAACCTCACTGTCACGTATCGAGACATAAACCGGTCTTTTTGATATGCCCAGAACAACTATCGCGTCATACCCGGCGTATTTCATTTCCGTAGTGAACCTGCCCCCGAAGGAGGAATAGCTGAACATCTCCCTGGGATAGCTCTGGGGTGATACCGAGCATATCAGTCCCTTGCCGAACGGGCCGTATATTCCGGTGAGCGGGCCTGATGATATGATGAGAGGATTAGCAGGATGGAAGGAATCCACTTCTGGAGGACCCAGTTCCCAGAAGATCCTGGTATTGAGTCCCAGACCTCCGATAAATTCCTCCGGTCTGTAATGGGCGGTTTCCACCCTGGTTACATTACCACTGGATAAGTCCACAAACAGGATCGTCCCGGCCCAGCCAAACGTTTTTCCCACTGTTATGCCCTCTCTTTCCTGGGTATATATGTCAGCGCCTGAAAAGGACAATACTCGACGCAGATCGGCCCCTCTTCTCTTTCCCTGCAGAGGTCACACTTGAAAGCCACCTGTTTTTCAGCATGGTACTTAATCCGAGGCGGATCAAAAGGGCAGGCTTCGATACATGATCCGCAGGCGGTACATTCCTCCTCATCGATGTATAAGGCGCCGGTAGCTTCATCAATGCAAAGTGCCTTGTCCTGTAAGGGGCAGGCATGGTAGCAGCTCGGATATTCACATTGCCGGCATATAACAAGGTGGTGACGGACCGTAAAGGCGTCTCGGACTACGTTAACCCTGGATAACAAAGGGCCGGCGCTTCCTTCGTGCCACAGCGAACACATTATTTCACATATTCCGCATGCGGAGCATACGCCCGGGTTATAAACGACCGCTCCGGATTTCAATGTCTCCATGCGCATCCCTCCTCTGTTCCTCGTGTTTATTGAGGAATTTATAGGATTTTGTGTTGATGGTCAATGAATCAATGGAATCTTTTCTCAGAGATGATTGTGTATAAAAAATATTTTTAATAGTAAAAAAAGGTCGTTTTCTCAAACTATTTATTATGATTTTTAATACCCCATCCGCTTGCGGCGGGGTCAAAAGCGGTGTTATACTTCCGTATTATGGAAATAGGAAAAACATCACACAGTGTTTCCAAAATTCGTTATCACATGGTTACAGCAATAAAATATAAGAAATCATTACTAAAAAAAGAAGTCGAAGAATGTATTAAAGAAACATTGCAAGGTATCACAGAACGCTATGAAATAATAATTGATGAAATTGGCTTTGATAAAAACCACATTCATATATTCTGTGGTGCGTCACCCAAGTTATCACCGATTCGAATAATAGAAATAATAAAATCTATCACAGCCAGAAAAGTGTTTGAAAAATTCCCCAAGCTAAAGAAAAAAGAGCTATGGGGAGGTGAATTTTGGAGCGATGGCAAATATATCGGCACAGTTGGTGAAGCCTCATCCGAAACAACAATTAGAAATTACATCAGGAACCAGAGCATGGATAAAGCAGATGAAGATAATCGGATGAAGCAACTTAAATTATTCAAATTATAGCCGGAGTGTAAATTGGCTCCAGATACCCCGCCCGCTTGCGGCGGGGTGATTCATTGAAGGTTTTACCTGCTGTTTTGTGAAAATCTCAAGTTGAACTTGACATTTTCACCTTTTTTAATTTCCGTAAGATCGGAACCAGGGATTCGTCCTGAATGGGGAGCGAATCAAAAACAGGATATGAGAAAAATTATGATCCTCAGCGCCAGCCAGCCTTATTTTGCGCCGTATCCGGGATTTTTTGATAAAATTCTCCGCTCGGATATCTTTGTGATCCTGGACCGGGTCCAGTTCCCCAGGGGAACCACATGGGTGAGCCGGAACCGATTTAAAAGTGATCAGGGCGCCATGTGGATGACCATACCTGTCCGGAAAAAGGGGCTTGGTCTCCAGAGGATCGATCAGGTCCGGATCGATCATGAGGGGCGCTGGCTGAGAAAGCATATCGCAAGCCTTAAGAACTCCTATCGGAATGCGCCCTATTTCAGGGATCATTTTCCTTTTATGGAGGAGATATTTCTGAAAATGCCGGAACGGCTGGTTGATCTGAATTTCGAGATAATCAGGTATATAATGAGAAATATGTTTATCCCTACCAGGGTCATGCTTCTCTCTGATCTGGATATTGATGCGCGTGGGGACAGGCTGATCATAGAGATATGCAAAAGGGCAGGTGCTACGACCTTCCTTGCCCAGGGAGGGGCAAAGAAATTCATGGACAGGGCCCTTTATTCCGAGGGAGGTATTATGTTGGAATTCTTTAAGCCTGTCAGACCGGTTTATCCCCAGCTATGGGGGGATTTTATTCCT
>JAFGDF010000038.1 GCA_016932235.1 Deltaproteobacteria bacterium | reverse complement strand
TCCAACTGATAGCTTCTGGTAAATTTATTTTCAAGTCCGGCGGACAGGGTAAGATTTTTATTTCTTTTCCTCAGGAAGGGGTGTGAAATGCCCAACCCATAAATCTTCGTGTCTCCCTTGATACCGAGGTCAACAAGCTCCTGACCCACGACATAACTACCCTCCATATATCTAAGGTTCAGTCTTGTGCCATAATCGCTGAAGGGAACGCTCAGGTCCACGCTCTTTAAAGAGGATTCCTTCATGGTGTTTCCGGTAACGCCCCTCAGCGAAAGGGTGCTTCCCCACCATGGATCTGTGATCTCCATCTTTGTACCATAACGTTCCTTGCCTACATACTCGGACCCGAAATTATTGAAATCAATCCCCCAATCAAATGCTAACCTGTCTTCGGTCTTCAACACAATGTTTGCCGTACCCGGCTGTTCGCCCTTCTCAAGGACAACCCTGGTCTCGGCATTGGGCAGCTCTTTGGTCAGCAAAAGTCCCTTTTCAAGTAGTTCCTCGCGTATAACCCCATGCCTGAGCTGTTCCGTGAAATTCCGCTTGATGACCCTTTCATCATAATAGGTCTGTCCTGAAACCTTGATATCGCCAACGTCTCCTTCCACTATGGCGATCCTGAGTATTCCGTCTTCGATCTCTTGCTCCGGCACATAGGCCCTGGCCAGGATATATCCCTTCTCCTGATAGGCCACGGTCACCATATCCGCCACCATATTCATATCCTCAAGGGAGAGCTCCAGGCCTTTGTAGTCCGCAGTGATTTGGTGCAACACATGGGAAGGCACAAGAGTATCTCCTTCCTCGGATATCTCGTCATCTATCTGTTTCAGGCTTTTTTGAAGGAAATCTATATGAGCGAGTATATTTTTTCGAGTCCGTTCCGTGGCCTTTTCCTGTCGATCCTGTTCCGATCTGACCATCGCTTCAATCTGCCGGCGTCTCTCTTTCAATGCGGCCATATCTTCGGATTCAGCGGGTTTATTGGGCCTGAAAAATTCAAAGCCCGTGATAAGAACCCCGGCGCCCATATCATTGGCGTTTGCGGCTATTGTGGAATTACTGTTATCCAGTACTAAGGTAAAAAAAAGAACAAATAAAAAAAGACCCATAGCATTAAAGAATATCATTCTACCGTTCTGTCCTATGGGTCGTTGAAGTATCATTCCGGAATGGCCCTCAATCAACTGTCAAAGCGATAATTCAAAGGCTTCCATCTGGAGCAGGAAGAAATAAAAAAATCCGTTTATTCGCTTACTAATGTTATTGATGGTCTGATTAGATGAAATCACTAAAGATTGGTAAATATTATATAATCTTAAAAAAAGCAAGCATTTTTATCGTATCTTACCGATACTTTTATGGAATGTGATATTTGGAACAGGCGATCGGCGATGGAGTCTTTATCCCGCATCCCGCATCTCATATCCCATCACACAGTTTTCAACCGTCCGCAAGAATCTTGCCGAGGATACGATCATAGGCCTTTCGGGTTCCAAGGTCCGGGTTTTCCATAAGCTTTTTAAAAGTGCCATTATCTCCCATAATGACTATTTCCGGATCAATGGGGATCTCTCCCAGCATGGGCACACCCATCTGTTCCGCCATCGTCGAACCCCCTCCTTTACCGAAAATCTGGACCTTCTCTCCGCAGTGAGGACAGGAAAAACCACTCATATTCTCCACAACACCCAGGATGGGCATATTAACCTGTCGGCAGAAATTGATTGATTTTCGCACATCCGCGAGACTGACCTCCTGAGGAGTCGTAACGATAAGAGCCTCTGCATCGGGGATCGTCTGGGCCACGGTAAGGGGTTCATCCCCGGTGCCTGGTGGAGAATCAACAATAAGAAAATCAAGGTCTCCCCATTCAATATCGGAAATGAACTGCCTGATAGCGCTTATCTTTAACGGGCCCCGCCAGATGACCGCCATGTCCTGTTCCCCCAGGAGCATGCCTATGGAAACGATCCCGAGATTATTCGAAAAATGATAAGGTCGGATCACGCCTTTCTCCCCCATGTCCAGACCTCCTCTGACATTCATGATCATAGGGATACTGGGACCGTGAAGGTCCACATCGAGAAGACCGACCTTTTTCCCTTCCTCGCTCAGAAAAAGCGCTATAACTCCGGCGACAGTGCTCTTTCCCACCCCTCCTTTTCCGCTCATTACAAGTATTTTTCTGTCTATCCGGGAGAGGTTGTTCTTGATCATCAGATCCTGCTGTGACCTTTCCAGGTCCCCGGGGGTTGTAATATTATTATTTCCACGTTCCATGTTTTTCTCCTAAGGGATGTGCGATAAAAGCCCATATCCCACATCTCACCTCACACATCACATAAAAAAGGAACCTTGAGACGATGGGTTTCAAGGTTCCTCAATCTTTGTATTTTTTAAAGCTGGTAGCGGAGAGCTGAAGGCTGATAGCTCCTATCACAACTCCAGCCAGGAATCCGAATATAAAGAGTGTCCCAGTATAACCTTTGCGGTCTTTGCATAATCCTTTAGCTCCTTGGAAAGGGAAGTCATATCCGGATCTTCACCATCCATAACCTGATGGATCACCTTGACTATATCATCCCTTTTTCCCCTTGCCACGGCGATGAGGGCGTCATCATAGGCATCGGCGATGCAGGAATACATCCCTTTTCTCTCCAGCATCACCATAAATGTGGTATTTAAAATAGAACGCAGATGGTCCGGCGGCCCGTTGGAAACATTCGACAGACCGCAGGTAGATTTTACACCCGGAAACATATCCTGAAGCATCTCCTGGAATGCCAGAAGGCTCATAAGTTGCTGCTGCTGAATATTAACCGGCGTGACGATCCCGTCCACGAAGATATCCTCATTCGGGATTCCCGCTTCATTGGCGGCATATATCAGCTCTGCCGCAAGTGCTCCCCGCTCGTTCTCATCCCTTGGAAGGCCCTCAGGCCCCCACATAAGGGCTATCATATTGGCCTTATATTTTACCGCCAGAGGGATCATGTTTTCGTATCTTTCCGTTCGGCACATTATTGAATTAATAATAGCCTTTCCCTTATGAGCGGCAAGTCCGGCCTCCATGGCCTCGATGTTTGAGGTATCAAGACACAGTGGAGGGGAATCCCCGATCGCTTCCTGGACCGTCTTTACCACAAACTCCATCAATTCCCCACCCCCTTTTCTCGCGGGTCCGAGATTGATATCAATCCAGTCCATGCCTTTCTCTTTCTGTCTCTTCGCCTCTTCCGCGATAGGACCGGGATCCATTTCCTTGAAGGCCCTGCCGATAATCCTGTTAATAACGTTCAGGTTTTCTCCTATAAGTAACATGGGCGCACCCCCTAATATGTTATTCGTTATTTCGTTATTCGTTATCTGTTATTCGTTATTCGGGTAAAAACCGCACAGAGATTTTTCTGTTAACCATTAACCGTTAACCGACAACCGACAACTATTTCCAGTTATCCTTAAGAAATTTCGGTATAAGTGAAGCGTCTCTTGGACCGATCATAACCTCCCAGTCCGGAAGCTCCTCTTCCATTTCCCCGCTGATAGAGGCCGCATATCCCGGGATGACGATCTTCTTATTCTTCACTTTATCCGCGATCCCGCACTTCTTAACAAAGGATCCTACCATATCCCCCGCAAATTTCCCCGCGGCCCAGGCCGTCATCACTGAAAGGCCCTCGGTGTCCATAATCAAAAGCCAGCTCGGGACACGGCTTCCTTCTATCTCTCCGCTGACGATAAAATATGTCAGAGAGAAATTAGTGGTCACCAGTACAGGAGAATTTTCATCGGGCGAACCTATCTCATAAATTCCCTGTGTGACCGTCATCGGACGCTGCGGATCCGTATAGATATTAAGTCTTTCTATGAGCAGGGGGAAAAGGCTTTCACCCTTGAAATCCGACAGGACCACAATTCCGGCATATTTTGCTATAAACAATGCCGCTATTACCGTTTCCATGTCAAGATTACCCGCCATCTCGCATGGGAAGGTGATCGTGGGAAATCCCAGGGACCGGTTCCCCGCCTTTAAGGCCGCCCTGCGTATGGCGACCTGGTCTTCAAATGCCCGCTTCATCTCCCTGGAACCCGGATCCAGGATCAGGTCCTTAAGGCCCATGCCTGTAAGTTGATCACTAAGGGATATTATATCATCTATATTGTCAGCCTTTACGGCGAGCGGAAGGCCCTTCTCCTTGGCAAGGTTCCCCATAGCCTCCACATTGTCTTTTGTGGCCGCATAGAGGACAGGTCTTTTAAATGCGCTTACTTCGATTGCCGCCTTCATCGTATCCGGGTTATCAGTCATGAGGATGAGACCAAATTCCGTTTCCCCGGCGATCTTTTTCGCTGCCGATGCAAAGGCGCCTGAATCATTGCTTACATCCTTTAACGCAACAAGTTCAGGCTTGAGATTAAGACCCACCCTTTCGTACTGGAGCGCATTCCACTCTTTAAGCTTTTTATCAAGTTCCGCTCCATCTATATCCGACGAAACCATCGCCGCCATACCGGTCGGGTTATAAAAGGTCTTTTCGTGCCTGAACATCACCGTTTCACCGCCGGTCTTAAAAGCCCTTACACCGGCGCCTATTTCCACCGGTCTAATAGGCGGCGCAGAGGCCTCTGACAGCTGCGATTTTGCCTCATCCGACACATAGGGGCAAGAATCCAGCTCCGCCTTGCCTGCCGCCAGATTCATGGCAAAGGCGAGACAGGTGGGAACCCCGCACTCTCCGCAGTTAGTCTTGGGAAGTAATTTAAAAATCTGAATTCCAGTTAATCCCATAATTATCTCCTTGTAATTAAGCCGTCAGCTATAAGCTGTCAGCCGTCAGCAAAATACTAAAACCATATATTCATTGAAACTACTCGTTTCTCTACCCTGAAATTATAGATATCCTTGCCGCCATAAGCCCCGCCTGAGGCGGGGCGTTTTATAAAATTGCGACGCAATTTTATCCCACTATAGATTCCATCTTCAACGCGGGATGATCTTTTTCCTGAAGGAACGGCATTATCTCCTCTTCTGTAATTCCTACGGTCTCATCGGCAATCCGGTCAATAAGATCAGGAACCCCCATCTCCGTCCCCCGCTTGATCAGTCTCTCCCTGATCTCCTCTTTCAGGGATTTAGGCATCCAGACCATCCTGAGAAGTCCGCCGTCACCGAGGATAAACTTCCCCTGGGTGATATTGTACTTGGAATGTCCCACAAAACCCGGGGTCGACTGGCCCCCTCCCATGACACCTGCCAGGGTGGTAAACTTCATTCCGGACGGGGTCTGACCCGTATAATCCCGGTGGACCGTCATCACGCCGTTGCATGTAGGCAGAACAGCCGCTATACATTCACAGCAGCCGCAGGTGGTCATAGGATCATTGACCAGGCTATAGAAATTATAGTGGTCTATTGTCTGACGGGATGCCTTGTAGACAAAGTTATTGACGCCCTTCCACTGGCCAAGTTTCGGATCAATGCATTCCCCTTTTTCCACCGGCTGATTGGGCCCTGTCGGGTTTATCTCAAAGGATGCCTTGCAGTCCATCCAGTTATAGGCACCGCAAAGTCCGGTACGCTCAGGGCTGACAACGCAAACATGGCTGGGAGCAAAAGACTGGCAAAGGGTGCAGGAATAATAGGTTTCAACACTCTCATCGGTCATGGTCTCAACCCGGTCGTCCCTGGTCTTGTATTCACCTCTGGCCCTTTTTGTCAGCTTGTCCACGTCCGCCTTTTCCGTGTAAAGGGTAATCTGGACCTTATCAAGGACATTGCCGAAGTCCTGATGGAGTTTTGCGTGCAGGATGGTTCCTATATCCTTCAGGGTAAATCCCTTTTCCACTGCGGGTTCCCCGACCCTTATCCATGAAATGTCACGCTGTCCGATATGCATGATACCCTGGGCGTAATTGATAAGGTGATGTATCTGTCTCTCCAGGATAGGTTCAAAATCCACCTGCATCTTGCGACCAGCCACCTGTAAGTATATCCCAAGGGGCAACCGATCCCCTTTCTTGGTATCCTTAACATCCGGACCGATCAGCGTAACCTTTCCATCTTCAATCTCATTCATCTCCGCCATCTTGACCAGCTCGGTGCACTGTGTCTTACCGCCGCCCATTTCAAGATAAAGGTCATCCTTACGAACACGCTCACCCTCAAAGGCGGGTCCATATGCCAGGGGAATATCTATCTGTGTAATAGATACCTTCAGGCCCCTGACCTCAATGGATTTGGCTGTCATTTCGTTGTGGGCTACATTGGCAACCACATGCTCATAGGTACATACGCCTGTTGGAAGGATCTCCGGGATATCCGTGTCCGCCAGTGTCGGGAAGCCCCAGTTAACAGCACCGGCCGCGTTTGCAGCCCACTCGGCATTGACGTCGCCCAAAGCATTCACAAAGGCAAAGATACGATCTTTCTGGTATTTCAGCATTCTCTTATAATCACCCGGCTGTACGCCTCCAAAGGACATGCCTGCCCTGTTGGCAAACCCGAGGGCAAAAACAGCGGCTGAGATATCAGGACCAAAAGGAACAAGCCTGGTATTCCAGCCTATCTGGACCTTCTCCTGAATCAATTGTTCAGCAAAGGTCGTCCCGTTCTGATTGGCCGCCATGAACACATAGATTGTTTTCAATTGATACTCTTCTGCGATCTTCTTGGCCGTTGCCGAGTCCGGTGCTGCGCCCACGATGGCGGCAAACCCGGGTGCGGTTCCATCGACAAACTCCACCCCGCGCTTTCTCATGATGGCGTCATCGGCAGCGCCGAGCCAGATCTTTCCGTTATCAATATCCGGGTCCTCAACTTCAGGTTGATAAAAATCCGGGTCTTTGACGTACCTGATGGCCTCAACGATCTCTTCCGCGAAAAGGGCCGCCATACCCGCGTCCAATAACGGCCCCAGGTAGGGCAGATGACATTCCTTTTTGACATGGGGTGGTAGAAGTTTCCTTGCAAATTCAAGGGGTTTTTTGGCCGAATCAAGGTCGGTCACCTTGATCCCGGTCAGTGAATAGATAATAGGTAAAAAGTATGCGGTATTTGGAAATTCCAGTTTCTGGCTGCCGCCGTAACTCTCCAGGGCCCTTTTATACTCTCCCTCCGCTTTTGATACTATATTGTATGCGCCCTGAATCGCTGCAAATGCTACTAATTTTGACATATCCCTTCCTCCCTTCTTAAGAGGTATATTATATTTTTTTACGCTGCCTCAAGCTTCTGCCTGTCGGCCATATCCATAAGGATTCTCTCCCGGGCCTTGTCAATGCCCAGTGCCTTTCTTTTCTTATCTATATGGGCAATCATCTTCTGGGCATGTTTAACCGGGTCCACCTCCAGGTCCCACATGCCGCCATATATGTCTTCAAGCTCCTTGTATAGATAGTTTTCAAAGACCGGGGCCCCGCTCAGGGGCATAGTCACACCGAAAACAGTATATACTCCGGCGGTGACAAAGTAATGACCGATGCTGATGGCCTTTTCACTCATCCATTCAGGGGCTGATCCGGCCGCCGGCAGATCGCTTATGTCATTACCGAGCCCCCCGGCCTTTACCACTTCGGTCGCGGCCATGAGGATTCTGCTGTTATCAACACAGGAACCCATGTGGAGGACCGGCGGAATACCCACAGTCTCACAGACCTCTGCCAGACCGGGGCCGCAGAAAACCGCCGCTGATTCAGGGGTCAGCAGACCTGCCTTTGCGCAGGCAATAGCATTGCAACCCGTGGTCAACACTATAACATCGTGTTTGATCAGCTCCTTGACAACGGTAATATGTCCCTCATCCAGTGTGGTTCTGGCATTGTTACATCCGACCACACCGCCGATGCCCCTAATCCTGCCGTTGA
The DNA here is from genome assembly GCA_016932235.1 of Deltaproteobacteria bacterium. The sequence continues at coordinate 1,781 of JAFGDF010000038.1, read as the reverse complement.
TTATATTGTCGTTAAGCGGGGTGTAGGACCCTCTAAAGGTGCCTCCAAGATGGTAATTTATCGCCTCATAGCTGAATCCCGCGATCAGGTCGTGTCTCTGATCCGGAATGATGACTTCTTTTTGCCTGTTAGGGAAATTTTCTATAGCGGTCTTTACGATCTTCTTCGCGTCTTCAAATGCGGTGTGTTCGTCAAACTCGATGTGTATGGTTTCACCACTGGCTATCTTCGCCCTGGGGTTCGTGGTAATGACCTTGGTATGAAAACACTGGGCAACGTTTGCGATATTTTCCATGATACACTGCACATCCACGACCATTGCGTCGACCGCGCCTGTTACGATGGCCAGCTCCTGCTGGAGAAAATTACCGGCCAGGGGCACACCGTGACGCATCAATATCTCGTTGGCCGTGCAGCATATCCCGCTCAGTTGAATCCCTTTAGCGCCTTTCTGTTTGGCCAGTTCTAACATCTCCGGCAACTCGGCCGCCTGAACGATCATCTCGCTTAACAGGGGCTCGTGTCCGTGAATAACGAGATTTACATGATCCTCCTTGAGGACCCCGAGATTTGCGGAACTCTTCACGGGATAGGGACAGCCGAAAAGAACATCCTGAAGATCCGTGGCGATCATTGAACCGCCCCAGCCGTCGGCAATAGCGGCGCGGCTGCACTGTTCGAGGATATTCTGATAATCCTGATCCACTCCTATGTGGGTCCGGTGCATGATCTCAACTATCTCCCGGTCAATACCCCTGGGAACAACGCCCAGCTTTTTCCAGAGTTCGTATCTCGGCTCCGGGGCCCTTCTGGCGGTACAGACTTCGCCTGTCTGCTGTCCCCACTGGGCCAGCGCCTTTTCAGCGACCTCGACAGCTATCTCGTCTATGTCCCTGTCAAGGATTTCACCGTCTTTTCCCTCCACTGTGATTTCAACCCCGAAATCGGGGGCAATCTCAAGGAGTTTCTTGGTGTCTTTAATGTGATAGTCGTGGGTCTCCTTTCTGGCGGCTGCCAGAAATGTCTCGGCAACGCCCCTGCCGTGATCGGAGTGTGCCGCAGCACCGCCGGCTACCATCCGCGCAAAATTTCTGGCGGCGATTGTATTTGCCGTTGCCCCACATAGGCCTTTTCTTGTATCTTCACCCTCTATACCGCCCTTGGGCAGGGGTAAACGACATGGTCCCTGGGAGCAATTTTTACAGCAGGTCCCCTGGACACCGATATTACAGGGTTTCATGGTCTGGGCTCTGTCGAAAATGGTCTCGATATCCATTTCTCTTGACCTTTCGATCATCTGTTGACTTGCAAAATCAAGAGCCAGCTCCCTCGGATCAGGCGCCGCCTTTTCTTTCTTTTTGACGGCTAAACTTTCTTTTATCTCTTCTGTAGACATTATTGAGGTCCCTCCTCTATATTTCTATATTTCTGATTATATCCTACGGTGGATCCGGTCGATATCTCTGATCAACTTTTCCACCATATCCATCTGTTGCTCGGCCGCTGTCCTGGACACCTGCATTTCCTTTTCCAGCCTTCCTGCAGACATCTTTTCTCTTTCCTGTGCACGTTTATATCTTAGGGCCTGGAGTTCTTCTTTTTCTTTGCTCTTGGCTTCAGCCTTTGTCTTGGCAGCTTCTGCAGCCTTCCTTTTTGTCTCTTCCTCAGTCTTTTTCTTGGACTCTTCCTCCGCCTTTGCCTTTGCCTCAGCCTTTGCTTTGGCCTCCGCTTCCGCCTTTGCTTTAACTTCCGCCTCCTCTTTGACCCTGGCTTCTTCCTTT
>JAFGDF010000282.1 GCA_016932235.1 Deltaproteobacteria bacterium | reverse complement strand
CTGACAACGACTGAGATGACCCCCTGCCCGCCTCGTAAGGCGTTATGCGTCAACCTTGCCAGGAACGAGTTCGACCGAAAAAAGAGTCTCCCATGCCGCGATCTTTATGCAATTTCCTAACCGGACATTAGTGAATCAGAATAAGATATTAATTGAATAACTTTTTAGGAGCCGGTCGGACTTTGTCCGATCGGCTCCTAAAAAGTTATTTCCGGTTCTTAATGACCATCAGCTCGGTCAGCTCGCTGAGATCATCAAGCCTCTCAACATTCCAGATAATGTCAAATATCTTCCGAATGTGTTCTTCGGGAAAGTACTCGGCGGCCATTTCCGAGAACTTATCTTCCAGCTCTTTATCGGTAAGAGGATCTGGGCCAAAACCATGCGGCACATCAACACGTCTAACAAATTTTCGCCCGTCCACTGTAATTATTTCTGATACACCCGCAGAACTGTGCTCTGATAAATCAGGATGTGGTTTTACGGTTATTTTATCAATCAGATCCAGCACAACAGGATCGGTGAATTTTTCCGGCTCCATTGATTTTGGGCCGAAATGACGCTCTTTAATAGCGATGGCATTGGCATAAAAAGCGCTATGGTCGGCGGTTTCTCCATTCCTGGGGAATTTTTTCGACAGTGACGTGGTATGCCTGCTTTCGCGCAGACCTGTTCCAATTCGCACTTCCGCGATATCTTCCGGATGAAGATCATTCTCTTTCACAATTTCCAAAGTTGCGCTCACATGTCCCATTGTAGTACCGTTGCAACAAAGGCTCTTAAACCTTACAGCAGGTATTCGCCATCCGCTGAAGTCCACCATTATGTCCATATCCATCTCGCCTTTCATTACTACTTCACGAATTCCATTTTCACCTTCAACAACCCGAACCGGTCCGGTAAAGCCTCTTTTTGCAAGCAGGCATGATTCAATGGCATCGCGGGCGACAAAAGCGACTCGCATGTTCTTTGCGTGAAAATTTTCTTCCCGATTGGTATCCAGTATCCCGAGGGGTAGACTGTGAGACGCACAAATACCGATAGCATTGGCGATTTGTGTCTCGTTCAAACCCATCAGCTTTCCCAGTGGTGGCGGCAGTGTTACGCCTCCTCTGATATCAATGGTGTAGCCCTTTGATTCATAAGAGGTATGTCCTCCGGGAGCATCGCTGAACCTGGTTCCTAATTCATAGGAAATTATCAAAGCCGTTAAAAAATCCCGTCCACTGGTTTTTTCCCTCTCAGCAACAGCAATGATAGCCGGTATCGTGTCACTGTTATGACCGCCGCCTCCCATATCATTATAATCCAGAAAACGAACCAGAAAGCTGTTGGCCAGTGTGGCATTGGTTGCCGATGTCCGAAGGCCCGTTCTAAAAACCGTGGCCTCTTCTCTTCCTCCCAGCTCCCTGACCATTCCCTCTACCATTGGGAATCCTGGGGCGGCATAGGCCCCGACAGCACACCCAAGGGTGTCCAGCAAACAGCGTTTTGCCGAATGGATCACTTCCTCGGGAAACATTTCATATTTTATCGCCAGGGCGTATCGTGCATACTGGTGGGCGATGCTTGAACGATATACCAGGTCCAGATTTTGCCATGTCAAATCGCGTGCTAAAGTCATCTGTTACCTCCTTTGCAGATGCAATGTAGAATAATAACAAATGGCACATCATAATTAAAATATAATATTTGGAATATAAACACGTCTGTTTTTATTGGGGACCATATTTGCATTTCTTTTTCCAAAATAAGTCGAATAAGCCGAAGAGCTTATCTTCTTCTGATGAAATGAGCAGCACACAGTGATCCGGTCTATGCTAATCTGTTTCGATCAATTCAATGCACGGCAAAATTTTTTGTTGGAATCTGGAGGGAAAATTAATTTTTAACTGATTCATTTGAACAGTTTGGATCGAATGCAGAAGCAGTCCCTCATGTGGTTAACATCTTAAAGATGGCCGCACAGCTCGATCGATCGAACCAGGCAATCGGATCAGGTCAATATTCCAGGTCTCGATGATTCAGATTGATCATCAGGAAGCATTTTGGAGGAAGCCTCCGATTCCTCGTCAGGACGACTGAGTGTGAAGACCAGAAGCAATTTTGAAGGCTTGGACCCAAGGCTTCTTCCCATATTTGGCTTGCTTGAGTTAATATAACAAGCATCCCCCTTGTTCAGGATATAGCTTTTGCCTTCATACATAACCTCATGGGTCCCCTCCAGGACAAAAAAGAATGACTCGCCATGCCACGGTTTTGAGTGTTTGGGGAAATCAAACCCTGCTTCGATTATATAGGCATCCATAAGTCGGTCTTTCTTTTTGTGAGCCAGTGATTGATATTTAAAATTCAGGTGGCGAAAAGCATCCGGCATTATCTTTCGCTCCTCTTGCCTCACGATAGATATATCCTCTTCCTGTCCTGCATCAGATGAACCGCCGGTTATGAGAAACAAGGCCTCTACACCCAGTACGTGCGCAATCTTGATAAGTGTGCCTATTGATGGTTCTCTCTTAAGATTTTCTATTTGAGATAGATAACTTCTTGAAAAACCAACTTTGGCGGCAACATCACCTAATGTCAAATGCCTCTGTTTTCTGATAGTTTTTATCCTTTGACCTATGGAACGGCATATTTCTAATCTTTCCTTCTCTAAATCATCTGACATTTTCATGCCTCTTTTCCTATTCATCCAGAAAATTTTGTAGCCTAAGATCTTTTTATTTATTTTGTCAAGATCAATATTGATTAAACATTATACTTAATGATTGTAATTTTGCAAACTGTTAAAAATTTACTGTGAGCAAATAATTGTTTGATCGACACCTAAAATATCGCATTTTGATATCATATAAATTCTAATTTTAACTTATTGTAAATTTTTTCTTGACAAAAGTTCGTCAATTTACAATAAAACGATTATGAGGAAAATTATTAAAGTACATAATCATTGGTATTATCTCTATAGCTGGAGAATCTCTTATCTGCCAGTTAGTATTTAGAATCGGATGTGAAAGAGGAAAGTATGGGACTTGACTATCGAAGCCATGACGAAGCAAAGGAAATGTTCAGTTTTCAGCCTTCCAAATTTAGAAGCAATGGCAATTGTAGCGACAGCTGTATCACCAAAACAATCTTAACATAGGAGGTAGTTTTTATGAAGAAATCAATTGTTAAGCTTTTTAGTATTGCCAGTGTGACCTTGTTTTTATTTTCCTTTTCAACAATGAGTTCTGCTTCTGATTCTCTTTTTAAATTAAAATATGCAAGCCATAGTCCACCTATGCATGCCACAAGCATATTATCAGAAGAGTGGTGCAAAGAGGTTGAGAAGAGGACAGACGGACGAGTCAAGGCCACCTATTACCCCGGAGGTTCTCTGGTAAATGCCAATCAGATGTACGATGGCGTTGTCAAGGGAATCACGGAAGTCGGGTTTGGCGTTTTAGGCTATACACCAGGCAGGTTTCCACTTTCCGAGGTTTTCGCGTTACCGCTTGGCTTTAAGAGCGCTCTTCAAGCAGCAAGGTGTAGCAATGCGTATATGCAGAAGTTCAAACCAAAGGAATTCGATGAAGTTAAAGTAATGTATCTCCATAGTTGCGGCCCAGGACAATTCCACTGCAAGAATCCCATCAAAAAGCTGGATGATTTGAAGGGCAACCGGTTCAAGGGCAGCGGATATACACTTAGAGTAGTTACGGCGCTAGGTGGTACACCTACAGATATACCAATAGTTGAGCTCTATGATTCTGTAAAACGTGGTGTTACCGATGGTGCATTCCTTCCAATGGAGACTCTTAAAGGGTTCAAGCTGACAGAGGTTTGCCCATATACATATTCAGTTAGCGCAGGGAATGATGCCCCTCCGTTTTTTGTGGCTATGAACAAAGCAACTTGGGATTCATTGCCTAAAGACATCCAGCAAATCATTGATGATTTGAACAAGGAATTTATAGAGAAACAAGGCAAGCTCTGGGACGCCATGGACACTGAGGGAGTCGAGGTTGCTAATATGGCTGAACATACGTTTGTAAAAGCAACCCCCGAAGAAAACGAGAGAGCAAAAGTACAACTGAAAACTATTATTGACAAATATCTCAATAACATGAAGGAAAAAGGACTGCCGGGCGATGAAGTGCTGAAGTTTGTCAAAGATTGGATTGAGACCGGCCCAGCTAATTAGACAATAAGGCTGATGGATCTGTAGTCATATTTTTACAAGGTGGTGTAGAAGGTTTGAAGGAGAGAAATGTGTTGCTCTGAAAATCTGGGGCGATAAAATTACCGGACCTGAGAGTCTCTTGAAATTCATATTATTACGAGCAAAACGGGAGAAACCGAATATGAAAAGATGGATGTTATTTACGAGAAGAGTATCTCTGCTTCTTCTTATATTTTCAGGGGTAACGCTTGCGTTTATGCTTGTCTTCACAGTTACTAATATAACTATGAGGTTTTTCGGAAGACCAATGGTCGGAGACTTCGAGATTATCTCGTTTTTAGGTTCTATTGTAATCGGTTTTGCCCTGCCCTACACCACCATGAGTAAATCACATGTAGCAGTTGATATGGTAATAGAAAAAGTCACGAAAAAGACGGGAGAACGGTTGCAGATCTTTACGAGAGTTGTTTGCCTTGCCCTTTTTTTGTGGATGGCTTGGAACTTCATCACCATGAGTCTGGATATGATACGTGTCGGAGAAGTGACCCAGGTATTCAGAATTCCCTATTATCCAATCACATTTGGGCTTGCATTCTGTTGTCTAATCCAGTGTTTTGTTTTTATATTACAGATTCAAGAGATTGCGGGAGAGCGCCATGAGTGAAGTAGTCATTGGTATACTTGGCACAGTTTTTATGTTTTCTTTCTTAGCTACGGGCGTCGAAATGGGTTTTGCGATGACCCTTGTTGGGTTTCTTGGCCTAGGTTATCTAGGCAGATGGGATGCGGCTTCAAACCAGGTGGTCAAAGACTATTTCGAAACATTTTCTTCATATGGATTTACAGTTATTCCTCTTTTCGTTCTTATGGGACAGGTGGCATCATCCTCGGATATTGCAAAGAAGATTTATGCGTCAGCATCAAAGATAGTCGGCCATATTCCGGGTGGTCTGGCAATGACAACTGTTGTTGGCGCGACATTTTTTAAGGCCATGTGCGGTTCAAGCCTTGCCACCTGCGCTACCTTTGCAAGCATTGCATGTCCAGAGATGGCACGGCTGGGATACAGCAGAAAACTTTCTACCGGAGTTGTAGCCTCCGTAGGAACACTGGGTATACTTCTTCCACCCTGTGTGCCACTTATTATTTACGGGCTCATTACTGAACAGTCCATCGGGAAGCTTTTCCTCGCTGGAATTTTGCCTGCCCTTTTAATTGCGTTGTTCTTTATGGTTGTCATATACGGATGGGTCAAGATCAATCCTTCTATTGCTCCAGCAACACAGGAAGTTTCCAGGATGGAAAAAATCAAGGCTCTGCCAGATTTTCTGTGGGTTACCATCATTTTCCTCTTAATCATAGGCGGTCTCATGGCCGGATGGTTTTCACCCACAGAGGCCGGCAGTATGGGAACCGCGGCGGTTTTGATACTTGCATATGTTAAAACCAAGTTCACGTTCAAACAGTTGATCGTATCCTTTGAGGAATCTCTCAAGACTGCGTGCATGATCCTGACTCTTATCGCAGGATCGGTTGTTTTCGGTCATTTTCTGATGGTGACACAAATTCCGTTTATTACAGCGGACTGGATAGGCGGTCTAGGTCTTAATAGAAACTTGGTTATGGTCATTATAATAGTGATTTACCTGTTAGGGGGATCTATTATGGATGACCTGGCGTTCATGATCATTGCAACCCCCATTTTCTTTCCCGCGATCGTTACTTTGGGCTTTGATCCCATATGGTTCGGTATTATGATCGGGATTACTCTCATGATTGGCACAATTATACCACCTGTGGCTGTAGGTGTCTTTGTAGTAAAAAATATCACGGGAGAATCCTTCAAGGTAGTCTATTCAGGTGTCGTCCCTTTTCTTCTATCCCTTGCGACTGTGGCAGCACTTCTGTTCGTTTTTCCGCAAATCGCTTTGTTCTTGCCGGGATTGCAATGATTGCCGGACAATGAAATGAAAAAAAGATTTTAATCAAGATGGAGCCTGAAAATTAATATCCAATGTCTTGGTTTCCATATTATGGGGACATATACTATATGTGGAATCGATCAACTATCGTTTTGGAAGATAGTATCGGCATAAACATTTGTAATGAAATATGTAGATCATGGGGTTATTGATTTGGTCAATAGTTTGGAGGTTAGATGATAGATTACGATGTGATTATTGTCGGAGGAGGGCCTGCCGGTTTAACAGCAGGTATTTACCTGTCCATAGCTCGATATAGAGTTCTATTGTTGGAAAAAGATCAATTTGGAGGGCAATTGCTGAATATTGCCTGGATAGAAAATTATCCCGGTTTTTCTGAAGGGGTTGAAGGCACAACACTTGCTTCGGAGATGATCGGTCAGGTCATGAAATATGGGCTAGATCTGGAACAAGGAGAAGTTACGGGCATTGATTCATACTCAAGCTGTTTCTCGGTGAATTGCGGAATTGGAACAGCCTATACTTCATCGGCTGTAATCATAGCAGGCGGATCAACTTCCATGAAACTAAATGTTCCCGGCGAGGATAAATTTCAAGGGCATGGTCTCATACATTGTGCTTTATGCGATGGAGGACAGTTCAAAAACCGCGTACTGGCAGTATGCGGTGGAGGTGACGCAGGTATTACCGAGGCACTTTACATGACCAAAATGGCAGAAAAGGTAATTCTTATCGAAGCTATGTCCTGTCTGACTGCAACACCAATCTATCAGGAAAGGGCTGCTTCAGACCCAAAATTGGAGATTCGTTGTGAGCAAAAGGTCGTTGAAATTATTGGTGACGATAAAGTGAAGGCAATAGTCGTTGAGGATGTAAGGACATCACGGAAAGAGACTATTCCGGTAGATGGAGTCCTCGTTCATGTGGGTGTTATGCCGAACACTGCTTATCTCGATGGTGTTGTGCCTCTTGATGCTTCAGGGAGGATTGAGGTGAATCAAAACCTGGAAACTAAACTTCCAGGTATCTTTGCGGCCGGTGATCTAAGGCAGAATTCTCCTCAGCAAGTATCGGTTGCTGTGGGTGATGGAGCCATAGCAGCGATAGCGACACAAAGGTTCTTGCAAGGGTTAACCAAGGATGGCGATTTTCATTAAACATGATCATGCTAAAACAGAAATGTAGAGGGAAGATAAAGAAAGTTTTTTCGCAACAATAATTGTGAACACTTTTCCTGAAACAGAAACGTGAATCAGATGGATTAAGGAATCAAGAGGTTAATCGTATGGTAATAGCCAAAGAAGGTATCTACGAAGTTGTCTGGCCACGAGGGAAAAAAATGTCAGAGCCAACAAGTCTCGCACAACGCCTTGATACACTCAAAGGTAAGACAGTGGGGCAATTGTGGGACTATGTTTTTCGGGGTGATGAGATTTTCAGAATCATTCAAGACCAGTTGTCAATTCAATATCCCGGAATAAAATTTATAAACTACGATAAATTTGGTAATACTCATGACAAAAATGAAGCAAAGGTACTGGCCGAGTTGCCGGCTAAGTTGAAAAAATATGGATGCGACGCAGTGATATCAGCGGTAGGTTGTTGAGGTAGTTGCACGCCCGCCGTGATGCGGGCAAGCGCTGTCGCCGAGAAGGCAGGGGTTCCTGTCGTATCCTTGATTTGTGAAACGTTTGTAAGAGGTGCTCAAGCCGTTGCAAATGGCGTTGGGCTTCCGAATATGACAATTGCTATGATCTCGGGTCATGTCGATACTCAGACTTTGGACGAATTGAGAGCAAACATTGAAACAGTGACGTTGCCGCAGGTTATTACAGGGCTGACGATTCAGCCTCCGCAACCGAAGAAAGAACTTCCTGAGCCAACATCGACGAGCCTCGTTTTCCAAGGCTCATATGAAGAAGTAAACAAGTTTTTCTTAACCAGGGGCTGGAGTGATTCATTGCCGATTGTCCCTCCGACCCTAGAAAAGGTTGAACAATTTCTGGATTTTACAGACCGATCACCCGAGGAAGTTATCGGCGTCTTGTTGCCCGACAGCCGTCAAGCAACGATATGGAACATAGCGGTAAATGGAGTGATAGCGGGATGCAGGCCCGAATATATGCCCGTGCTTGTGGCTCTGACAGAAGCAATGGCGGACCCGCAATATGGCGTAGAGCACAGCGGTAATACCCCCGGATCAGATACGTTGATCACTCTCAATGGGCAGATTGTTAAAGATCTTGATTTCAATTGTGAACAAGGAGTATTGCGTGATGGATTCCAAGCTAACACTACAATTGGCCGTTTTTGGAGACTAATGTTGAGAAATGTGGCGGGATTTCATCTTCACCAAACTGATATGTCAACATTTGGAGGTACTTGGAAGGTAGTCCTTGCCGAGAATGAAGACGCGCTTGCACGGATAGGGTGGCAGCCCATGAGTGTGGATCAGGGTTTTGAGGAAGGCGAAAATATTATAACTGTGGCACGACATGTAAGTGGTGGTGTGATTACCGGGGTATTCGGGCAGAGGGCGGAAGATATACTTCCTTATATCGCTGACCGTTTCGCTTGCTATATGGGTTGGGAGATATGGTTTACGGTTCTGCCCAGACCATCGCTTGGCGGTAGTCAAAGGCCTCATCTCATCCTTACCCCTGTGTTGGCCGAGGCGATTGCAAAGAGCGGCTGGTCGAAAAAGGATGTAAAACAATATCTGTACGATCATGCGAGAATACCGGCGTGGAAAGTTGAAAAGTTCAATTGGGGGTGGACAAATTTTGCTCCTGACCATGTTACGCTCTGCGATTACGTTAAAGAAGGTGTTTTAGGATCGCAATTTTGCGAATCTGAAGATCCAAATCGAATGGTACCAATCGTATGTTCGCCAGACGATTTTATGATCACCGTCAGTGGAGACCCAGGGAGAACAAACGCTTACTTATTTATCAGCAATGGGTGTCTTGGTTATACTACTAGCAAGCGGATAGAGCTTCCGAAAAACTGGATTGAAAAGATGAAGGTGGCAAAAAGAAGATAACAGTAGATTAAGACAGCAACTTTTCAATAAAATGTAAGTGGATATGTAAAATAAGGAAAATTCAGATTTGGAAGAAAGAAAAAAGATTATTGTGTTTGACCCGACCCCCAAAAAAAAGAGGAAACAGACTTTGGGGGCAGCTCGATTATCAACACTCAAGGGACAGCATATCGCCGTGATATGGAACGGAAAATTGGGGGGCGATATATTCCTCAATCGTATTTCAGAGCTCCTGACCGAACGTTTTGGCGTGGCAGGAATTGAGAGGATAGATGACCGGGGAGATAAGGCGGGTGTAGGAGTTGATCAGCTAGTGATCAATAGGCTGGCTAAAACCTGTAATGCTGTAGTCCTTGGTACCGGGGATTGAGGCGGGTGTTCACTGTGGTGTATCCACAGCGCCATTGAATTAGAAAAAAAAGGGATACCTACAACTACGGTCTGCACTACCAGTTTTGCCTCTCTTTTAAAAGTCACGGCAAGGGCAAAAGGCCTGGCAGATATGTCTCTTGTTGTTGTCAAACATCCGATCGCTGTAAACGACGATGATGCTATCAGGAAGAAAGCTGATGACGCGGTCGAGGACCTTGTACGATCACTTGTGACATCTTCTTGATGAATTAAATGAAGCCATGATTATTAAGAAATATAATTAAGATAAGGAAAACTTAAATGAGATCAGTCAGTGTTATAGAGCGGCTTATGGAAGGGGCTATTGACTTTCATGTCCATGCGGCACCGGACCCTTTTTCCGCCAGAAGACTCGATGTATTTCATCTCGCGGTCAAGGCAAAAGAAGCCGGCATGAAGGCTATAGTAGTAAAAAACCATCAATTCGGCACCGCTATTCTCACTGACCTTGTAAATACAATGGTTCCTGATTTCACGCTCGTGGGCAGCATAGTTTTGAACCGGGAGGCTGGGGGTCTCAATCCAGAAGTAGTTTCAGCAGTTGTTCAGGCCGGAGCCAGAGTGATCTGGATGCCCACCGTTTCTTCAGTCATTAATAGTAAAAGCAAACCCGGAATATCCATTATTAACAAAGATGGGAATCTTCTATCTGAGGTGAAGGCCATATTGCAAATAATCCGGGAAAACGATCTGGTCCTCGGCACCGGACATGTTTCACTGGAGGAAATATACGCAATTATGCTGGAAGCGCAAAAGCTGGGAATCAAAATCACAATAACCCATCCTCTTACTCCCGGATTCGGTTGTAAACTTTCATTGGATCAGCAAAAGGAACTTGTGTCAATGGGCGCGGTAATTGAACACTGTTTTGTCGCATGTATGCCGGATCTGGGTGGAATGAGCCCTGAAATTATGATCGAGCATATCCGGGCTGTGGGTGCTGAACATTGTATTATGAGTACGGACTTTGGACAGGATGCTAACCCTTCCCCGCCGGAAGGTTTCAGAAGTATGATTGGAACCATGCTTCGATTTGGCCTTACCGAAAAGGAAATGGAAATTCTGGTTAAAATCAATCCGGCAAAGCTTCTCGGGATTGACCAGGTGGTGTCCAAGGTATAGGGGAATAAGTTTTTTATGGAATAAGGGGAATGATGATGGCTAATCTGACAGAATTGGATGCCGAAAAATTGGAAGTGCCTGATAATATTGAGGAGATGTTTCATGTCTTTTATGAGCGAGGATGGACTGACGGCCTACCTGTTATTCCGCCGACAGAAGAACGAGTCGCTAGAATGCTTGAGGGCACGCGAATGAATGCTGATGAAGTACTCGGGATATTTCCTCCGGCAGGTAATGAAGCGACGGTGGGACATATTGCTATCAACGCGGTCATGGCAGGCTGCCTCCCAGAATATATGCCGGTATTGATTGCCGCAGTTCAGGCTATGCTTGAACCGGAATTGGGGTTACACAATTTGCAGGCCACAACTCATCCTGTGGCCCCTTTGATCATTGTAAACGGGCCTATCAGACAAAAGCTCGAAATGAATTCGGGTAGTAATCTCTTCGGTCCCGCCAACAGGGCCAATGCTACCATTGGTCGTGCTGTCAGGCTTATTTTATTAAACATCGGAGGAGCGAGACCTGGTATTGTTGACCTATCGACGCATGGTCAACCGAGTAAATATTCCTTCTGTATTGCTGAAAATGAGGAAGAAAGTCCATGGGATCCTCTGCATGTCGAGATGGGGTTTGACAGGTCTGCGAACACAGTTACTGTCAACGGTGTGGAGAATCCTCACAATATTAATGACCATACTGCGGAGGACGCCGAGAATCTTTTGATAACCATTGCGGGAACAATCTCAACCCAAGGAAACAATAATATCATTTATCAAGGCGGCGAACCTCTTTTTGTTTTTGGACCTGAACATGCCCATATCCTTGCCGGGAGCGGTTATTCAAAAAACCAGGTGAAAGAGCACCTCTTTGAGAAAGCCCGTGTTCCCAAGAAGGCTTTCTCTCAAAGGCATCAGGAAGTCCAATTTTCTTCGTTTTCTGATGATGATTTGATTCCTATCGTCCAAAGGCCTGAAGATTTCATGGTTATTGTTGCAGGCGGTGGAGGCAAGCACTCCCTTTTTTGCCCTACGTATGCAATTCGTGAAAGGGTGGTAACAAAAGAGGTTAAGGTATAGCATTGTCATGAAAGATAAAAGGATCATGGTTTTACTTCCATTTTTCCTATTTACTGAATGGAGATAAAATAGACTCTCTTATTGTTGTTGATAAGGTTGCGAAGACTAAATTCTGGTCCGCCTTTAATCCTATTAATGATGGTGTTTGGTAATTTCAAGAAAGTTAACTATTTGTAAAAAATATTAACAATTAATTATAAATCCGTGTTAATATTTCGTTATTTAATGAATATTTTACAATATGTAAAATTGGAGCTGCGGGGTTTCGTAGACATATTGTGACAATAATACTATCAATATATTGGATACAAGCATGGGTTTCATCTCTATGGCTGGAGGATCTCTTGTTTGCCAGTTAGTGTTTAGAATCGGATGTGAAAGGGGAAGATATGGGGCTTGATTATCGGAGCTATGAGGAAGCAACAGAAAAATTTAACTGGAGTGAAAGATGGACACTTTTTGATGGAACGAAAGACAATTTTAACATTGCTCACGAATGTATAGACAGGCATCCGCAGGATGATACGGCAATCCGCATTAAATTCTCTGATGGAAGGACCGAGACCTATACATTCGGATATTTTTCAGAATATACATGTCGTTTCGCCAGTTACCTTGAAAGTTTAGGAGTAAATTTTGGAGATAGGATTGCGATACTCCTCTTCCCCTCTATCGAACTCTACATAAGCATGTTTGGAACCTTCAGAAGAGGAGCCATAGCAACCATGCTCTTTCCTCTTTTTGGTCCTGAAGCAATTAGTTTCAGGCTATCCAAATCAGAAGCAAAGGCAATTGTAACAACTAAGAGCATGAAAAACCTGATTGATACCGAGCTTGCCGCCAAACTGGATCTGGAAATCATTTATGCAGACGATCTTTTGGAAGAGTTAAAGGATCATTCTACCAGTTATGAATGGAAAACAGATGTAAATACCGTTTGTATGATGCAGTTTTCAAGCGGTACCACCGGGGAACCCAAATCAATAATGTACCGCCATGGTGGTATATCCGTTGCGGGGATAATCATGAAACTCGGCAACGGGCTGAGACCGGATGATATCTATTTTTGCCCCTCATCTCCCGGCTGGGGCCATGGCATATGGTATGGTACCATTGCCCCTCTTATCCATGGAAGGGCAATCGGTACCTTCTCCGGAAAATTTGATGCGGACAAGGTACTTGAGGCAATGGAGGAATGGGGTGTTACAATTATGGCAGCTATTTCCTCCCATTATCGTCTTATTATGGAATCTCCAAATGTTGAGAGATATAAAATCAAGATCAGGACAGTTAACTATACGGGTGAAGCTATGGCCAAGGATACCATTGCTGCGCTTAACCGCGTATGGGGTGTTTACCCCGCTGTTCAATACGGGACGACAGAAGTAGGCCCAATTGCTCTTGATTTTATGGCCTTTGAAAATTGGGTTGTCAAACCAGGAAGTCTTGGCAAGCCCATGATCGGCGGCGTGAGAGTTGGCATTCTTGACGAGGACGAAAAGGAAGTTCCAGTAGGAACACCAGGCCAGGTAGCGCTCTGGAAGAATAATGCGTGGATCAAGGTTGGGGACAGCGCATATAGGGATGAAGACGGTTATCTCTGGTACGTGGGAAGGATTGACGATGTTATTATCTCGGCCGGCTATACCATTGGCCCCATTGAGGTGGAGGGAGCTATAAATAAACATCCAGCAGTCGAGGAATGCGCAGTTATCGGGAGCCCCGATAAAAATCGAGGCGATCTGGTCAAAGCCATCATCGTTCTTAAAGAAGGGTATGTCAGCTCAAAAGATCTCGAAGAAGAGATCAAGACCTTTGTGAAAACCAAGCTGAGTAAACACGAATATCCTAGGGAGATTGAATTCATGAATGAGATACCAAAGACACCGGACGGGAAAATCAAGAGAAAACTTCTCAAAGAACGAGAAAAGAAATTAAAGTCCTAAGTAACCAGTGAAATGAAATTTTAATTATATATCGATGGTCAGGAACTAAGAGATAAAAAATGATGCTAATTGGAGATATAATACGCAGAGAAGCAAGGATTCGCAGTCAAAAGATTGCGGTTGTTGAGGGAGAAAAGGAATTTACTTACCAAGAAGTGAATCAGAGGGTAAACAGGCTTGCCAATACTCTTCTGAAAATCGGAGTTGTGAAGGGCGATAAGATCGCTTTTATGGGCAATACTTCCCATCAATTTATGGAATTCTATTTTGCCACTGCGAAGATTGGTTCCATAGCAGTACCGATTAATGCCCGCTTCTCGAGTGATGAGGCTGAATATGTCCTCAAAAAGGCGGAGGTTAAGCTTCTCATCTACAATGAAGACATGGAAGAGACCGTGCAGAAATTACGCTCGAATATTTCCGGTATCACCCAATTTGTTTCCACAGGAAATACGGGTCACGATGTACTCTTTTATGAAGAATTTATTTCCAATGAATCGGATATTGACCCCAATCAGGTGGTAGGGCCAGATGACATTGCAATAATTATGTTTACGAGTGGTGCCACCGGCTTCCCGAAGGGCGTAATAGCAACGCAACGGAATATCATGGCAAATACAAACACCATGTGCCTCGAGCTGGATCTTGGTCCGGAAGACATCAGCTTACTCGCAATGCCGCTCTATCACATCGGTGGGCTCTGGCCGATGCTGAGCATGGTCTATCGGGGGGGTACGAGTATATTGATACCCAGGTTCGATCTTGAGCCAATGTTTGAAATGATTCAGAAAAGAAAGGTTACTTTTATAAACCTGGTCCCAACAGTGCTTTTGCGGATTATCTCACATCCTAATATATTGTCTTACAATCTGGAAAGCATTCGGCTCATAATGCATGCTGCCGCCCCGATCCCACGTGAACAGCTTAAAAACGCCATGAAGGTTTTTGGGCCTCACCGGCTCACTACTGGCCTTGGATCTACGGAAGCCAACGGTGCCCTCATTCACTTCCGTAGTAGTGAACACGCACTCGAAGGCCCGATGGTGAGCAAATTGGGTTCAGTGGGAAAGGACGCCATGGGTGTTGAAATTGCCATTGTAGATGAAGAAGGCAGGGAAGTCCCCAATGGTGAACCCGGTGAAATCATAGGCAAAGGAGACAACATTGCCCCATCCTATTGGAAATTACCCAAGGAATCAGCAGAGAGTTTTCGAGACGGCTGGCTGTATACGGGCGATATAGGATATAGAGACCAGGATGGTTATATCTACATCGTTGATCGAAAAAAAGATATTATTATCAGCGGTGGTGAAAACGTGGCAAGCCGCGAGGTCGAGGAGGTACTTCATCAGCATCCTTCAGTCTATGAAGCAGCTGTTATTGGTGTTCCCGATAATGAATGGGGTGAAGGCGTTAAAGCGGTCATTGTTCTCAAGGGTGAGTTCGTGGGCAAAGTTGATGATAAAGAATTGATGGAGTTTTGCAGGTCAAGGCTGGCAGGTTACAAGAGGCCCCGTTCCATAGATTTTGTTGCTGAGTTACCCAAGAACGCCGCAGGCAAGATCGACAAGGTAATTCTGAAAAATCATTATAAAAAACTTTATGAAGAAATGGGGATCAAATCAGCACTGGGATAGTCGTGAAACAAAATAGGACCACTTTGTCAAAGCAGTACGAATTTATTAAGGAGTTGATATGTCTAACAAATCAGAAGCGGAATTTCCTGAAGCCCTGATAACCGAAGAAATGGTTGCAGAGGTGCGCAAATATATAGGGATTAAATTACGTACAGAAAATTGTACCAGTAATAGAGAAGCCACTGGAACAGCTATTCAGAAATTTGCGGACGGCATAGGGGATACAAATCCGCTGTGGACGGATCCAGAATATGCGGTGAAGACGCGATATGGAATGGTTGTTGCACCGCCTTCATGGGTTTTTAGCGTATTTGCGGCGGTTCAATATGGGTTCAGAGGGTTAGGTGGATTCCATAGTTCCAGTGACGTTCGGTTTTATTTACCAGTATTGAAGGATGACGTAATAACCCCGGAAATGACCTGCATTGATGTAGAGGGCCCCAAAAAGAGCAAATTTGCAGACAAGACCCTCATCGAGTGTGATGAGAATCTATACAAGAATCAAAGAGGGGACGTGGTAACGGCTCTGGATTTCAAAGTCACTCACTTCGAAAGATTAAGGGCCAGAAAAAAGGGAGAACACAGCAAAGTTGAACTTCCGCATCCGTGGAGTGAAGAAGAGCTTAAAACAATAGAAGAAGAAGTACTCAATGAAAAAAGAAACGGAGCAGACACTCCCTCCTGGGATGATATCGAAATAGGTCAAGAATTGAATCAGCTCGTCAAAGGTCCGATAACTATGAGCGACGAAATCGCCTTCCTGATCGGCGGTGGCGCCCCCATACCTAGAATCAGGGCACATAAGGCTGCGCTGGATTTCTATAAACGCCACCAGGCATGGGCATTTCGAGATCCTGCTTCCGGTGGGCTCGAACCCATATATGCCGTTCATTACAATAGGGCTGCAGCCAGGGCCCAGGGACTTCCTTATCCCTATGATGTAGGTTTCCAGAGGCACTGCTGGCAAATCCATTTGTTGACAAATTTCGCAGGAGATGAGGGGTGGGTCAAAAGAAGCTCGATAGAGCTTCGTGGATTTGTCTATTTTTCTGACGTAGTATGGTTGAAGGGAATTATAACGGATAAATTTATCGATGAGGAAAACGAATGTTGCGTGAAAATAGAGACTACCACCACTAACCAGAGAGGCAAAGAGGTGATGCCTGGCTATGGGATAGTGGCACTTCCCTCAAAAGAAAGGGGCTATTCACCTCTGGATAAGAGAATTCGTTGACAATGAAGTTAATGAATAAAGTCGCATTGATTACCGGCGCGGGATCAGGGATTGGGAGAGCGAGTGCAATTCTCTTTGCTCAGGAAGGAGCGTCAGTTACTGTTGCATGTCGTAACATCCGGAATGGCCAGGAAACAGTCGATCAAATCACATTGATTTAAAAGATTATGAAAAAGGTGCTAAAATAATTCAAGAATATGGTGGCAAGGTTATTTTTGCCCGGAAATACAAGCAGAAGTGAGTCACATGAAAAAATAGTTAAAAAACGATGGAACAATGTGGAAAGCTTGATATCCTTTTATATCATAGGGACCACATTATTGCTAATTGATGGTGGTTTCAGCAAATGTTATAATACAAAGACAGCATGATATATAATTGAACGGGGAAAGAATATTATGGCTGAATTAGCGACAACTTTAGCCGGCAAGAAAGTTCGTTCTGCAATTGGTTTGTCATCAGTAACCGGGTTGAATTTTTCCTGGCACCCAGCCTCACCGGTGGACACATATACTGATTGGTTTAAGCGCTGGATCGATGCCGGTATTGGTTTTATTGTCATGCCGAGTGTCGGAATTGCCCAAAAACCATTTTATAATACAACGGAAGAAATTCAATGTTATAGAGAGGCGCTGTGGCGTGCACAATTCAAGGCTAAAGGCTCAAAGGGTGATTACACCTATTATTTTACCACCGGTGCAGTTCCAACACCCAATA
Organism: Deltaproteobacteria bacterium; assembly: GCA_016932235.1. The sequence continues at coordinate 34,200 of JAFGDF010000282.1, read as the reverse complement.
TGGATCATGGCATCAAACGCCTTGAACAAATAAAGAAGATTGCTCCTTCTGATGTGCCTATTATCGCTAGCCTTTTCCCTCCTGTTTCTCCGGAAGAAAATGCGGATATGGCAAAAAGATTTGAGTCTGCCGGGGCAGACATGATTGAAATAAACGGAGGTTGTCCTATCGATCCTATGAGTAGAAAGTTAGGCCAGGCGGTTGCACCGGGTGAAGAGTTCGGAATGTTTCTGGGATGTTCAACCTTATATATTAAACCCATCGTAGAAGCAGTCACACGAGCTGTAAAAATTCCAGTTGGCGTAAAAATGACCCCTCAAGCAGGCTATCCAGGGATGCTGGCGGTAATTAATTCATCTATTGAGGCCGGGGCAAAATACATACAAACTACTCATACACCGATGGGAATACTGCCGCCGGACATTTATAATGATGGAAAAGGAAGCTGGCCTCTGCTTAAAGAAATTGGTGCGAATCCGATTGCTACAGTAGGGGGGGGAGAAGCGGTAAGAATACATAATTTTTTTTATACAGCGATGGCGAGCGCCTTTTTTTCAGGAAAAATAGATGTTGTTGGTAGCGGCGGAATAGTGGACGGAGAACATGCAATTCAAAGTATTATGCTAGGCGCAGGCACTGTAACCATTGCTTCCGCGTTTATCTGGCGTGGGATATCATATTTGAGAAAGATTTCTCAATTTATTTCTGATTATATGGATAATTATGGTTACAGGACTATTCAAGATTTGAGGGGTAAAGCCCTGCAATATATCAAACCGTGGCCAGAAATCGTTGAGCAGGCGCGACAGCTTAAACTGGTAGCCCGCGTGGAGTTATCGAAATGTACCGGATGTGGTATCTGTGCTGACAATTTATGCAACGCAGTTCATATGGAAGATGGATTTTCCATGATTGATGAGGATGATTGTTCGGCCTGTGGATTATGTCAGATGTGCTGTCCTGTTGGTGCAATCAGCCTTGTGCCCTGCGACAAATCGTTGGCAGAACGTATTCAAATCAATTTATAAGTGCTGTTTGGCCTGCTATAAATTTGTGGGCCTGAATACTTATCAGGGTTAACACATTAACACTAATTACGGAGGCTAAAATAAACAGAAATAAAACATAATCTTCTTTTTTTATGATCGTTATTTTGGTTTTTGATTTTAATGTTTTATCCTCAACGCCATTATCTATGGCGGTTAATAGTTAACTTTAAAGAAGGAGGTTAATATGAAAATGAAGAAAGGTTTATCGCTGTACATTGCTGTTATTTTAGTTCCAGCGTTGCTGGCCCTGCTTTTCATTGTACCTTTTAATGCCACAGCCTTGGCACAGGAGGGTAAAACCTTACGTATCGGTGTTCTGGTATGTCTGACAGGATGGTTTTCAACTTTTGATACACTGGAGTGGGAGGAAGCACAATTGGCCCGCGACATGTTAAATGAGAAAGGCGGGATAACCATCAAGGGTCAGAAGTACGCGATTGAGCTAATCGCTGAGGACTGCAAGAGCACTGTCGATGGCGTAGTAGCTGCGGCAAATAAGCTGGTCTATGACCACAAGGTCAAGTTCATTGCCGGACCGGCCGCTTTCTTTGCTTCAGCCACAAGGGAGGTATGCGAACCGGAAAAGATCCTTCGTGCCATATCCTTCACCACAAATAATCCAGAAGAATTTGGCAAGGACACTCCTTACACCTTCCTTTGCCATAATGCCAGCGTTGAGCACTGCATAGTAGGGGTTAAGGCCATGAGGAAGGTTTTTCCGAACGTTAAGACCGTCGACCTTGTCAACGCCGATGACGGTGCCATTCCCTTTCTCGACCCTATCTTCCGAAAAATCTTGCAGGAAAACGGGATTACCGTGGTCGACAAGATCATTGGCTATCCGAATGAAATGGTAGATTTCAGCCCTGTGGCGGCAAAGCTCTCTGTTTCCAAAGCTGATGCTGTCTTTTTCGGAAACGGGCTACCGGAGCATGCAGGCAAGACCCTGAAGGGATTGCGGGAGCTGGGCTCCAAGAAGCCTTTGATCTTCATGTCGTCCGGTCTGGCCGAGGATGTCAAGCGTATCGCAGGTGAAGCTGCTTCCACGGATTTTATTATCGTTGGCCCTATGCTTGAAGCGCCGAATACCCCCCCCTTGATGGCAGAAATTCAGAAGAGGCTCCTTGCAGCTTATGGAAAAGAAAGGTCTATCCATCTCCAGATCTTCAATTCCATCTGGGCTCTGGTAAAGGTCGTTGAGTCGGCACAGGACCTTGACACGACTGCTGTCAGAGACGCATGGGAGAAGCTGGACACCATCGAAACGCCCTATGGCACAGGGCATATGGGAGGACTACAAACCTACGGGATCAGGCATGCCATTTCCCACCCGGAGCCCTATCAGATACTTGACAAAGGACAGGCAAAGTTCGGGGAATGGATAGAGGTCAGAGTGCCTTAATCCCGTTCCGTAAAACAAGACCCAGTGGGAGAGGATAAACTCCTCTCCTACTGGTTGTTTTTGGGCTGGCAGCTAACACCGGCCATAGAATGGAATCTGAATGGAACTGACCATCATAACGATCATCAATGCCCTGGTTTTATCGTCCATGTATATACTTGTGGCACTGGGCTTTGCCTTCCTTTTCAGCATTATGGGGATTCTCAACTTTGCCCATGGAGCCATATATATGGTGAGCGGTTACATCTGTTATCAGTTAGCCGTTGAATGGGGATTGAACCAGTGGCTGTCAATGCTGTTATCTGTAATGAGCGTGGGCGTTTTCGGGCTGTTCCTGGAGAAATTTTGCTTCAGGCCCTTTTTCGGGAATCTGGACCGCACTATTGTCGTATGCATTGCCATTATTATCATTCTGGAAACGACGGTTAACGTGACGGTGGGGACCCTTGTCAGGTCTTTACCAGCATTTGTTCCCGGCATCTTCAAGGTGGGGGCCTTTTCCATAAGCGCGGAGAAACTGGTCACCCTTATAATCGGCGGCAGCCTTCTGGCGTTTATAATCTGGTTCAACCGAAGCACTAAAATGGGTCAGCAGATGCAGGCGATTTCTCAGGACTTGGTGGGTGCTGCCCTGCAGGGGATCAGCATCCACCGGATCTCCGGCCTTGCCTGTGTCCTTGCTTGCAGTCTGGCGGCGGTGGCGGGATGCCTTATGGGAGCTATTTTCAGTCTGAGCCCTTTTATGGGAGGTCAAATGCTTCTCAAGGCGCTTGAACTGGTCATCCTGGGCGGCATAGGAAGCGTGGGAGGCATCTTTTTTGCCGGTATGATCATAGGCACTCTGGACGCTACCCTGCCCCTTTTCATCGGTGGTGCAGGCAGCGAGGCGATCGGTGTCGGTGTCATTATCACGGTCATGCTCTTCCGCCCCCAGGGCTTTTTCGGCCGGAAGGCGGAATAGGAGAAATGTAAGGAGATGTTAAAGGATCGGCATTCCACAGAAGGCGGGAGAAACCTGACCAAGCTTGCAATTTGTGCCGGTTTGGTCATTATCTTGGCCCTCTTGCCCTTATTCATTAAATCGCGCTATATGATTCATATTTTCATCCTGACCTTTGTGTACATCATAGCCACGGTAAGCCTGCGGACGATTACTATTTCCGGTCAATTACCCCTTGCCCATGCGGCATTCATGGGTATCGGTGGTTATGTTGCCGCCGTGCCGTCAAAATGGTTTGGCTGGCCGCCATGTCTTACCATTCCCATGGGGGCATTCACCGCCATGGCTATCGGGGCTTTAATCGGTTACCCCTTTGCGAGGTTAAGAGCTCTTTACTATGCCATGGTAAGCCTCTTTTTCGGCATAGGTGTATTGCAGGTCTTTTTCGTTTTACAGAGATGGACCAATGCCTACCATGGCCTTACCGGCATCCCAGGGCTTTTTCAAACAAACGCAAAGGTTCCCTATTACTACTTCTTTCTGGCGTTGAGCGTGGTTTGTTTACTGTTCCTTTACAGGTTCGAGTTCTGCCGCATAGGCATGACCTTGAAAGCTATTGAACAATCCTACTTGGTGGCTGCCAGTGTCGGTATCAATGAAGCCAAGTACAGGATTATTGTATTGGCTGTAGGTTGCTTTTTTGCAGGACTTGCAGGCGGCACCTACGCCCATTATATGAGGGCCTTGTCTTACACCAGCTTTGATTTGCTGGCTACCCTGTGGCTGTTTATGTATGCGCTTATCGGCGGTATTGGACATTTTGCCGGACCCATCATCGGAACCGTTCTCCTCATCATCGTACCTGAGCTTTCGCGAGGGATGAAAGGGTATGTGCCTTACATTTCGGCCGTTATATTGTTGATAGTGGTTTTTTTTATGCCCGAGGGTCTTGTGGGCTTGCCAAAACTGATCAGGTCATTGACAGCGAAAGGTGATGAAAAGAAGGCTGAACATGATGCTTCTTGAAATAAATGAATTATCTAAGTATTTTGGTGGGGAAAACCTTGCTTAGCGTAAAAAATATAACTGTACATTATGGAAAGGCCCTGGCGTTGGACCGCGTTTCCTTAGAGGTCGCCGAGGGGGCAGTGGTCAGTATTATAGGTGCGAATGGTGCAGGTAAAAGTACTATTTTCAAGGCCATCTCCGGATTAATCCCCATCACCTCAGGTGAAATTGTATTCAATGGCCAAAAGATTCACCACATGGAAATTGGTCAGATTGTAAAACTGGGCCTGGTTCAGATACCGGAAGGCCGAAGGCTTTTCCCTTATCTTACGGTTTACAGCAATCTCAAGCTGGGTGCCAGTTTACGCAGGGATAAAGATGGCATTAATCAGGATTTGGACATGGTCTATGAGCACTTCCCGATATTGAAAAGAAGACTTAATCAGAAGGCTGGAACCTTGAGTGGGGGGGAGCAGCAAATGTTGGCCATAGCTCGAGGTTTGATGGCCAAACCGAAATTGCTTTTAATGGATGAGCCTTCACTTGGATTGGCACCTATTATGGTTGACAAACTAGTTCCAATTATTAAGTTCATAAATAAAAAGGGTGTGAGTGTCCTTCTGGTAGAGCAGAATATACCCTTAGCCTTTCGTGTTGCAGACAGAGGCTACGCAATCCAGGTAGGAAGAATCGTTCTTGAAGGTGATATTCATGAATTTGAGATGAATGATGTAGTAAAAAAGACCTATTTGGGAGGATAATAGCTTCATACTTCCCGGAGGGGATAAAAATTCCACTAAATAAAAATGGGTCTTTTGTTTTAAACAGGCCATATGAAATTCAATATTATTTTGAAAGGCATATCCAGTTAGCGAAAGGAGATAGACTTATGTCAATGGAGTCGGCCAAGCAAAATATGGAAAATGTAGGCAGTTGGCAAGAGGTTTTTTCGCCGGTCCTTTCGGAGCGAGTTAAAAAGGCCAGGGAGCGAGTACGCAAGGAACCTGAGATCTGTTTGGAACGTATCCGTGCCGAAATTAAGGCTTACGACCAATATAAAGACGAACCTTCCATTATTCATCGAGCCCGGTTTCTCGAAATCTATCTGAGGGATAAGAATACCTTTATCCAGGAGGACGAACTTATTGTGGGTAATGTTGGAAGCAAGCCTCGTTCAGCTTCACTCTCAACAGCCAATATTGCCTTTGTTGCTAAAGATCTGGATGATCCAGTAAAAGATTTTTCGGTGAGGCCATATGATAAGATCCTGATCCATCCGGAGGAGAGAAAAGAGCTGAGAAATGAGATCATCCCAGCCATCAAAGATAACCCGTTGTCTCTCTTCGAATATAATTTGAAAAATGTCGAGCAAGATATTCTCGAGCATGCCTCTCCGGCGGTTGCATCGTGTCCCCATATCCCCCTCATTGGAGACGTGTCGATGACGAGAGAGGCCGGCCACATGTTCCTTGATTTCGAAAAGGTGCTCTATAAGGGTCTTAAAGGGATTAAAGAAGAAGTGAAGAATAAAATCGCTGAGCTTGATCGACCTTATATGCGATTCGATCGAAAGGAAAGGAGAAACTTCTATAATGCCGTTTTAATTACCCTTGATGCCGTTACTCAGTATTACAGGAAATACGCAGCATTAGCTCGAGAAATGAGTGAACGAGAAACTGATATAAAACGCAAGAAAGAACTGGAACATATTGCTGAAGTGTGCGAATGGGTACCTGAAAACCCGGCCCGTGACTGGTGGGAGGCGCTGCAATCCGTATGGTTTATCTTCTCCATTGCATGGATGGAGCATACCACCTTTGCCGTACATTTCCTCGGTCGTATCGATCAATACTTGTATCCCTTTTACAAAAAAACGGTGGAAGACGAAAAAAAGATGACCCGTGAAGAGGCTATTGAGCTTCTCGAATGTTTCTTCGTAAAATTCAACGAACCCGCATGGGCCTTAAACTACGAGTGGTCGCAATGGGCAACCGGACAGGGATTAAGCCAGACCATGGTGATTGGAGGTCAAACCAGTGAAGGCAAAGACGCATGCAACGAGGTTACCATGCTCGTGTTGGACGCTATGGAACAGCTACGTCTCAATCAACCGGAGTTCGCTATGAGAATCTGGGAAGAAACCCCTGATAAATACCTCAAAAGGGCCACCGAGCTCATTCGCTTAGGCTTAGGCTATCCCAAATTCATTGGTGACCGGAAGGGAATTCAGATGGCTGCAAAAGCATATCCTGACTTGACAATTGAAGACTGGCGTCAATTTGCTATTGCCGGATGCTCGGAAATAGGTCTGCCTTACATCACTATGGATAACGGCTATGAGGCAATTATGCTGGCTGCCAAGTTGGTAGAGCTGATCCTTAGTAACGGTAGATGTACAATATGCGGCAAACAGATAGGTCTAGCGACAGGTGATCCCAGAAAATTTGAATCCATGCACCAGGTAAAAGAAGCCTTCCGTAAACAGATGTTCTATTGGGGTGAATACATGGCAAAAGCTGAAAAAGTGTTCAAGGAAAACCAAAGCGAGTGGTATCCCGCACCTTTCTGCTCTGCCTTTTCTGAAGGACCCATAGACCGGGGCCGAGATATTACCCGGGGTGGTGCCTGGTATACAGTTTATGGCCTTCTTTTGGCAAGCATAGCCGATGCAGCCGATTCTTTAGGAGTGATTGATAAGCTTATTTACCGTGATCATAAGATTACCTGGGACCAATTAATTGAGGCGGTTAATGCTAACTGGGAAGGATACGAAAGTTTGAGGCAGCTTTGCATAAACGGTGTACCTAAATATGGGAATGACGACGATTATGCTGATGATTGGGCGGTTTGGATAGCCGATATATGGGCTGATTTGGCAGATTGGCTTAATACAAGAAATGACTTAATCCCAAGGTGGGGTGGTAAATACCTGGCAGGAGGGCTGGTAGCAGTATCAAATACACAGTTTGGTGAAATGGTCGGCACCACACCTAACGGCCGTAAATATCCAGTGCCTGTGGCCGATACATGTTCGCCGGTCCAGGGTGTTGACCGGAACGGCCCTACGGCAGTGATTAAATCATTCGGTAAATTGCCGACCCAGCGCTGGGCTTTAGGTGGTCTTATAAATATTCGCTTGAGTCCACAACTGTTCGAGACTGATGAGTCTCTGGAAAGATTTTCGGCATTCATTAGGACCTGTGAAGAAATTGGTCTTTATCATGTGCAATTTAATATCATTTCTTCAGAACTTCTACGTAAGGCAATGCAAGAACCAGAAAAATTCAGGGACTTGATGGTTAGAGTGGCAAGCTACGTCGCTTATTTTGTTGAGCTAAGTCCCAATCAACAGATGGACATCATCAATCGCACGGAGCAACAGGAGATTTCATAGGAAAAAGACGAAGGAACGTCGAATGAGTATTTAAAAAATGCGGATAAAATACAGAACGTGGGCATTGATAAATTCCTGCCTTAAGAACAACATCCTTCATTAGAAACAACCTGAAATGAAAACAGGAAGTATTGCCTTAAAGAGGTATGTTTTAAACATTACGCGCATGACCATTCACAACGGGCCCGGAATAAGGACATTAGTGCTTTTCAAGGGTTGTCCTTTACGATGTCTGTGGTGTTCAACGCCGGAGTCTCAAAAACAAGATCCGGAGATAGCTGTTTATCCCGATAAATGTATCCATTGTGATCAATGTATTCAGGTCTGTCCTTTGGGTGCTGTGGGGTATGTAAATGACCATATCTGCATAAATCAAAGCCTATGTAATCATTGCGGGAAATGCACAGAGGTATGCTACCCGGAGGCCTTAAAGATTCTGGGAAAATTTATGACTGTGCAGGATTTGATTGCTGAGGTGAAAAAAGATGAAATCATTTATAAACATTCGCATGGGGGTGTAACGCTCTCAGGCGGAGAGCCTTTACTGGACCTTGAATTCAATAAGGTACTCCTCAGATCTTTTAAGGAAGAAAATATCAATATTGGAATTGATACATGCGGTCATGTCCCTATATCTAATATTGAGGAGCTTATTTCTTATATTGATTTTTTTCTTTGGGATATTAAACATATGGATCCGGTAAAACACCTTGAATTGACTGGGGTCACTAATGAACTGATTCTAAGTAATCTTCGTTTTGTATCAGAGAGAAATATCCCCATTTATATCAGAATACCGATCATTCCATCATATAACAACTCGGAAAAAAACATAAGAGCAATATGTGATTTTGTTCGCAGTCTTGCTTCAGTAATTGAGATCAACATCATACCTTTGCATCACATGGGAAAAGCACGATATAGCAGCCTGGGCCGCCCATATCCCATAGCTGATATTCCCCTTATTTCAGAAGATGCCTTGAGAAATCTGAAATTAATAGTGGAGTCGTATGGTCTAAAATGCAATATCACCAGTTAAGTATTGACTGGCTTGTGTTCCCGGATTTTCAGGGTAGTCCCTGATAAAAAACTTCCTTGGAATAATCCTTGAAAATTCATAGGCTTGTGGAATTTGGAATCAAAACATGTTTTCCTATATGCTGTACCGCATTCCTTATCAATGCTTCAAAATTACCAATATGAAAATGGAGGCAGTTATTAGCCATCAGATTGTTCCTTAAACAGGATCCTGTTCCTTATAAAATCTGACGGCCTTACAATGGTTTGGTGTGGCTTTATGTACCGAGGCCCTCCAACGGTTGAAATACTTTGGACAACTGCCCTATTGGAGAAATCAGGGAAATTTATTGATGTTGTTGAGGAAGATTCAGCAGTCTGTCGGGCTTTATCTGGCAGACTGCTGAAAAAATTAACGGGAGCGTATGGGGCAAAGTCCGACAGCCTTCTAGGCTATGCTTTCACCGCCATCCACATGTATTGTCTGGCCAGTAATATCACTTGATACATCCGAGGCAAGGAAGGCCACGACATTACCTATATCCTGAGGGGTAGTTGATCTTTTAACCGGGATTTTTTTCAACGCGTTTTCAACCAGTTCAGGGGGAGGGCTGCCACCGGCAAAACCTGTCAGCCCCAGGCCTGGAGAGACGCAGTTCACATTTATTCCATGTTCCGCCACTTCCACCGCAAGTGAGAGCGAGAAGCCTATAACACCGGCCTTTGCCGCGCCATAGGATGATGTGCGAGGTTTACCGTGTGTAGCGCCTATGGATGCTATGCTGATAATCTTGCCGCTTTTTCGCGACAGCATGTGATCGATTACGGCCTTGCAGCAGTTTATCATACCCCTAAGATTAAGACTGATATCCCGATCTATTTCTTCGTCTGTTCTTTCATGAACAGGCTTTAAACTCATAATATTTCCCGCGTTATTTACAAGGATATCAATTTTGCCCATCTTTTCGATGCCCGACTTGACCATTTCGTTTACGGAAGATCTGTCGGTTATGTCGCATTTTATTGCCATGGCCTTACATCCAATGGCCTCTATCTCGGCCGCGGTTTTTTTCGCGCCGTCCAGATTTATATCCGCTGCGATGATATTGCAACCTTCTTTCGCGAGGGTCATCGCTATTCCCTTACCAAAACCTATCTGGCTGCCGGCTCCGGTCACCAGCGCCACCTTATCCTTTAATCCCAGATCCATTACGTCCTCCTTTGATCAATGTTGATAATAGTTTAGGTAAATATTTTCAGGAGACTGGCGGACAAAGTCCGACAGGCTGATAGTAATATATCGATCGTCCGATAAGCAGTCAACAAATATTTTACAAAAGAAATTAATTCAGACATAATACGATATATCCTAATAGATTTGAGGAGGCATAGGAGGATGAAAAACATACAATCACGAAAAGTTGTATGGTGTTTATACCAAGGGGTCTGCAGCATGGCCCGATAAAATGGAAAAGAATAGACAGGCCTATCTTTCACTTTTCCGTTGGGACGGGGAAAGAGTACCTCAATGGAAAGTAATTTCCGGACTGGATACGGAAACTGGTTTTATGGGGCATAACCTTGTTGATGTGCCGGTTCACTTGACTTGCGCTGTTTCCTGCTTTTTTTAACCGTTCAAGTATAGTTACAGGAAATGATAATAATTTGTCAATCTAGCTGTCAAAACATTGGAGTAGACAAAATAGACAAGACACGGTTGTTTTGAAGATATCTATCTTTGAATACCGGGTGACGGTCGTCTCTTGGGGGCGGCCTGATGTTAAAATAGTGCTTTTAGTTAACAGGAGGCAGATATGGAAGCGTCCAATCTCTATGGTTATGCTGGAAAAATATTGAGGGTGAATCTCAGCACGAAGGAAATAGTCCACGAGACTGTTGATGAGGATATCCTTAAAAAATATATCGGCGGGGCCACCCTTGGAATAAAATATATATATGACATGGTTCCGCCGGAAGTCAAATGGTCTGATCCGGGAAATTGCCTGTTTCTCGGTGCCGGACCCCTTAGCGGGACAAGCGTCGGAGGGTCAGGCGCGATCGCTGTTGTCACCAAGGGAGCGATGACAAATGGAATGGCAAGTTCTCAGGCCAATGGCTATTTCGGGGCATATCTCAGGTTCGCGGGGTATGATGCTATCTTGCTTTCAGGATCGGCTGATACTTGGTCATACCTTCACATTCATGATGGTGTTGTAGAAATAAAGGACGCCGCACAACTGGTTGGCAAGACTACCCTTGAAACAGAAAAAAGTCTTAAAAAGGAGCTGGGAAAAAAGAAACGTGATGCAAGTGTGTTGTGCATCGGACCGGCCGGTGAAAACCTTGTGCGGTTCTCAGTCGTACACGTTGACAATGGTCATATCGCCTCCCATAACGGCGTCGGCGCGGTGATGGGATCAAAGAAACTTAAAGCCATTATCATCGATCGGGGCAGTAAAGATGCGATACCCCTGAAAGACAGCGGGGGAGTTTCGCGTATGGCAAAGGTCATCCGTGATAATATGTTGGCCGGTAAAGGCTCCAGGATGGCCTGGGACGGAGGTACGGTGGGCGGAGTTGTGGATATGTTGGGTTTTGGATGCCTTCCGGTCAAGAACTATACAACCAGCGTTCTTAAAATGCCGCCGGAGGTTCTTGAAACATACACGGGCCAGAGTATCCGAGAGAGGTTCAGGGCCAAACCATCACCATGCTGGGCCTGCGGCGCGAATCACTGTCATGACATGGAGATCCCGGAAGGCAAATACGCCGGCCGGATTTTTGAGGAGCCTGAATACGAAGGCATGGCGGCATTCAGCACAATTGTGGGAATCGAGGATGTTACGATGACATGTGTGCTTGCCAGCGAGGTGGATTTCCTGGGAATGGATACAAACGAGACGGGTTGGATTATGGGATGGCTTATGGAATGCTATGAAAAAGGGATTTTTACGAAGGAACATCTTGACGGGATAGAGATGACATGGGGAAACGGCGAGGCCATAATGACAATGATAAACAGGATTGCCAGGCGGGAAGGTTTTGCGGATATGCTGGCTGAAGGAATCATGCGGGCATCTAGGAAGATAGGAGGCGAGGCTCCGGACATGGCTGTTTATACATTGAAGGGCAATACCCCCCGGGGACATGATCACAGGGCGGTGTGGCTTGAGATGTTTGATACATGCGTCTCGAACCTGGGAACACTCGAAACCCACCAGTCGGCGCCTAAAAAGCTTCTTGGCCTGCCTGAAGCAAACGATATGTTTGATCACATGGTGGTCTCCACTATTGAAGCAAAGATAAAGGGCGCCATGATCTTTGAAGATTCCGCGGTAACATGCCGATTCAATACCGCCACTGCGCTGGATCTCATGTGCGAGGCGATAAATGCCGCGACCGGATGGAGTATGAATATGGAAGATGCCATGAACGTGGGAAGGAGGGCAGTTAATATAGCAAGGGTATTCAACCTAAGGAACGGTATTAGACCGGAGATGGACAGGCCATCAACACGATATGGGTCCACACCTCAGGACGGTGTTGCCGAGGGAAAATCCATCATGGCGCGCTGGGACGAAATGCTGCGGAATTACTATAATCTCATGGGATGGGATGAAGAGACTGGCAAACCCCTGCCTGAAACGCTGGCCGGGCTGGGTCTGGATTTTTTAATACCGTATGTATAGCGCGCTCTTTCGGGTCAAATTTTTTGGCCACGATAAAGCTCGGCCCTCAATATCATTGAATATAGCGATATTGTATACATAAAAAACTTGGATTCTGCGGATAAACCGCAGAATGACGGAAGAGTATTGCTCTATGTTTGCTTATACGCGATGCTGGCAGGCAAGTCATAATGACGATTTCTTTTGTGTCATCCTGCGGCTTGATCGCAGGATCCAAATCGTTGACGGATCTAGGGAGGAAAAGCCCCTATTTTTTAAGAGGGATTGGGAGAGAGGCGTCTGATATACTTGATTTAGTACGAAAATAACTTGCGCTATTATCTTGCTACCCGGGTCTTCGCCGTAAAAAGGGCTCCCCAGGCCACGGCCCTGAGACCATAGGTTGCTATTTTCATGCATTGTAGAGGCCCAGAGGGGCATGAGTGTTTCACATAAAATAAGATGGAACAAGAGGAGGAGAGGGATACAGGATGAACGAAACACGCGCCCTTGCTGAATTTGTCGCAGGGATCCAATACCGGGATTTGACAGAGGAGGTTATCGATAAAGCCAAAAACCTCATACTTGACCAGCTTGGCTGCCAGCTGGCATTTGCCACCTTGCCCTGGAGCAAGATTATCTACAGGTATGTTGAGGCAAAGCATGGCGGGAAAGAAATAAGCACTGTGAGCTATTATGGCCTCAGGACTGTCACGGAAGACGCGGTATTTGCCAATGCCACTTTCGGTCATGGCTTTGAAATGGACGACGACGAGGCGCACACCATGTCCCATCCAGGGGTGGTAGTAATTCCTTCCGCGCTGGCCCTGGGAGAAGCGAAAGGCATAAACGGAAAGGAATTCCTGACCGCTGTTGTTGCAGGTTATGACGCGATGCTCAGGGTCGGGATGTCCTCTGTTTCCATGATGAACAGGGGGTTCCATACCACTGCGGTTGCCGGCCCCTTTGGCGCGGCGGCTGCGGCAGGCAAGGTCATGGGGCAGGACGGGGAAAGGCTATTGAATGCCTTCAGCATCGCTGCCAGCGAAGCGAGCGGCATTTCAGAATATACCATATCAGGAGGGTCGGTTAAGCGCCTGCATGCCGGTTTTGCCGCGCAGTCCGGCGTGAAAGCGGTATCTCTGTCGGAACTCGGTGTAACCGGACCGACAGCCGCGCTGGAGGGTAAAAAGGGGGTTTTACAGGCCTTTGCCAATGAATACTTCCCGGAGGAGATTACCAGGGACCTGGGAAGAGAATTTCGCATACTCTGGACCGGTCATAAACCATATTGCTGCTGCGCTGCGCAGCATACCACCATTGATGCCGTCTCGGAAATTATCAAAGAACACCACGTGCGCTGGGAAGAGATTAATGAGATAATGGTGGAGCAGATGCCCAGGGAGATCAGGGCTGTCGGCAATATCGTTCAACCTGAAGATATGATATCGGCGCAATTCAGCGGTCGTTTCGGAATTGCCTTGAGGCTGATCAGGGGCAGCAACGGATTTAGGGATTACAGTGACGAGAATATCAGGGATCCGGAATTGCTTGAGCTGGCCGGAAAAATAACATACGCGGAGGATCATGAAATGGAGAAGATGCCTCCTGGGGCGGCGCCCACCAGGATCACCATGAAGTTGAAGAATGGGGATACTTATACCAGCAGGGTCGATTACGCAAAAGGAACCCCTGAGAACCCGATGACGGCCGAGGAAATAAAAGAAAAATTCAGGGGGCTGGCCTCCACGGTGATCCCGCAGAAGCAGGTCGAGAAAATTATAGGGACGGTCAGGGATCTGGAAAATTTGGAAAATATTCAAGGCCTGATTCATTTATTAACGATTGATAAAAGCTCAAATTCTTTATGGCCTTAAAATCACTGCATGGGCTGAAATGACAAAACAGGACGGCTTCTGTTGCGAAGGAACCAATGGTGACGGCTACGTAAACAATCATGACATGTTGATCTTGTCAGCCCAACTCAGGAAAATCCCCCTCAATCCCCCTTTATAAAAGGGGGAAGTGGTAGATTGTCCACCATTTTCAAAAAGGGGGAAGCCGGATAGGATTGCTATCCAAAGAAATCCCCACTTTCGTAAAGGGGGTAAGGGGGGATTTGAACGGCCAAGATCAATGTGAGGAATTTAATTACAATAAAGTTTAGCCAAGCTAAATATTTTTACTGTAAAAAGCCGTGTTCACCCTCCGACAGGCTCAGGGTGAAAAGAACAGCGGTATCGACTTTTTACGAGATTGCCAATAGTGAAGGGAGGAAAAAACATTGAGCACTAAGGATGTGGCAAGAAATATTGTTAATACAGGGTATGAAGACCTTCCGGAAGAGGCAGTGGAAGCAACCAAGAAGAGCATCCTGGATACCCTTGGCGTTATGCTTCCGCCCAGCACGCTGGTGAAGAATTGCGCTTCAATATATGAACTGATTAGCTATGCAGGAGGCAAACCGGAGAGCACGATTATAGGCTTTGGGGGTAAGTTTCCTTGCTGGTCGGCGGCTTTTGTGAACGGCTCGCTCAGTCATGCAATTGACTTCGATGATACTGTGGGGCTGGAGAAACCATTGATGCACCCTACAGGCGCCTCATTCCCTGCCGCTTTGGCGACGGCCGAGCAAGTGGGCCAGGTAAGCGGAAAGGACTTTATCACGGCCGTAGCCCTGGGCAATGATCTGAGCGTGAGATTGGCCTCATGTCCCAATGGGAACATAGTAACCGATTATCCCTTTTTCTCTGTAACCACTTTCGGCGTCTTTGCTGCAGCCTCGGTATCCGGAAAAATACTGGGCCTGACGGAACCTGAGATGGTAAACAATCTGGGGCTGGCTTTGAACAGGGTATCCGGTGTAACGGAAGGTTTGTTTACTTCAGATTTAAGGGAGGTAAGGGATGGCCTGAATGCCAGGGAAGGAATTTTCTGCGCATTGCTCGCAAGTAAAGGTATGGATGCCTGCAAGAATGGAATTGAACTGCTTTTTGATACCTATTACGCTAACGACTATGACATCAAAAATCTCACCGTTGATTTAGGCAAAAAGTTCAGGGGATCTGAAGCGGGCTTTAAACCCTGGCCATCATGTCTTGGAACACACAGTTACGTTCAGGGGATCCTTCAAATCGTAAATGAACATGATATTCAGCCTGAGCAGGTTGAGGAAATAATCCTGCGGGGAAATGAAAGCGGAAACAGCCTCTGCACGCCTCCCGAGATTAAACAAAGGCCGACCACAAGCATTACCGCCAAGATAGCTATCCCGTTTGTCATGGGTGTGGCAGTTGTTCATAAAAATGTCACTATCGCAAATTTTCTGCCCGAGAATCTGAGCGATCCTCTGGTTTTAGAAATGGCCAAGAAAATAAAATTTATAGTAGAGCCCTCTATGGGAAATTTTTCCTCACGCGTGGAAGTAAGATTAAAGGATGGGCAGGTTTATAACGCTGAAGTGGATGTGCTGCGCGGAAGCATACTGAATCCCCTGAGCATGGAAGATCTGACAGCCAAGTTCAGGGATTGCGCCCGCTACTCCCGGAAACCCCTGTCTGAAATGGACATTGACAGGCTTATCGACAGGATTCTTGAGCTGGAAAAGGTGAAGGATATGGCCGAAATAACCGGGATATTGAACTGATAATGGTTTAATAACATAGAAAATCTCCAATTTAGTTAAAGAAAAGATGCCAAATAATCAAAAATATACATGGGAAAATGAGACAGCGATAGATCCATATACCATGGTCAAATCGCTGTATGGGGGGCTCTTTTTAACGGCGAAAAACTTGATGGTCCCGTAAACGCTCATGACATGTTGATCTCGTCATCCCACTCATGAAAATCCCCCTCAATCCCCCTTTTAAAAGGGGGAAGCCGGACAGGATTGCCGGCCAAAGAAATCCCCCCTTTCGCAAAGGGGGGGAGGGGGGATTTGAACGGCCAAGATCAATTTGAAAGACTTAATCATAAAACAGATTAGACAAGCTAAGCATTTTCACGGTAAAAAATCGCGTTCACCCTTCGACAGGCTCAGGGTGAACGTCGTAACTCGTTGATTTTCCGCTTGTGCCGAGCCTGTCGAAGCATGAACGGAATTGCGAATTCGACTTTTTACGACTTCATCAAGAATACTTAATCAAGGAAGGAGAAAATCAATGAAATTAAAAAAAATAGGAAGATCAGGACTGAAAGTCTCTCCCATTTGTCTGGGCACCATGACCCTGGGGAGCCAGGTCGGAGAGGCGGAATCAATAAAGATAGTTAAGAGCGCAGTAGATTCCGGAATAAATTTCATAGATACGGCAGATGGTTATTCAGGGGGTAAATCGGAAGAGATCATCGGAAAGGCATTGAAGGGGAACAGGGATTCGATCGTTATCGCCACCAAGGTCGGGGCCAAGCTGCCACCGAGTCCCGGGGTCGATCTGTCGCGCAGGTATATCATAAAAACGGTGGAAGAGAGCCTTCGACGTCTCCAGACAGACTATATCGACCTTTATTACTGCCACATGCCGGACTATGACACCCCACTTGATGAGACCCTCAGGGCAATGGATGACCTGGTACACCAGGGAAAGGTCCGTTATATCGGGTGCTCCAATTTCCGCGCCTGGATGCTGTGCAAGGGTCTCTGGGTCAGTGACCGTTACAATCTGGCTCGCTTTGATTGTGTTGAACCGGTTTATAACCTGCTTACACGCGATATTGAGTATGAACTGCTGCCTCTCTGCGAAAGTGAAGGGATAGGGGTTTGCGTGTTTAATCCGCTGGCCGGTGAACTCCTTACCGGAAGGCATGAATTCGGCAAACCTCCGAAGGAGGGAAGGTTCACAATGAAGGACCTTGGGCCAGGATATATGGAACGATACTGGAACGCCAGGAATTTTGAAGCCGTGGAGCGCCTCAAGGGGCTTGCGGAAAAAAACGGACTGACACTTGCCCAGTTCGCAATAGCCTGGATAGTGAATAATAAAACGATTACTTCTGTCCTCTCCGGCGTTACCACCCTGGAGCAGATCGAGGAGAATCTTAAGGTAGTGGAAGTCATTCTTCCTGAAGATGATCTGAAGGTCTGTGATGAGGTGTGGCAGGTCTTTTCGCCCCCCAGATTTATGTACGGCAGGTAGGATTGGAGGCTATGGTATTATCTGCAGATGGCAACACCGCAAGCGGATGAAAATGTGACATCTACAGGGCAGGAATAGGGGGAAGATAAGAAGAATGTCGAATAGTAAACGCCTAAAAACGACGGATGATACGGTTTTAAAGGCCCTTTCACTGGGAGGAGCACTTGGAGGCGGCGGACCGAGCGCTGTTGACATAAAAGATGGCAGGATCATCAGGATCAGGCCCCTTCATTATGACTGGAAGTATAACAGGGAGGAATTCAATCCCTGGAGGGTTAAACGTGGTAAAAAAGTTTTTGAGCCGATCATGAAGACACAGATCGCGCCTTTTTCAATGGCCTACAAGAAGCGTGTCTATTCTCCAAACAGGATAAAATACCCGTTGAAAAGGGTTGACTGGGACCCTGACGGTGAGAGGAATCCTCAAAACCGGGGCAAGAGCAAATATAAGAGGATTTCGTGGGACGAGGCCACTGATATTATCGCGAAAGAGATAAAAAGGGTTCAAGGACAATACGGGCCTCTTGGTGTTCTCTTGCAGATAGACGGGCACAGTGAAAACAAGATTATTCATGCCTCCCACGGATGCCCTGAATTACTGCTTGAAAAAATGGGTGGCTTTACCCATCAGGTGAGGAATCCTGACAGCTGGGAAGGCTGGTACTGGGGTGCAAAGCACGTCTGGGGAGCCGGGTGGGTCGGCATGATGAAGCCTTCTGCCAACCTTATGAAAGACGTCACGGAGAATTGCGATATGCTCCTTTTCTGGGGTGGAGATCCTGAAACCACGCCATGGGGCTTTACGGGCCAGACCGCCACCAGGATGTGTTATTTCTGGACACAGTCCGGGATAAAACAGGTCTATATATGTCCTGACCTGAACTACGGAGCGGCTATCCATGCGGATAAATGGATACCGGTTCTCCCGAATACCGATTCCGCCCTTCATCTGGCCATAATATATACATGGATAAAGGAAGACACTTATGATCAGGAATATGTAAAGACCCACACGGTAGGTTTTGAAAAGGTCAAGGCCTATGTCATGGGTGAGGAGGACGGCATACCAAAGACCCCGGAATGGGCTTCTCCAAAGTGTGGTGTACCAGAATGGACCATCAAGGCACTGGCCGGTGAATTCGCGGAAAAGGCCACATCAATAGCGCACTATTTCGGAGGTTCATATATTCGAGGGCCGTTTTCCCATGAACCTGCAAGGCTTGAATGCATATTGCTCGGGATGCAGGGATTGGGGAGGCCGGGTGTTCATCAATACCAGGTGAGTTACGCGGGAATGCCCAGGAACAAGCTGTTTTCAGAAGCCACCTTTTTTGATTCCAATCTCCCGGATCGTATCAAGAAACCCCACAATGCAGCTCTTTTCGCCCGCAGTAAACAGATTATTCCCAAGACCCTGATCCATAAAGCAATCAGTAATCCACCCGTCACGTTCTGGGGAACGGGCGCCATTTACGCAAAGACTAAAGATCAGTTTCAGAAATATCAGTACCCCATACCCAGGGAAGAAGGCGGCACGGAGGTACACATGATCTGGACCGACAGCCCCTGCCGCACCACCTGCTGGAACTGTGGCAATGAAACCGCCGAGGCCCTGAGGAATCCGAAGATAGAGTGTATTGTGGCCCAGCACCCCTGGCTGGAGAATGATTGCCTGTTTTCCGATATCATCCTGCCCGCAAATACCACCATGGAGGTGGAGGATATAGTGACAAACAGCAGGCAGGGTGTCCAGTTTCAGAGCATGCTGTTTCAGAGGCAGGCGATTGAACCTGTTGGAGAATCGAAGAGTGATTTTGAGATTGTCTGCGAGATTGCAAGAAAACTCGGAAAGTACGATGAGGTTACGGAAGGCAGGAGTTATGATGATTTGGAGCGATCGGTTTTTGAAAGCATGGGCGTGGATAAATACATGACATGGGAGGCATTCAAGAATAAGGGATATTTTGTGTTCCCTGTGGCGGAAGACTGGGAGGACGATCCTCCGGGGTTAAGGTTATTTTATGAAGACCCTGAAAAGAACCCCTTGCCCACGCCGTCAGGGAAGCTGGAGTTCTATTCAGAGAGACTTGCCGAAAATTTTCCTGATGATACGGAGAGGTCTCCTATCCCCAGGTGGATAGAAAAGAGCGCCATGCATGATGAGCGTATTTCCGGCGGCAGGGCAAAGATATTTCCCCTGCTTGTGATGTCGAATCATGGAAGGTGGAGGGTGCATGCCCAGTGTGATGACATAACCTGGACCAGGGAAGCGCCTACGTGTAAGGTGAGAGGCTGGGACGGATACCTGTATGAGCCTGTTTGGATAAATCCCGCGGATGCTGAAAACAGAAATATCAGGGATGGTGATATTGTTAAAATATTCAACGAGAGGGGGACTGTTCTTTGCGGGGCGCGTGTATGGGAAAGGATTGTGCGGGGTGCTGTGTATGTGGATCATGGTGCGCGTGTTGATTATATAATCCCGGGAAAACTTGATAGGGGAGGTGCAATTAATACCATTGCCCCTGACGGTATTACATCCAGGTATTGCGCGGGGCAGGCCACCAGCGGTTATCTTGTAGAGGTTGAAAAGGTCACAATGGCACAGATGGAAGAATGGAGGGAACAATATTCTGAAGCCTTTCAGAAGGGATACGATCCTGCTTCAGGACTGCAGTTCAGTGGTTGGGTGGTAGGTGGAATGTGAAAATTCAGAAGTCAGCGACCGCCCGCCATGCGGAATGAAACGCGTCCCATATCCTGCCTACTTTTACACAGTCGCCCACATTGTATACCCTGGGGGCCAGGTTCTCAAACCTGGCAGCAACATCTGATAACGGGGTCAATCCACCCGATACGACAACAGTATCAGCTTCCAATTGCCAGGTGATCCCGACCCTGTCCGTGCAATAGACCCTGCCACCGGAAAAGCCCTTGATCGTGACCCCTGTTTTAACCTTTACTCCATCGTTTGCCAGCCTCTCTGTTATACTGATTACAGTCAGGATCTCATCGTAATCCTTCATGACAGAATCCTGCCGGGTCAGGATGGTGACATCCTTTTTGAATGCCTCGGCAATGTACAGAGCCGTGTCACATCCAATGGAACCTCCGCCGGTTACCACGACCTTTTCACCGACCTGTTTTTTACCCAGCAGGACATCATCCGGCATAAGGATGTTTGCTTTATCTTTGACCAGATCCGGAGGCAGTCTGTATTCTGATCCCACAGCGACAATCAGGACATCCGGCTTTTCCTTTTTGACGATTTCGGGTGTGGCTTCAATCCCTAATCTGACTTCAACATTTTCCTTCTTGAGTTGAGTTTTTTGCCATGTGATCAGAGGCCGTAAGTCTTCTTTAAAATCGGGCACTGAAGCCTGAAGGAGAAGCCCGCCCAGTTCCTGCGTCTTCTCAAGAAGAGTGACCTTATGACCGCGATGAGCGGACAATCTGGCAGCCTCCATACCACCCGGCCCGCCGCCAATGACCAGTACTTTCCGGGGAGTAAAGGCCGGAGTGATCGCCAGGATTTCCAGACGCTCCACACCGATGGCGGGATTAAGCTCGCATTTCAGGGTGCGATTAAAGCGGGCCCTGCTGGCGCAACCGATTCCTCCCCGGATGCATGGCCTGATATCCTCGATACGGCCTTCCATTACCTTGAGGGGTAGATCCGGGTCAGCGATCAGCCCCCGAGCCATCGCTATCAGGTCAGCCTGTCCGCCCCTTAGAACTTTCTCGCCAAGTTCCACATTCATGCCGGCAGCGACTATGACCGGCACTCTGACGGCTTTCTTAACAATCTCAGTGTTGGCCACGTTGAATCCGCGCTGCATGTACATGGTGGGGACAGACGCCTTCTGGTTTATAATATCAGCACCGGTGCAACTGATATAATCTATGCCTCTGGCCTCCATTATTTTTGCGAAAGCAACAACGTCTTCCATAGTTAGTCCGTCGGAATGTCCCGGAAAATTTTCATTCACGTTGACCCGGACACCGATAACGAAATCAGGACCACAAGAAGCGCGTATTCTGTCATAGACTTCGACAATCATCCTGGCCCGGTTTTCAACACTGCCGCCGTAATCGTCTTTCCTTTGATTATATCTCGGAGAAAGGAACTCACTGAGAAGGTAGCCATGAGCAGCATGGATTTCAATTCCGTCAAAACCTGCGATCTGTAATCTGCCGGCAGTGGCCACAAAGTCTTCCTGGACACGATTGATATCCTCCAGGGTCATCTCCCGCGTCACGACTCCGTCAATATTTATAAACGGTGATGGCGCTATGGGGGTTAAACCGTTAATCTGATCGGGCCTGGTGTTGCCTCCGGCATGGCCGATCTGGAATACCATTCCGGCTCCCTCATTCTGTACCGACTCTGCAAGCTCCGCATAGCCATAGATATAGCGATTGTTCAAGATAGCCATATTGGCGGCATAGGCGCTGTCAACATCATTAACGCGCAAAAACTCACCTATTATAAGTCCTAAGCCACCCTTTGCCAGCCGGGTATAATGGTCAATCAGTCTTTGGTTGCAATAACCATCCGGGGGCGCGTACCATGAGCCTGTCGGGGCGAAGACGATACGATTTCTCAAGGTAATCGGACCTATATTAATTGGTTCAAGAATCTTATATGTTTTACGGGACATTTTAACTCCCATGAGCCTGTTGGACAAAGTCCGACAGGCTCCTATAAATATTTAACTGATAATTTATTTAAATAGGGGTGGAGGATATTTTCGGCCACGATAGAGCGCGGACCTCCATCTGTCGGTTTTCCCGGAGCGACGCGCTCAGTCGCATCCGTATATCTTAAGCACGAAAAGGCCTGTCCACCTTTCCGGCGATGTCTTACTACATCGCGATAGATTCTCAGATCATATACATGTGGAGTTAAGGAATTATCAGTTTTACAGTCGGGAAATATGCCTTATACCTTGATACGTCCCTGGTTAACAGGTCCAAATTTAATACCGCTGCCTGTGCACCTATAAAAAAATCAGGCAATGGAGCAGTTTTCGCACCTTTTTTCCTTTCGTATTCAAGAAATGCTTTACCCGCCAAAAAGAGCGCTTCTTTTGGAATTTCCAGCAATTGAAGGCCCGCTATACGGATAGCAGACTCAAGATCCTCTATTAAGTTAAAACCTATCGATATTTCGCAATATATTATTGAATTGATGTATAATGCTGTTTGGATACTGTATTCCTCTAATTTTGACTCAGACCAATCCACCCATTCCGGATCATTGAGAAAAACATCCAGGATGACATTCGAATCAACAAGGATCCCCTTCATCTGTCCTCTCTTGTCAGGGCCATTATTTCATCAGTTGTCATTTTAACGCTTGCTATTCCCCTCAACCGGCTGAAGCGTCGGGGTTTTTGGGGCGGACCTTCCCTTTTAATAAGATACACCCTGTCTTTTTCTTCAACGAAATCAACTTCAACTGATGGAGTTATTCCAAGTTTTTCGCGGATTTCCTGCGGAATTGTAACCTGCCCTTTTGTTGTGACTCTCATGATAGCACCTCAGGTAATTAGTAATACCGGTAATAGTAATACTAATGATAGGCTTTGTCAAATATTGTTTCTTTACTCTTTTACAGGTATAAATACCAAAGCCCGTTTTGGATTTTCTTCAAGCATTGTATTAATCTGTTCATCGGTCAAACCCTTGTTGCGCAGCACGGGTACTATATCGCGCAAAATATGTCCGTAACCGAAGCCGCCATAGGAGGTGAGCCGCTCTTTTGTCGCTACGTCCTGGGAGACAAGTATATGATCCAGGTAGCCGTCATTGATAAGGCCCATCATTTTTTTGATACGTTTCTGGTCATTCATCTCCATATATATCTTTTCATGAGGAAGAAAATGGATCCCCTCAAGGCCAAACATGTCTATTCCGATGAAACAGCCCGCATCCATTAATCTGTGGCAGGTAGGAGTGTCGAAGTCATGCATACAGACGTGACCGACAATGACATGCCCGAGATCGGCCCCGGCATCCTTGAGGATCCTGACGTTTTCCAGCACCAGCTCGCTGGTTGCGCTCGGGTGCAGATATATCGCGGCGCCGGTCCTGCGTTGTGCCGCTGCGCAACAACGTAGAATCTTTTTCTCTTTTTCATGAAGCGGCTTGTTGCATCCGATCTCGCCTATGATCCCGGCGCATATACCTGTGTCTTCGACTCCGACGGTTAATTCCCGCACCAGTTCCTCCGTGATTTCCTCCTCAGCCATAGCGTCCAGTTCAGGAGGATGCGACGGTGCCACATAATAACCTGTGCCCATGATAATGTTGAGGCCGGTCTTCCGGGCCACGCGAACCAATCCTTCGGGGTTGCGCCCCAGGGGTCCTTTTGGAGTGACTTCGGTGATGGTGCCTCCTCCAAGGGATTTGAAAATCATCGTCTCTTTTATCGCCATCTCCTCGTCGTTGAAAAGGAGGTTATCAAGATTGCCAAAGGGATTCAGTCTTACACGGTAAAGATTACTCAACTGAACCGGTTCATGGGCGAACTTCTTTTCATCGGGATCTTCCGGTTCCATAAATGATATTGTCTCATCCATGAAAAGATGTTCATGCACCAGGGTTACTCCCAGGGAATCGGGATCGATTGGCCCCAGGACGGTCTGTACTTTTTTAGTAAGTCCTGAATTTTTCATGCTCTTTCCTCCTGGCAATCTGCAGGGTGTTCTTATGCACCACGGATTACAAATAAAACTTTTTTATTCAATCCTCTTCCCTTATAAACGAAATACCAGAAAAAACACAGGAATTAATACAATAAAGGATTTAAATATTTTTAAAAATCGTTTATCATATCCATTATTTTGTAAATGTTGCCATCAGTCATGAATGGCATGTCTTTGTCATTAGATTTACTTTATCCTGTAAAGTATCACAAAAAAATAACTCATTATTATCTAGTTAAGGAGGCATTCGATGAAACACGGATACGCTGGAAAGATACTATTTGTGGATCTCACAAACGGAACGCTTAAAGAAGAGGATATGACGGAGGAACTGGCCAGGAACTTTATTGGCGGTTACGGAATCGGTGCGCGAATACTCTATGACAGGATGAAACCCGGTGTTGATCCACTTGGGCCTGACAACATTCTGGGATTTACAACCGGCCCGCTGACAGGAACTGATGCTTTTTTAAGCGGCCGATACACAGTTGTCTGCAAGTCCCCTGTAACAGGGGGGTGGAATGACGCAAACTCCGGTGGTTTTTTCGGGCCTGAGCTTAAAAAGGCCGGGTTTGATGCCGTGTTTGTTTCGGGTATTTCTGAAAAGCCGGTCTATATATTCATTAAAGATGGAAAGGCTGAAATACGGGATGCCGTTAATATCTGGGGGAAGGATTGCACCGAGGCCCTGGAGGCGCTGATCCGGGAGACAGGGGAAAGCAGGCTTCGTGCCGCCATGATCGGGCCCGCCGGAGAAAAGAAGTCTCTTATATCATGTGTTATAAACGAGAAACACCGTGCTGCCGGGCGCGGCGGAAGCGGGGCTGTTATGGGTTCGAAAAACCTGAAAGCCGTCGCTGTCAGGGGCACAGGCAAGATTTCCATGTCTGATCCGGGCGAAGTGAAAAAAGTAAATTCGGGTATCCTAGATGCACTTAAAAACGGCCCGGGGTCCGAATTAGCAGGGATCTTCGGGGAGTTTGGCACGGGCAGCGGGACAGGTCACATGGCATTGATAGGTGATACCCCTGTGAAGAACTGGGGAGGCGTGGGCATAGTTGATATGGGGAATGAATCCGCGGAAAAGCTTGGAACCCCTGCCTATGACAGCAAGTATAAGACAAAGAAATACGCGTGCAACAACTGCCCCTTGGGATGCGGAGCGCATTACAGGGTGGATGATGGAAAATGGCCGTTGGGCGAGACCGACCGGCCTGAATATGAGACATTAGGCGCCTTTGGTGCCATGCTGCTGAATAGCGATATCGAATCGATCATGAAATGCAATGATATCTGCAATAGATACGGCCTGGATACCATATCAACAGGCGCCACCATTTCATGGGCAATGGAGTGCTATGAGAACGGACTTGTAACAAAAGAGGACACCGATGGGATTGACCTTTCCTGGGGAAATGCCGATGCTATTGTTGGTATGACACAGGCCATTGCAGACCAGACGGGTTTTGGAAAGATACTCGCTCTGGGTTCTTCAGGGGCTGCGAAGAAACTGGGGAAGGGCGCCGAATATCTTCAGACCGTGAGGGGTATTGAACTGCCGATGCACGATCCCAAGTTTTTACCAGGATTATCTAGGGTTTATAATCTTGATCCTACTCCGGCCAGGCACGTAAAGGGCGGATACGCGATGATGGAAATTCCTGCTTCGCCTGAAGTAAAATATAGATTAGAAGGGAAAGGAGAGCTGGACGCGCAGGCCACTTATGCCATGGAAATATTGAACACTTCGGGAATGTGCCAGTTCGGAACCCTATTCATGCCGCCTGATGCTAATCAAAGGCTTATGGCGGCGGTGACCGGATGGGATTTTACCCAGGAAGAACTATCACGCACCGGCAAAAGGATCCTTAATATGCGATATGCCTTCAACCTTCGCGAAGGGCAGAGGCTTGATGGAAATATTATTCCGGCAAGATCTGTAGGAGAACCGCCTCAAAAAGAAGGACCGCTTAAGGGTATAACTATTGATTACAAACTGTTAGCCTCCCAGTTTTGTGAGAATGCGGGATGGGATAAAGAGAGCATGATGCCAACCCGGGATTCTCTTGTCGAGACCGGAGGATTGGAGGATGTCATTAAAGATATATATAGTTAAAATTCCGCCGGACTTTGTCCGGCAGAATTTTTAGGAGATGGATCTGTGAATATCGCAAAAAACCTGGAGTCCTCGGCATTTTATTTTCCTGATCGTCCGGTTATAAGTGAAAAATCTTCAGAGACAAGCTATGCCAGGTTCAATGAGCATGCAAACAAGGTTGCCACTGCTCTGATTGGAATGGGTATTAAGCCGGGGGACCATGTGGGGCTGTGTGCCCCCAATTCGGCGGAGTGGCTCACCTTTTATTTTGGTGTTCTCAAGGCCGGCGCAACGGCTGTGACCCTGTCAAGCATGCTAAAAACCGATGAACTTGTAGGACTGATTAATCACTCCAGACCAAGATTTATTTTCACCCATGACGAGAAGTTAGAGGAGCTGGAAAAACTGAGAGGGGAAAGATGTCTGGAAAAGATAATCTGCAACGATGGAGACCTGAGTTTTCAAAAATTACTTGATAAGGGTTCGGGTAATTTTTCTGCGGTTGACAGAGAACGTGATGATAATGCGGCCATACTTTACACCGGCGGCACAACCGGCACTCCCAAAGGTGTTATGCTTACACACGAAAACATAGCCGTCGCAATTCAGAATGTCAGGTTCCACGAACGATCCTGTGAAAATGACAGGGCACTGCTTTTTCTGCCATTTAATCATGTGTTTGGACAGATGCATATTATGAACGCCACCATTCTCAGCGCGGGTTGCCTGGAGCTGATACCTGGTTTTGATATGGATCATGTTATAGAGATACTCGGCAGGGGGTTGGTAACAAGGTTGTATGCCGTGCCGACAATATACGTTCGGTTTCTTTCTCTTGAAGGTCTTAAGGAAAAGCTTAATGCCGTGAGCTACTGTTTTTCCGCCGCGGCGAGTATGGCGGCCGAGGTGGTTCAGAACTGGAAAAAGAGAACGGGGTTATCAATTCATGAGAGCTATGGAATGACGGAATCCGCATCTATGACAACATATAACCACTACTACCATCATGTGGTCGGCTCGGTTGGAACTACAGTGCCCGGTGATGAGATTCAGATCAGGGATGGAGCAGGAAATCGCCTGGATGATGGAGATAAGGGTGAAATCTGTATTAGAGGCCGGAATATCATGAAGGGATATCTTGATAACCCCGAGGATACGGAAACCGCTTTTTGGGAGGGGGGATGGTTCAGGTCAGGTGACGTGGGGGTATTTGATGAAAATGGCTATCTTTTTATAGTGGATCGCCTGAAGGACATGATTATTACCGGTGGAGAAAATGTTTACTCCCTTGAGGTGGAGGATGTCCTTTACAGGCATCCGGATATACAGGAATGCGCTGTTTTGGGACTGCCGGACAGGGAATGGGGTGAACGAGTGGTGGCGTGTATCATCCCTAAAAAAGGACTATCGATTAACAGGATAGAGATTAAGGAGTATATGAAATCATATCTTTCCTCTTTTAAAGTTCCAAAAGAATTCCTGGTTATGGAAGATTTTCCGAGAAGTCCGGCCGGGAAGACTTTAAAAAAAGACCTTCGTGAGATAATTGGTCGGAATCGCTAATGTCCGGGTAAAAGGTTGCATTAAAATCGCAGTATGGGGGACTTTTCTTTCGGTTAAATTCGTTCCTGGTAGAGTTGACGCGTAATGTATTTATTTTTCCTCGACCGTGATTCTCTAACCGGACAAGGCCGGGGCGAAATAAAGTAGTTGATATTTTCTAATAGAGAGGGTAACTTCCTAACGCTGAAGTTTGGGTAAAACAGGGAAAATTGTTTTTTATCTTTTTTTAATGCGCAGAGTTCACTACAGTCATATATCTTATCTCCTGACGGCGCATGCCGCATGATCCGGATTTAAAGGCCGGGTTTTTGCACCATATCTGAGTTAGTTCAGAAATATTTCTTGAAAACCAAGCTTCAATCCAGATAAAAACCTATAATAATATGCACGGAAACCTTCATTGAATGGAGATTATTAATGAGCTTTGAACTTAGTAAAGAGCAGCTGGATATCCAAAGGGCTGCCAGAGAATTTGCCGAAGGGGAGTTTGCAGAGATTGCCAGAGACCTGGATGCCAGGGAAACTTTTGACGATAATCTCTGGAAAAAAGCTGCAGAGCTGGGTTTTTTGGCTGTTTTTGTGGATGAGAAATATGGAGGGCTCGGCATGGGCTATCTTGAGCAGTGTTTGATCAATGAAGAATTCGCCCGTATTGACCTGGGTATAGCCCAATCAATAGAGTCCACATTTTTTGGCACACAACTTATTCAGGCAGTCGGTTCTGAAGAACAGAAGCAGAAGTATCTTCCGGCAATATGCTCCGGCAAGATTCGTATGGGCATGGCCATCACTGAACCGGATGCGGGTAGCGATGTGGCTTCCATAACAACGGAAGCGGTTAAGGATGAAGATGATTATGTAATAACCGGCAATAAGATCTTTATCACCAATTGCACGCGGGCGGACTTCCTGATAGTCCTTTGTGTGACAAATCCTGATGCCCCTAGGAAACACGACAGGATGAGCACAATCATAGTAGAGACGAACAGAGATGGGTACGAGGCGAACTCCTATCATGGAAAGCTTTCAATACGAATATCAGACACGGGAGAGGTCGCTTTAAAGGGAGTCAGGGTTCCGAAAGAGAACCTTGTGGGTGAAGAAGGAAAGGGATTTAAAAATATGATGGAGTTCTTCAACCGTACGAGGGTTCTGGTAGGCGCGTTCGGCGTCGGGACGGCCCAGGGAGCACTGGATAAGGCGATTAAGCATATTCGCCAGAGGCACCAGTTCGGCCAGCCGCTTGCCTCTTTTCAACTGGTGCAAGGCAAGATTGCGGATATGGTAACCTTGACCGAGGCTGCAAGATCGATCTGCTATCGCGCTGCCTCAAAACTGGATACAGGGACGCCTGACCCGAGCCTGAGTTCAATGGCAAAGTGGTATTGCGCCGAGGTGGCTGTGAAGGTGGCTGACGAGGCGATACAGCTTCACGGCGGTTACGGCATTCTGGAAGAATATGACGTTGCCCATTACTGGAGAAATGCAAAGGTTCTCGAGATCTTTGAGGGGAGCAAGGAGATTGAGAAGATTATTATTGCCAAGAAGACGATAGGAAAATTCTAAATTAATGGAGAGCAATGGAGAGAAATATGAACATTATTGTGTGCGTTAAAAGGGTTCCACTTACCCAGGAGATAGATCTCCAGGTTGATCCTCAAAAGACAGGGATAAAAAAGGATATGCTGACCCATTCAATAAACGAATGGGATAACTACGCCGTTGAGGAAGCCATCCTTATTAAAGAAAAGTTGGAAGGAACTGTGACCGTGATAACCGTGGGCTTTGAAGAGGATGAAGAGGTTTTAAGGCGCTGCCTGGCGATGGGAGCTGATAGGGCGATAAGGATTGATCCGGGTGAGGTTGCCCTGGATCCCTATGTGGTCTCGAAGATCCTTGCGAAGGTTATTGAGGGTCAGGAATATAATCTGGTGTTAACCGGAGTCCAGTCGGACGATTACAATTATGGGATACTAGGAGGACTGCTGGCTGAAAATCTCGGCCTTGCACATGCAGCAGTAGTCAACGGGATTGACTCTGAGGAAGAGGAACTCAGGTTAAATATTGAGCTTGAGGGGGGTGTGGAAGAGGTTTCCCGTATTAACCTGCCTGCCCTATTGACTATACAGACGGGTATCAACGAACCCAGATATGTCTCCATTATGGGTATTCGAAAGGCTGCGAAAAAGGAACTTAGTGTGGTGAACGTGAATGATCTTGGGCTCTCGGAAGATGATCTTGAAAGACGAACAATTATTGAAGAGATCTACATGCCTCCTGAAACAGAAGGGGCGCAGATCATTGAGGGAGATCCGTCCTCTGTAGGTGAGCAGATCATCCGTATCATTAAGGAAAAGGGGGTGAATATATAATTGGGCGAATTAATAGTTGTTATCGAACACAGCTCGGGTGAAGTAAGTGATGTTTCCTACCAGATGCTCTTTAAGGGTTCAGAGTTATCCAAAAGTCTGTCCTCAGGTCTTACGGCTGTAGTAATAGGAGGAAAGGATGAACCCCTTGTAAAGGATATTAATGAAAGAGCAGACAGGGTTATCGTTATTGAAGATGATAGCTTAAATAATTTTAATGGTGAGGTTTACGCAGAGATACTGAAACGGATCGTCGATGAAGAACGTCCCTTGATGACGTTGATAGGTCATACTCCATGGGGAATGGATATCGCGCCCTCCTTATCGATAAAGACCGGATATTCTCTTGCTTCGGATTGTATCGACATAATCATGGAAGCAAGCAGGCCCAAAGTGATCAGGCAGATATTTGGCGGGAAGCTCCTTTCCAGGGTCGCTCTAAAGGAATCGGAAGGGTACATTATAACCATAAGGGCAAGCGCTTTCCCGGGAGATAAGGTTGAGGGATACCAGGGGCAGATAGTAAAAAACCAGCTTCCTCAAGGACTTGCAAAGCCCAGGAAACAGTTCATAGAATTTGTTGACAGTAGTGCTGGCGAAGTGGATATCTCACAGGCTGAATTATTGATATCAATCGGACGCGGAGTTGGAGAAGCCGATAAAGTTGAGTTGATAAAGGATCTCGCCGAAAAAATGGGAGGAACCTTGTCCTGTTCCCGTCCGGTAGTTGACAAAGGATGGCTGCCTAAATACCGTCAGGTCGGCACTTCGGGCAAGTCCGTAAAGCCAAAAGTATATCTTGCCTTGGGTATCAGTGGCGCATTCCAACATGTGGCGGGTATTACCGGGGCCGGGACAGTAATAGCAGTAAATAAGGATAAAAAGGCTCCCATTTTCAGGGTTGCCGACTATGGAGTGATAGATGATATTTTTAAGATAACTGAAGCAATGAAAGGAATGTTGTAATTTTTAAATAAGACCAGGAATGTCCGGTTAGGGAATTGAAGTTGAAGAAAATACCGGATGATTGCAAATAAACCGACAATAAATCAATATCCGGTTGTCTGAATCGCGGCATGGGGGGCTCTTTTTACAGGCGAAAACCTTAGAAGCGGGATAATTGCGTAATGTGCATGCCAGGCGGGCGGAATGCCTCTCGGTATTTCAACCTTATTCGATCCTGATGTCGATTGAGATGGCCCGCCGCCCGCCTCGTAAGGCAATATGCGATGAATAAGCCAGGAACGAGTTCGCCCGTAAAAAGAGTCCCCCATGCTGCGATCCTTATGCAATTTCCTAACCGGACAAGGCTGAAATAAGACTTGATTAACGATAAAAATTATTAACGAGGAGGAAAAATGTATACAAAATCTTACATCCCGTATGGCGGGTATTATTCATCACCTTTCTGCCGCTGGCAGATGAGTTTTCAGAATGAGAATGCGATTGTTTTGGGCGCTGAAACCGCGCGGAAATGGTTTCTCGGCAGGGAGATTGACCCTACCATAATAGACTATATGTATCTCGGTATGACTGTGGCGCAAAACCGGGGGTTCCACGGTCACAACTGGGCGGCAGCCATACTGGTGGATAACCAGAAATACCTTCCGGCCTGTTACATTCATCAGGCCTGTACGACTTCCGCTACATGCATGAACCTTTGCGCTCTTAGCATTGAGGCAGGAGTATATGAGACCGGTTTTGCACTAATGTCTGACAGATGCTCCAACGGCCCGCATCTTGTCTGGCCGAATCCCAAGGGTCCCGGTGGCGAAGTGATTTCGGAGAACTGGAACCTGGACAACATGAATAATGATCCCAATGCAGGATTCAAGATGGTCCAGACAGGCGAGAACGTCTCAAAAGAGATTGGAGCCACCAGGGAAGAGGCCGATGCCGTCACCCTGCGTCGTTACGAGCAGTATCTGGATTCAGTTGCCAATGACCGTACATTCCAGAAAAGATATATGGTCCCGGTAGAGATACAGGTTTCAAAAAGGGAGACAAAAATAGTGGAAACAGATGAGGGCATTACCCCGTGCACTGCCGAAGGTCTGGCAAGATTGAAACCTGTTGAGCCGGGCGGCATACATACTTATGGGGCGCAGACACATCCGGCTGACGGCAATTGCGGTTTCATAATCACAACCCGTGATAAAGCCAAGGAATTGAGCACCGATAAAAATATCGAGGTGCAGATAATATCATACGGTTATGGCAGGGTGAAACCGGGGTTTATGCCTGCAGCACCAGTGCCTGCGGCGCAGATGGCCCTGGATACCGCCGGACTGAAAATAGATGAAATCAAATCCATAAAAACCCACAACCCCTTCGCGATAAATGATATAAATTTGGCGAAGATAATGAACATTGACGTGATGAAGTTTAATAATTACGGGAGTTCCCTGATTTTTGGACACCCCCAGGGACCGACAGTGGGAAGGCTTATAGCTGAAATGATCGAAGAGCTGGTGATCCTCGGAGGAGGTTATGGCCTGTATGCCGGTTGCGCGGCAGGGGATACAGGTGCCTCGATGATTATTAAGGTAGGATAATAACGGGTTAGCTCCGAATATTTTATATGGAAAAAGAGAATAAAAGCAATCCATTGATGTGCATACAGTGCGGGACGTGTTCCGGCAGCTGCCCCGAATCAGGTATTACTCCGTTAAATATCAGGATAGTGGTTAGAAAGGGCCAGCTAAAAAGGAAGACAGATGAAAAGCAACTGTGGTACTGTACTTCATGTGGTGAATGTGTTCTCAGGTGCCCGAGGGATGTAAAGCCCCTGGAATGGATTATCGAACAGAGATCTTCTTTTGTTGAGGAAGGCCAGATTCCATTGTCGATTCAAAAGGCACTTGAGGGCACATTCTTTCAGAAGAACCCGTGGAATCGCCCAAGGGCCAAAAGAAACCAATGGGTGGAAGATCTGGGTTTTGATCTTCCACATGTATCGGAAACAGGATCAAAAAGGCTTATGTTTGTCTGCTGTATTCAGGCGTATGATCCGCGATGCATGGTAATCCCGGTTAATGTGGCCAGGATATTAAGACATGGTGGTCTGGAGTTTGGTATCCTCGGGAATGAAGAGGCCTGCTGTGGCAGTGAGATTCGCACGATAGGAGAGGCAGGTCTTTTTGAGGAACTTCAGGAGGAAAACATCGCGTCATTTGAAAAATATGGTGTAAAAGAGATCATAACCCTTTCACCTCATTGTATGAATGCCTTGAAAAATGAATATGGAGACCTGGGTATCAAGGTAATGCATTACACAGAAGTCATAGCATCCATGCTGGAAAGCGGGGCACTTAAATTCGGAGCTCCTTTTAACAGGAAAGTGATATACCACGATCCATGTTATCTCGGTAAACAGAATAAGATATTTGATGAACCGCGTAATATTCTTAAAGCGATAGAAGGACTTGAACTGATAGAGTTTTCCGCATTCAGGGAAAATTCGCTCTGCTGTGAGGGCGGGGGAGGAAGGATGTTTTACGAGGCGGATATCCATTATGAGAGGAACAGCGAGAAAAGGGTCCGGGAGGCGGTCGATAAAAAAGCTGAAATTCTGACAACAAGCTGCCCTTTCTGCCTGATGACGCTGGAGGATGCCGCTGCCGAGCAAGATCTGGAGGTCAAAGAACTTTCAGAGATTGTTATAGATGTACTATAATTAAATGATTTGATCTTTGTTTTATATTGCACGCTGTTTTTCCAGGCTTCAACGTGTTTTGACCACGATTCTTGTTTCCCTGTATTACTTTCTTCCAATATCCCTGGCAATATGGAATGCCGCTGATGTGGCCGCCTGTATATTTTTCGGAATCAGACAGTCGCCGATCTG
>JAFGDF010000037.1 GCA_016932235.1 Deltaproteobacteria bacterium | reverse complement strand
GCTTTCATCTGATCGATTTCTTCTTTTAATCTCAGGATCTCGGATTCGGTTTCTTCCTTTAACGCCCTTTGTGAGGCAAGGCCTGTTTCCATTTTTTCCATCTCATCAAGAAGACCGTCCATATCAGTTGAAAGGGTGGTTTTTTCTTGCTTCAGCTTCTCAATATTCCGAATATATTCCTCTTCTCTTTCTTTCACCTCCTTTAATTTGGCTCCTGTTCGTGACAACTGCTCGGAAAGCTCTTCCACCATCCTTTTTTGTTCCCTATCCTCCTTCTCAGATTCCCTCAATCGTTTTTTAAGAAGCTGCTGGATAATAAACACTGACAGGATAACGTATAATACCAGAATGCTGTTTGAAAGCCAGCTGTTATGCCTGATATTGACATCAACGGTCAGGATAAGGCCCTTATTGAGGATACGGTAATTTTCAGCGGCTACCTCCGTATAATCGAGTGTCTTCGCCGGTATATCCTGGAAGGAAGTTTGAAATGAGGTGGGATAAAGTACGCGATCATCCCTTGTTTTAATAAGGATATGGATCCTTACTCCGATTTTGTATAAGATGCTTTGTGCCAGATATTCTCCAACATTTCGGTTTATCTCATCCTGGACAGTGACCTGGCCATCATATAGATATTGAGGATTCTGGATGATTATCTCATTTAGACGCGAGGTTTCACGCTTCTGAAGGTAACCCTCCAGCATAAGGAGCGTAATCATATAGAGTACGGGCGGGGAAAAAATACAGATAAATATTGCCTTATAAGGAAAATTTCGCATTGAAAATTTCCGTTGTTTGAATTTATTGTTATCTAATCAGCATCCCTGGTTCTTCCTCTAACTACCGGAACTCTTTATCTCTTCGAGAATTTTTCCGGCCTCTTCCGCTCCGGTGAAATTCTGATCAAGCTCTAAAGCCTTTTCCAGATATTCCTTTGCAGGTTTTGTTTCGCCGTTCTTATAAAAAGCCATTCCGATATGATAATTTATTACGGGATTTTCAGGGGCCAGAGTAACACTATCCTGTAATTCACTGATCGCGTTCAGGTAACTGCCCTTCAGATAGTAGATCCATCCGAGAGTATCCATAACCGCCGGATCCTTGGGCATAGCTTCCTTGGCGATCTGGGCGTAGCTGAGGGCCTCATCAATATTGCTCCCTTTGGCGGCAAGGTTCCAGGCCAGATTATTAGCGGCAGGTGCAAAATCCTTTTTGATTTCCAATGCCTTCCGATAATGCAGTTCCGCTTTTTCCAGGTCACCTTTTTGTTCGAATATCGTACCGAGTGCCATGTATCCGGGGAAATAATCCGGTCTTTTTTCCACGACGTTTTGATACTGGGAGACGGCTTCATCGAGTCTTTTTTCCAGGACATAGATCTTTGCAAGGGCAATGTAGGGTGAGAGAATATTCGGATCAATCTCAATGGCCTTTTTAAAAGACTGCTCCGCTTTTTTGAATTCCTTTTTCTCCATGTAGATGTTCCCCTCCAGGAATTCTATGACGGCAATGTTTGAGGAAGATACGCCCGGTTTCCCTTTATATTCTTCACATGCCTGAAGGGCCTGTTCATATTTTTTTTCTTTCACGTAGACAGCAACTAACAGCCCGATAGCATTTGTTTGCTGCGGGTTTAATTCCAAGGCCTTTTTCAGATTCTTGACCGCGTCTTCCGGTCTTTTCATTAGATTATACAGGATCCCCAGCTGAATATATCCGGGGGTATATTCGGGATCGATTTCGATGACCTTTTTATAGGCCTCTTCAGCCCCCTGGGCGTCTCTCTCCATTATTTTAAGGGCACCCATGAGAGTTAAGACCTTGATATTTTCAGGAGCGATCTTTATCAACACTTCCAAATGCTTGGCGGCGGATTCCTGATCACGATTACGGATATAGAATTCGGTCAATAAGAGTCTCGCGTCAACTAACATGGGGTTCAGCTCCACGGCTTTCAATAAATCCTGTTGAGCCAATTTGGGATCCCGTCTTCCAATGTAACTGAGTCCCCTAAAATAGTATGCTGCGGCATTTTCCGGGTTGCCATTTAGCACAGAATCGAATTTTTCCAGGGCGTTATTAAAATCTCTTTTCAACAATAATAATCGCCCTTTTATAAGGTTTGCGCCAATATGCCCTTTATCTTTTGCCAGGACCTTATCTACGTTTGCTTCGGCTTCATCTGTCTTTTTAAAATCAAATTGAAGCTGGGCCTTAGCCGCAAGGATGTTTAAATCATCTTTTTTGATGTTGTGGGCCTTTTCTATTAATTCAAGGGCCTTGTCATAGGATTTCTGTCTCCCATAGTATCCGGCGAGATTCATCAAGGGAGTGACGTCTTCTTTGGGGGATGCTTCAATGGCCTGCAAATAGGTCTTTTCCGCCTTGTCTAATTCTTTTCTCCCTTCGTAAAAACTGGCCAGCAACAAGAGGTCCTGATATTTCGCGCTGGATTTACCTATCAATTCCTTTAATATCTCTTCTGACCTGTCCCATTCTCCTCTGGAACCGTATATGCGTGAAAGCTCAATGTAGGGGACCCTATTTTCAGGCGCGAGAGATATCGCTTTCAGATATGCCTTCTCGGCTTTATCACTCTCCTTTTTCAGGAAATAAAGGCGGGCGATGGAGAGCTGAATCCCGTAATTCTCGGAATCGATGGAAATCGCTTTTTCCAATGTTTCAACGGCCGACAGGAGATCCTTCTCCTGGACCTGGACACCCGAAAGCAGACTTAACGCATCGATATCTTCCGGAGTTTTATCAAGGATCAGCTCCGCCTTATTTCGGGCCTCTTCGGTCTTTTTACCTAGAAGAAATATCTGGCCCACTTTTAATTGTGCCTTCAGGTTTTCCGGGTTGATCATTGCTGCACTTAAAAAAGCCTGAAAGGCATCATTCCCCTGTTTTAACTTGAGGTATGTTTCACCAAGCTCAAAATAGGCATTATCATCTTTCGGATCGATCTGAGCCGCGTTCCTGTACTCTATGACGGCCTTTTTAAGTTCATTTTTTTCAACGTATTCCCTTGCCTTCTCCAGGTGCCTGGCCTTTTTTTCCTCCTGACTCGCGCATCCGGCAATCTGAATAAAGAAAAAAATTATCACCATGATTAATGAATATTGAGCGATTTTGTACTTTTTCATAATGCCTGCATTCCCCTCATTATTAAGCCGGCCGTTAAATTGCTTAAAGTCTGTTAAAATAAATGAAATTGAAAGTCTATAAAGCATACACTATAAATAATAAATAAGAGCATGTCAAATTAACAAAATCCTCCTGTCAAACTTGATATACAGTTATGTTGTTCGACTTGAAAAGCTGTTTTGCACCATGATGTAAGGGCGAATATACATCTCTCACCCGCTTCGCTAGAGCCCACAGAGATCACAGAGTTGAATTTTTCTGACCCCTTTAAGGGGCCTTCTTCATTCTATGCCCTTTGGGCGCAGTCACTGATAATTGAGATGTATTTCTTGGCTAATAGGATATTTTAACTGTTCAGCAATTATACAGGAATTCATCATCTCGGTGTGGTATCGGTATGGGATCAAAGGAAAAGGCAGAGCTGTGAGGCCCTGCCTTTTCAATATTAGGCAAATTCCATAAGTATCATACAATTAAGGGTTAGGAGCACGATTTTGCTCTGCCAGCGCTTGATCTGGAGCGTTCTCACCCGTAGGACCTACACCAACATCCCCACAGTTTTGGTCACCTCCTGCATAGGCCAAGGATGAAATAACAATCATCATAGCAACGATAAATCCAATCAACTTTTTCATTTCTGCCACCCTCCTTTGATTTTTTCAGGCTCTGAATAGTTAAAAATTTATCTTACCGGGACCGCGAAATCCCACCCGGCAAGATCTCAATAAAATAATAACGTTTGAATCGAAGAAACGTTACATATTAAAAAATATTTTTCAGACATGATCTGATTTTTGTAACAATTTAGATGGTTGTACGTTATAAAATCAGTATGGACAAATTCAGTGCTTTCTATCAGGCACAGCGGAGAAAGCTGTTTTATTACCTGATGCGCATGACAGGGAATTATTATCTGTCCGGCGATATCATGCAGGAAAGTTTTACCCGATTATTGAAGCATTACGGGCCGGAAGTCCAAGATGTGGCGCTGCTGTACAAAATTGCGCGTAATGCCGTTTTGGATCATATCCGCAAAAACAGTCGGAATTCGAAACTCGAAGAAGATGATCGCCCGGATCGCTCGATTGATTCTGAAAGCCTTCTAATGGTTCGACAGGAATATCATATGGTGCTTGCTGCCATGAAAAAACTTGAGGCTGGTGATAGGGAGATCATGGCACTTTTGGCGAATGGTGAATTTTCCTATCATGAAATCGCACAGATAACAGGCATTAGCGAAGGAAATGTGCGCGTAAAGGTTCATCGTGCGCGGCTCAAGCTTAAAGGCATCCTTCAACAGGAGAAAGAAACATGAGCGAATTGATCAGTCTGTTTATAGACGATGAAATGAGTCTGGATGAAAAAATTCATTTTGTCAAACAGGTAGGGGAAAGCCGGCCATTTGCATCTGATGCCATCGAACTGCTGCAGATGGAAAAACGGGTTCGTTCGGATGTGGTGGAGCGGATACCGCGTCTTGAGCCGGTGGAACAGGGTTTTTTTACAAATGTGTTCGGCATCTTCAGACAGCCGCTGGGCTG
Source organism: Deltaproteobacteria bacterium (assembly GCA_016932235.1). The sequence goes on along the minus strand of JAFGDF010000037.1, from coordinate 1,598 downwards.
GGTGTCAGCAGCTCTTGCGGCCTCGTTTATTGCCCTGATGATGGTTATAATAAACCCGGCAACGTCGGATCTGTTAACGAAAAAACGATTTGTCATTTATTTGCCGGGTGTCAATCAGGTTGAAATCGCCGGCAGTTTTTCAGACTGGGATCGTATTCCGATGCAACGGACCGGCGACAGCGGATACTGGGAAGTTCATCTGGATTTGCCGGCAGGTGAACATCAATTCACATATATTGTAGATCATCGAGAGCGACTGGCCGATCCGACGATCCGGACACGAGAAAAGGATGGTTTCGGCGGTTATAACTCTATTCTGTATGTTGGTGACAAGGCATGAAAGGAAGGATCCGGATATTTATTTTGCTGGCATGTGGCATAAGCGGCTGCGCCGGTCATTATTACAGTATCGAAAAGGATGTGCTTCATCTATATCTGCTGAAGCCGGAAGCCGGCAGCGTCTATTTTGCATCTTCACTGGACGGCTTCGAACTTCACGGCGTTAAAAAGATTGATGATAAAACCTGGGAAGTTCAGTTGCCTGCGAAGAGGGAATTTAAATATTTTTATGTTGTTGATGACGTGGTTTTTTTACCACCGTGCCGGTTTACGGAGGCGGATGATTTCGGATCAAAAAATTGTATTTTTATACCCGGCATGTAACGAATCTGTTTATCCGCCGTTATAGATATAAAACGCAAACATTGGGAGGTTCCGATGAAAAAAACATTTTGTTTTATACTGTTTGGGTTCATGCTGTTTGCCGCTTCTGTATGGGGAGATGAAGTGGATGACGGCCTTCAAGGTAAAGCCGGCCTGCAAATCCGTCTCAGCGCCAAACAAATGGTTCAGGCCGGAGTTCCCGGCGATGAAGCCGTAAAAATGACCCAACGAATGATGGAGAATCGTTTCCGGGAAGAGCAGGTGATCAGGGCCCACCGTGTGATTATGGCCGCAATCGGAGAAGACCTGCCGGAAAAACCGGTCATGGAAAAGGCCTATGAAGGCATGGTGAAAAATATGCCTCCGGATATAGTTCTTCAGGCCATGGAAATGACCCGGTCACGATATGCCTATGCTTATCATGTGGCCGAAGAGGTCACACCCCATAAAAATCAGGCGCGCATGATCGGCAATGCTATTGCCGAATGCCTGTCTGCCGGGCTGGCTGAGCATGATGTCAGCCGGATTATGGAGCTATTGCAGGCAAGAGCATATCAGAAAACGACAAATCAGCCCGAAACGCTGGCGTCAGAAACCTTTCTTGCGGCACGGACCATGGCGCGTTTGGGTGTTTCCGGCAAGGCAGCCGCCGATGTTGTTTGCCGGGCACTGGAAAATCAATTCAGCGAAAGAGAAATGAATATGTTGCAGTATTCATTTAGTAACGGTTCTTTAAAAACCGATCCGGAAGCGCTGGCACATCAATATGCAGGGGCTATCGGCAATGGAGAACGCGGCAAAGGACTTGAAAGTATAGAGGGAGACCGCACAGGGGGTTTCGGAAGAACTGAGGATAGTGAAGGCGGACAGAATGCTTCAGAAGGCGCTGGTGGCGGTTCCGGCGGAGATTCCGGTGGCGCTGGAAATGATTCCGG
>JAFGDF010000281.1 GCA_016932235.1 Deltaproteobacteria bacterium | reverse complement strand
TCAGCAGAAACGACCCAATTAAAATCCACCATCCGTAAAAAATCTTTGCATTTTTTTTCAATGTGATACCTCCTTACAATCCATGTTACTCATAAGCCCTTTTTGTTTTCTTAATTTTAAAGCTGCATTAATAAAAGCATCAAGGCTCTCTAAAGGCGTTTCAGGGTCCATATCGCACCCCGAAGAAAGGATGAATTTCTTGCCGTTCATCGAAGTGATAATATCTGAAACCCTGTCGCTTATAAGATCTGGAGTACCATACAGCAGTATGCTTACTGGATCTATATTGCCCATAAGTATCTTATTGCTCAGATCTTTATTCTCTTTCAGACATGTCTTAAAATCAACCATTGAATCCAGACTCAAGCCAATAAAATAATCCGTTTTGGCAAAGAAGGATATGTGATGCGTTGTATTTCCGCACACATGAAGCACGGGGTTAGGGAGAGCTTTTGCAAGATATTCCAGATTCGACCTGATTGATTCCTTATAAACGCGCGGCGAAAAGAGCATCACCTGAGGTTCCAAAACAATCAATAAATCTGCACCAGCCTCAGCCAATGCGTGTGCATATGGTTTGATTATATTATTACAGCATTTTAATATCTCCTGGAAGACCCCTGGATCTTGAAAGGATACTTTAACTAGCTCGGATATCCCCATAAAGTGTGATGCAAGTGTAACCGGTCCAACAATCCACGCCCCTGCAAAACTTTCGGTTATGGAGGAAAGCTTGCTTATTACCTCAATATTAGATCTCATATATGGATTTTCATATGGGTCAGGGATTTTGATGTGTTTGATTTTTGAGAAGTCCTGATAGATATGATCTGTTATAATCGCAGGCCCATTTATAAACTCGAACGGGCAACCGACAGCCCTGGCTTCAACCGTTGTATCCATGATGCTAAAGACTACATCGACGTCAGGGAATCTTTCAATAAATGCAGCTAATGACTTGAGCTGTTTGTCTGCATCGTCTAAATTATCAGATCGCGATATTGAAGTAAGTCGAGTCCCAATGCTAGAGGCAATGGGGGCAATTAAAGGAAATGATTCAGAGAGGATGGTTTCGATCAATGATCTATTTGACAAGTTAATTCCCGCTTTTTTTACTTTTATTTTGATAACTCATAGGTTCTGCCTGTCTCCAGCATTGCAATAAAGTTCTCCTTTTTTGCAGCAGCGGGCAGACTGCATCCCGTAGAAAGGATATGACCACCGTCTCCACCGACTTCATCGATGAGCTTTCTACAATAGGCGGCTACATCTTCTGGTTTTCCAATGGACATCAATGTAGGATGAACATCACTGGAAATGCATAGATGGTTTCTGAGCTGCTCCTTGGCGGCGAAGATATCGGTAGTTCCGTCCAATTCGAGAATAGCCGAGCCTCTGGGTAATTTTTTGAAATATGGGATATTCTTGTCCCAGCATGTATCCAGGTGGAAGGTAATCTTTATCCCTTCGGACCAAAAGGCATCAACAATCTGTTCGGTATATGGCCACCAGAAGCGCTCGAATATTTTTAAGGGATAGATAGCAGCTCCGGCCCTTTCTTCAGCCATTTTCATGATAGAAACACCAGTGTCCTTACATAAGCCTATACCAAATGAGATGAACTCTTCCGTCATTTTCTTAAGTGCTTTTTCCACCAGTTTGGGCCTGTAGAACAAGTCTTCTGTGAACTTTATCATAGAGCGGGAAAGAGACAAGGTAAAGAAAGGGTGGTTATTGGGTTGAGGATAGTATATGAAAACATCTCTTTTCCTATACTCCGAAACAGCTCGAACAGTGCCGACCATTACTTCGGCAAAGAGTTCATCGTATTCTTCGACCGATTTTATGTCCGAAATTCTGTAAATGAGATGTTCACGGACAAAATTAAACCAGCCGATCTCCGCAATAATTTCATAGTCTTCATACTTGGTTTGTTCTGATTCCATAAATTGGATTTCAGGCGATTCCTCGGTTGGTTTTTTCACCTTGAACCCGCCAATTGTATATGCTTCGGCCGTGAGTGCCGGGTTTGCCGCATCCCACCCACCGTATTCGTCAAAGAATTTAAGTTCCAAGTCCTGCTGGGCATCGAAACCCTGATTTGCAACTTCCCAAAATTTCTGACCGGTGAGTGCTGCAGCTGACGATGTGGTGATATCGGGCCAGATTGGCACCCTGTCAGGCTTTTCAAGATTGATTGCACACTCCATTCTCTCGACTGAATTCATGGTTTCACTGCGCATTGTTTTCCCCCTTTATTATTTAAAATGTTTGTCAAACGCCTTTTTAAATATTGTTTCGATATTTTTTTGCCCGATTCCATATACGATTATATTGACAGTCAAAATTGCACTGCTGATCGTACCTGTTATCTCCCCTTTGAAACGCGGTCCCTCCTTAAACGATGTAATACTAAACATGAGGTGGCCTTTATCCTTGGCGTTAACAAAACCTTTTATATGACCGATCAGCGTGCATCCGTTTTGCCTTAAAGCCTCTGTCAGCTCATAGAGGAACATGTCCGTTTTTGTTTTCAATGCAGACGCCGGGATGGTTTTATTGAATGGGAGTTTATCTTTATGCACATAAACGGAAGGGTGTGCTTTGTGATGGTTGCCAGTCATAGCAGATGACCCATGAATGTGTCCAGGCTGGCTTGGTCTTCAGCAGAGACAGCATTGATTTTGGCCCGCTGATTCAAACGATCTACGTCCTGGATAATCCGCTTAATAGTTTCTGTTTCCACCTGATCGATCTTATTGATGACCACCATGTCAGCTACCTGGATCTGGGCGGTCAACAGTGGTTCCATCATTTCTATCAACATCTCGTAACGGATTGCATCTAGAATGGTAACTACCTGAATACTCGCCAATTTCGATGGAAAATTGTTAAGGTTGGCTGTAACGGCACCAGGCACGGCAGCTCCGGTTGGTTCCAGGATCACAATATCCGGATTGTAGCGTTGTTCCAGTTTCAGCATGGTCTCAATAAGAGATGTGGCCAGGGTGCAGCATATGCAACCGCCGAACAACTCCTGTACAGAAAGACCTTCCCGCTCGAGATAATCCCCGTCAATACCGATATCACCTATCTCATTTTCAATGATAGCTATTCTCAGGGAAGCCTCACTGAGCCTCCGCGCGATTTGAAGAAGGAGTGTTGTTTTGCCGGAACCGAGAAACCCCATAATTATCAATAGCTTCATAAAAGTACCTAAAAGTACCTAAAAAAACAAACTTTTTCTAGTTACCTTGACTGTTCTTTTCTTTTACTATTTTCAAGCAGTAGTCTACTCCCTCCATCGCATCCGTGGATTGAAAGTTGGCGCCGAGATGATCCATAAGCATAGGGGTCGTTACTCCGCCACCAATCATGAGCTTGAATAAGTCTCTAAGATTCTCCTTTTCAAATATCTCGATGGTTTTCTTCATGCTGGCAAAAGCTGTTGTAATGAGCGAAGAGAAACCAACGAAATCCGGCTTTAATTCCCTGACCTTCTCAACCACCAGAGACGGTTCAACGTCCGCTCCTAAATTATGCACCTCGAAGCCTTGGCTTTCGAGCAATGTTGCAAAGATATCCTTGCCCAAATCGTGGATATCTCCTTTTGGTGTGGCCAGCACAACTTTACCTATTGGTTCAGCGGGAATGGTAAGTTCCAGATGCGGTTTTAGTATGGCCATCACATCCTTAAATATCTCGGCCGACAACATCATTTCCGCAAGGAACAGGGTGCCGTTCTGGAATTGTTCGCCAACGGCGACCATGGCAAGGCGGGCATCTTCCAGTAGTTTTAATACGTCATCCCCTCGCTCAATTCTTGTTTTAACAGTTTCAACGACCTCATCCTTTCTCAATTCTATAAATCCGATGGATAAGTCTTCCAGCATACCAAGACCTCCTTATACCTTGATATTTGTACTTAGCCCTAAACCAGCTTCAGACAGTTACTGTTGCTAAAGATGTTTTATTGGACTCCATGCCTTACAGTCCTCTGTCCCCCTTCAATTATTTTTTCCTGATAATCAGATCTGTATACCCCATTTCTTCAAGGATAACGGGGAACATTCTGAAGGCCGGTTTTACAACCGGCAGAAGTTTCAGCATTGCGGTTATCTTA
>JAFGDF010000280.1 GCA_016932235.1 Deltaproteobacteria bacterium | reverse complement strand
GGATTCCAAGGTCAAACAGGTCGCATGGATCAAACATTATGAAAAATTCTGGATCGGCGCCGGAGGATTCTGCGGCTGGCGATGGCCGATGTGCATTACCAACAATACGGCCGACAGGCGAGGCCCGACGCCCGAGGCTGAACCCCGATTCTGGAATGCCGTTACCGGCAATAACCTGACCTTCGCCGATTATATGGAAATCGGGCATAAGATCTACACCCTGGATCGATCTATCTGGGTACTGCAGGGAAGGCATCGCGACATGGAGGTTTATCCGGACTATATCTACGACAGACCGACCCGTGGAGAAGACATGCCGATGTACATAGACGGCAAATGGAAATACGATACAGGCGCCGGTCGCACGCTGGATCGGGAAAAGGTCGAGGACTTTAAAACCCGGTTCTATAAGTTTGAAGGGTACAATCCCGTAAACGGCTATCCCACGCGCGATACCCTTGAGAAGATGAACCTGGGGAAAGTCGCGGATAGTCTTGAGAAGAAAGGGAGACTGGGCTAGATCTTTACCGGTTTTTGCGAATAATCTTCTTGACACAGGGGCATATTTACTTGAGAATTTAACAATATCAAACCCTCAAAAAAAGGAGAATTGACATGAAGATTTCTATTTACGCTTTCTTAGCGGGTCTTTTGTTTATTGCCGGTTGTGCAATTAATGCGGGCGCACCCACAACCACTCCACCAGCCGCTAACATTGACGGCAATTGGGCCGGAGAGATCCAAGGCATGGACGGCAATGCAATGAAATTAAGCTACACATTCAAGGCTGATGGAACAACCCTGACCGGCACCACAAAAGGTATGGATGGAAATGATATTTCCATTCAAGACGGAAAAATTGAAGGCAACAAATTTTCTTTTTCTCTTGACTTCGGTATGGGCATGCCGATGAAGTTTAACGGTACAGTTGCCGGCGACCAGATCGAAATGAAGATGGATATGGGAGATATGGGCGGTGGTGGAGGAATGCCCGAAATGCCGCCGATGATTCTCAAAAAGGTTAAGTAATCGTAATAGGTACAGGCTACGCAATGTCCCAATGGGAGGAGTAACCATAATAACGGAAGGGGAGAAATTCTTGCACTCAACAACGGATCGATATAGGAAGGCTTAAGATGACTAAAATTCAGGAGGGATATCATGTGTTCTATGAAGAAGACATCAAAAGGATTGACGAGACGTAGTTTTTTAGCTGGAACAGCAGCAGCCGCTGTAGCAGGCTCGGCCGGAATTTCAGACATGGCTCATACCGCAGATAAAGTTGGAGGTAAAACAATGACACCTGTAGAAACAATGAACAAGTACGGCTCGGATCTCTTAAACATGCTCGTATTGAGAACGTATCCGATCGCGATAAAAATGCTGAAAGACGAAAGCGAGATTCCGCAGGGCGCTGTCAGGCCCAAAAAGGATCTTGGAGAGCATTATTCCGCCTGCCAGGCGTTCGGCATTGTACGCCGGCGAGGAACGACACTTGCGATGTTCATCGAGGATCACTGGTGCTTCGAACCGATCATCGGCTACGGACTGGTGGAGCCTCCTAAAGAATATCTGGAAGGAGCGGGCAGCGACTTTTTTGTTCAAAACAAAGAAGCCGCCAAGGCGCGAAACAACTCCATCCCTATTTTGCCCTACGGCAAGTACGCCGGGATGGTGCTGGCCCCGCTCCATAAAGCGAACTTCGTCCCTGACCTGACGGTGATTTACTGCAACGCGACACAGCTCCGCCACATGCTTTTTGCCATGATACTCAAAAACGGATACCGCGTTACCTCTACCCTTGATCCGCTCTGGTCCTGCATACACTCTGTCGTCCCATCCCTGTTAACCGGAGAATGTGAAGTGACCGTGCCGGACCCCGGAGAATACGAAAGAGGCGGGGTCGGGGATGACGAAATGATGCTTTCAGTTCCGACAGGAAGGATGGAAGAGCTGATGAGCGGTGTGTACCATTACGATAAGATGGGTATGGGGTACCGCAGTTTCGGCCGGGAAGTTAAAGGCAATTTCCAGCAGCCGCCTTTTTACAAAGAATATTTCAAAAGGTGGGGCCTGGACACACAGGAATAAAGATCCTAGCGACTTCTGTAGTCCGGATAAATCTTAACAATCCCGGATAGGAGAAAAAATGGCCCACTTCAAAAGAATAAAACGTTCCACCAGCCTGTATGAGGACGTTGTTAATGAAATAAAAAAGGCCATCCTTTCGGGCAAGTATAAGACAGGTGAAGCGCTTCCAAGTGAAACTGAACTCGCTCGGCAGTTTGGCGTGAGTCGGCCTGTCATAAGAGAAGGGATCAGGGTTCTTCAGTCCAGGGGATTTCTTGAAATCAGAAGGGGGACAACCGGCGGGGCCTTTGTAAGGGAACTATACCAGTTGCCCTTTATGGAAGACTTTGCTGACCTTATCAGATACAGGAGAGTAAAGGTTGACGATCTTGCCAGGGCCAGACTGCTTCTAGAACCTGAGGTGTGCAGGCTTGCAGCTCAGAACGCCTCCCAGAAATCACTCAGAGAGATGCAAACCCTCCTTGATTCCTATGCTGTTATAAAAGAACCCGATAAACTAGACTCATTGTACGCAATGTTTCACAGATTGGTAGGGAGGGCATGCGGAAATCCCATATATTCCATTATTATGGAAAATCTTATGGATTTCACCGAGAGTTTTATCAAGACTATTAAACCCGTCACAACCATAATACATAATGATAGTGATCATGATGAAATTCTCGAAGCCTTCAGACAGAGAGACTCTGAAAAGGCCACTGAAGTGGGCACCAGGCATGCAATGGATATTTTAAGGGAAATGAAAAAACTGGAAGATACCTACCTTGAATTACTTGGAGGAAACATTCATAAAGCCTATGATGAGAATGACGAAGAAGAGGAAACTGAGGAATGATGACTTGCCTGCCGGTAAAAAGGCCCCGTCCAATCTGAGAGGATCGAACGAGGCCTTGAAACATGATATCACCATAGGGTGAAGAAGAAACCATGTCGACAATAAGATAATTTAAAGGGTCATGGGTATGTCCCCCAGATTGATGTCTTCCAAAGTGGTATCAATCTTTTTAAATGTCTCTTTCTTTTTGCCCTTTATGATCTGCAGGCTGTATTCACCTTTTTTAAGCCCCTCGAACCAGAAATCACCATAGCTGTCTGTCCTGGTATTCAATATTTTTCCGCTTGATGCTTCGGTCAGGATACAATCGGCATCTATTATAACCTCTTTCTCCTTCGGTTCATACACCGTTCCGGCAATGAACCTGCCGGGCAGGTTCAGATAGTATACCCTGGGTTTCAGCTCTTTCTTCAGTTCAGGTTTCCAGACCTGGGCTTTAGATATCAGCTTCCTGGCCTTAGCTTCATCCATAAATTGTATGGCCCCTGTAGGGCATGCGTCCACGCACCTTGGAACCTTTGGCTCCCATCCTTTGTCATCCAGGAGGTGGGCGCACCCTGTGCATTTTTGCGCCAGATTGAGGTCATCATTATAGAAGATAGCATCGTAGGGGCATACATCAACGCAGTTTCTGCACCCGGAGCACTTTACCGGATCTATGATCACCAGGCCGTCAGATCTCTTGTATATAGCGCCATCAACAGGGCAGGCCTCCATGCACGGCGCATTGTCACAATGCATGCACAGGTGAGGGCGATAGGCGACCTTAACCTTGGGCACGGTGCCCCTCACACGCTCAGTAAGTTCAATCCAGAACTGTCCCGAGTCAGGCTGGGGTTTTGCTATGGGCGACCAGTCATTACCCACGTGCTCATCCTTG
>JAFGDF010000279.1 GCA_016932235.1 Deltaproteobacteria bacterium | reverse complement strand
TTTAATTGGGAGATAAGGACTTGAGCAAAAACCCCTAAAAATAAAAGGATGTATATTAGTGTTGCATAGCTGGACTTGTTCATAGTATCCCACGGACGATCCTTGGAAATAAAAAGAACGACCACACCGATTCCATATCCAACAAACCAGGTTTTTAGAGTCTTCGCATGTTCACTATATGCTTTCAGATACTCTTCTCGGTCTGTTGTATTATTTGATTCGGTCTTCATATCGCACCTATTAATTTGAGGTTATCGAATCAATCCAATTTTATCATCCAGATTTTAGCGACTCAAGAAAATATATGACTCTGAAAGGGGACGCTATGGCCCAGTGTCCCCTTGTATATGGCCTTCATCTTTCCGGTATTACAAGCAAACTGAATCGGTGTCAGGCCTACACAGTTGACAGCACCCCAAAATCATAAAATAAAAACAACTGTATTCTCCAGCTAATTAGAGAATGACGACAAAGCTACTATTAGTAGTTTTTATATGATGCACCTGAGCGCTTTAAAGCAGTAATTCCTTATTTCTTAGTTGATACAATGGGTTAGACCCGGTGGAATCCGCTTTGCTGTCATAATTATGAATTTCACTGGTTAAAGATTTAAGACTAATGGATTGAAAAAGCAAGAAGTTTTCAAATAAATACTCAAATTAATTGAAAAAATCACCCTGTTAAATAAGATTTTATCAAATCTTTCCTTCGGAATTTAACTGGGTAAAAAGTCAGAGATCAGCCGGCTTCGTTTACAGCTACGCCGTGCCAAGGAGGTCAGATATCGGAAATCAGAGAAAAAGGGGGTAAATCTCCGTTTAGCTCTTGAAGTTATGGAAGGAAATTGAGAGCAGTATTATTAAGAGCTAATGGATGACGTATCCTTTAATGGATGCCCCCTCTCACCCCACCCAATTTAATTGTGTTTCTTCCCGCAATGTGGGCATATTATTCGTTGACCCTGCAACTCCGGAGGAACTTTGAGTTTCGTCCCACAATCGCAGGGAATAAAAGTATATTTGTTTAAACGCCACATAGCGTCGGTGCTCTGTCGTACCCGATCGATATGATTTTCAGCAGGCATTTCACCCGGCTTCCTGATTTCAACCTTTTCAGCAGTTTCGAGTGAGCGAAAAGGAATGACACCGACCGGTTTTCCGGTCACCTGTCGGAACGCCGTGTCATACGCTCCAAAGCCCGCGCCTCCAGCTATGGCGCGTAAAATTCTGATGCGTTCTTTCGTGGGAGGATGAGTGCTGAACAGGCTTGCCTTTTCTCCACCGCCTCTGGCCGCCAGTGTGGGGTTGATAATGTAGCTTGGTGCAATGATGCGATTGACCTTATCTGTATCCTTAGATGGTTTTCTTATTGAACCCGAAATTTTCTCAAGGGCACTTGCCAGGGCTTCAGGGTACCGTGTAAACTGAGACGCACTGGCATCGGCAAGGTATTCTCGTTTTCTTGAAACGGCAAAATAGACGATTTGAGCGATAATCGGCGCGACAATCATCAGCACAACCGCGACGATCATGATGACGGCCTGTGCCTGACCTCCCTCCGATGAGGTTCTGCTTCTGCCGCGGCCTCCGAAGAACAGCGCGCGCACACCAATATCGGCCAGCAGGGCGATTGCACCCACCATCACGCCGATCATCATCATGTAGAGCACATCGCGATTCCTGATATGGCCGATCTCATGGGCGATCACGCCTTGCAGCTCGCTCCTGGACAGCCGTTCCAGCAGTCCGGTCGTGACCGCCACTGAAGCCTTATCCGGACTTCGTCCCGTTGCAAAAGCATTGGGCGTCGGATCGTCGATAATATAGACAGCCGGCATCGCAGGCATGCCCGAGGCGATCTTCATCTCCTCGACAACGTTCCATAGGACCTCATGATCCTCTCGCTTGATCTTCCGCGCCCCGCTTATGGACAGGAATATGCTGTCCCCGCTGAAATAACTGATCAGCGTGAGAAAAATCCAGACGATGATCGCAATCATCAAACCGCCGGTTCCCCCGCCCGGGCCGTAGAATCCTTCACCTCCGAACCAGCCGAAGGCGAGAAGTAAAACCGCCATCACTATGACAAGCATGACCGACTTTCGCTGATTTGAGCGAATTTGCTCCCACACTAGAATTTGACCTCTGGCGCCTTGCGTTCAACTTCTTCCTCTACCTCGAAAAACTCCTCCTGTTTGAAGTTAAACATGCCGGCTATAATATTACTGGGAAACATCTCTATCTTGTTGTTGAGCTGCATGACGGAATCGTTGTAGAACTGACGCGCAAAAGAAATCTTGTTTTCGGTCGTGGTCAACTCTTCCTGTAATTTCAGAAAATTCTCATTGGCCTTGAGATCAGGATAGTTTTCTGAAACTGCAAAAAGAGATTTCAAGGTCTGGGTCAACATGTTTTCCACCCTGGCCCGCTCCTTTATACTGTCGAGGCCTGACACATCAATGGCCTGTTGCCTCGCTTTCGTGACAGCTTCAAGCGTTTCTCTCTCGTGGGCGGCATATCCTTTGACAGTCTCGACCAGATTCGGAATCAGGTCATAACGTCGTTTCAGCTGCACATCGATCTGGCTGAACGCATTCTTCACTGCGTTGCGCAGGCGAACGAGCCCATTGTACATACCTATCAGCCACCCGATAAAAATAATGATGACGACCAGAATAACGATAAGAATAATCCATCCCATAACTAGACCTCCTCCTTTTTACAGTTTATTTCTTGGATGATTTCATTCAATACAGCCAATTTCAAAACGTCCCTTTTTGACCGATCTTCAGGCGGACGTTCCGTACTGGAACTGGTCCCGCCTGTGGCGTAAAGACGTTTTGAAAATGGCTCAATACTTAAAAGTTTCGCCCAGAAAATTGATAATTTTTCCCTCTTGTGATTCCGTATCCTTCTTCGCGTATTTCTCAAAGAACCGAGTCAACTCTCCGGCATCAAACCAAAGTCCAAGGCCGTCCCGATCCCGGTCAATAATGATCGGATCATCTTCATCGCCAAGATTGATTTTGTCCATGTATTTCCCGGTGCGTGGGCTTTTATATGCCTTCTCATCTGTTTTGTGTTCTGGCAGGGATGAAATGTGACTCAGATCGGTATCAACGCCCAGGGAGCTAAAAAAAAGAACAAGTTCTCCGGTATCAAACCAGATGCCTTTTACAGCGGGAGAATAATCCAGCTCGATCTTATCTCGTTCAACCACGATCATTGGTGTATTTGTGACAGGACATTTCATACATTTACCTTTATTCTATACACTTACCTTCTACAGTTCCAGTTTCACCCAATCAGATGATGGGCAATTATCAGTAAATACACAAGAAGTTACTACAAAAAGGTTACATAAGACTTTCTGTATTTATCATTATTAAATATAAGCATCCCATACCCCATTTTATAATGTACGGCTATTCAGTCTTTATATCATAATCCCATTTTCGTTTCCAGGTGTTCAGCATTGAGCGCGGCAGGAATCCGTCGGCGATGATCACGCGCTTCTTGAACAGCCACTTACCGTTCTGTTTAACGAGTATGTCGTATTCGCGACCCTGATCATAAAGCGCCGGCTTATCGAAAGCGGTTACATTCAGTGTGCCTGTCCAGATCATCTTTGCGGTCGCAGTATCTCCGTCTACTTTGACTATGGGGTTATTGAGCAGGGTAAGATGAGTTTCCATCTTTTCCGGAGGAATATCGGCCTTCTTCTCTTGTTCGCCGCCCTCTTCCATACCATCATAGAGTCCCTGGATCTCTTTTCTACCGTTGAGCACAAGACCGTTGATCTCGAACACCGCATCTTCTGTAAAGTAGTTGCTAAATTCGTGCGTCTTGCTCGATCCGAGAAGTGAATAATAGTCAAACAACATATCCTGGATCGTATTACGATCCTGCAGAGCCTTGATCTCAGCGCGTAATGCCACAATCTCCTCAACATTATCATTTTGCTGGCAGGCAGTCAGTAACAAAAATGCCGTGGCGATCATTGCTATCGGTATTGTTTTTTTCATTGTTAACTCCTCCTTCTGACTGGCAGTAAAACAGGGCCCATACGTTCATAAGTTAAAAAGCTTTGATTATAATTAAGAAAGACTTTAATCCGCCAGAGTTATTGCCATGATGCAGTAATTCATTATACCCGAAAAGATCTTACTATTTTTAAATCTAATTTAAAAATAATTCAAGGTTCAATATTCAAGATTATAACAGGGTTCTCCGCATGCATCGCGGGATCTTCGACAAGTGGATAGACAAAACTGGGCAATTCCTGACATTGGACGGTTCACAACAATTATAAATCAAAAACGGCTTGATTCTCATGCCTGTTACCTTTCAAGCCAAACGAGAGCTGCCAGTTTATCCGTGAATACACCTATTTTACCATCACGATTGCTAACAACAATTTTCAAAAAAAGGGTCAATCATGTCAAGCCTTGCCAGGAGAGCAACACGTAAAGACAATTGATTCAAAATAACAGCATCTTCACCCGCATCGTAAATTTGAAAAATATTTAAATTTACTTCTAAATCTCTTATGTCAATTAGAGCCTTCCTGCATTTATTAATTAAAATCCACCACCATCTTCTTAATCCTGTTATACTCTTCCAGACCATACATGGAATTCTCTTTCCCGAATCCGCTTTCTTTAAATCCGCCCCACGGGGTTTCGCCGGATACCAGCATTCCTGTATTTACACCAACGGCGCCCGCGTCAATTTTTGATGCGATTTTCAGGCCCCGTTTGATATCTTTTGTCCAGACGGTCCCGCAGAGACCAAACTGGGTATCATTTGCAGAGGCAATCACCTCTTCATCATTGGAAAACCTGACACATACACCAACCGGACCGAAGATCTCTTCCCTGAAAATTGTCATATGGGGTTTGATGTCGGAAAAAACAGTCGGCATGACATAATAGCCTTTGTCATATGTTGATCCCTCAGTCCGCTCCCCACCCAGCAGGATTTTAGCGCCCTCTTCTATTCCGGATTTGATATATCTTTCCACCCTGTTCCCACATTCGCCCCAAAGAAATGGGCGTGCCATGATCGATAACATCCAGCTGGGCCAGTTCCTCTGATCGTCTTTCCAGCTCATCCGCAATGCGGTTGATGATATCTGAACGCTCGGCCATGGATTTGGCAGACCATTCGGGAAACGCGGCCTTGACAGCCTCAACCGCTTTATTCACATCTTCGGCATTGCCCAATGGAATTTCAACAACGGTTTCACCATTGGCCGGATTTCCCGTCAAATAGGTTTGTCCCGAAATTGCGTCTGTGAATTGCCCGTTAATATACATTTTGTAACTATTCATCTCGTCTCCTCAGTTCTGTGTTTAAAAAAACAAATTCAATATTCAATATTGACGATCTCGTAAAAAGTCATCAAAGCCGTCACTCCCGCGAAAGCGGGAGTCCATAAGTATTTGATATAAATGGTTTCCCGCCTTCGCGGGAATGACAGATAAATGTAATTTCCGACTTTTTACGAGTCCATCAATATTCAAAATTTAAAATCCAGGTTCAGGTATCAACGCTTTTGACCTTTCATTTCTGATGCCCTTAAATATTTTATAAAGCCTGAGAGCGAACTTCACCGGCCGATCCTTTTGCAATAAAGAGAAATTGAATAAATTCTTTATTGGAACCTCTTTCAAACCCCTCGGCAATGTTAGACATTATCGAAACTGCAGCCCTTTGAATTTGGTCCCTTAATCCATAGTCCTTTGAAAATTGCCCACTCCCTGAACAAATGTATGTCTTTTTTGTTATTGACCGTGCATTTTGCCATACTTCCATATCTTCAAATTTATCGATTGTAGACATTTCCAACTTCTTGTGCAGTTTTATTTATAGTATTGAATTTTGAATATTGAATATTGAATAAAATGGTCAGTAATTAACAATAATCAGTTATCGAAATAGGATATGCTATTAAGCTTAAATCTTAGCGTTGATTATTTACCGTCTGCTGTAACGATCTATTTCAGTCATTGCCTCTATCGCTGAGTCTATATGCTCTTCAGTATTAAACGGGCCCATGCTGAACCTCACAGCCCCGCGTGGAAATGTTCCTATATTCTCATGGACATGCGGGGCACATTGCAGTCCTGTGCGGACTGCTATATTATAATCAGCGTCAAGGATTGATCCGGCATCGCCGGGATTCATTCCCTTTATGTTTAATGTTAAAAGGGCGACATGGTTTTCAGTGTTCTCCGCACAGAAATATTCTACTGTCTCGAGATTCGCCAGACCATCTCTTAACTTACAGAATAATTCCATTTCCTTTTTATGAATTGATTCTATTTTATTCCCTTCGATATATTTAAGTCCTTCGGAAAGCCCTATTATCCCGATAAGGTTTACTGTACCGGCTTCAAGCCGATGTGGATATGACAGGTTATGAGTCGGGCTTTCGGAGTCAATACCTGTACCTCCAAATCGTATGGGATCGATTTCAAGATCAGGACTCACTGCAAGACCGCCTGTACCTGGCGGACCAAGCAGTGACTTATGCCCGGTAAAGGCCACTGCGCTTATATTCATTTCTTCCATTTTAATGGGGATAACACCGGCGCTCTGGGCTGCATCAATAACCAGAGGCACTCCTTTTTTGGAACATACCTCCCCTATTTCTTTAACTGGTTGAACTGTGCCCAAAACATTTGAGACATGATTTATTATCACAAGCCTGGTGTTTTCTTTGATCGCACGCGAAATATCATCCGGGTCTATAAAACCATTGCTGTCAAAATCAACCAGATCATAGGTTATAATTCCCTTTTCTCTCAGGTAGTAAAGCGGCCTAAGCACGGAATTGTGCTCCAGCCTTGTTGATACCACATGATCACGCTTTTTGACTATACCCTGTAAAACGATATTGAGCGAGTCCGTGGCATTTGATGTAAAAACCACCCTTGCAGGATCAGGGGTATTAAACAAATGGGCCAGCCTGGACCTTACATCAAAGACAATTTCCTCTGCCTCAAAGGCAAGATCATAACTGCCCCTGCCCGGAGATACGCCTTTTTTCTTGAATAATTCAACCATGCGCTCAAGCACGCCTTCGGGTTTTGGGAATGTGGTCGCCGCATTATCAAGATAAATAATATCGGAATTCATTTTAATAACCGGAACACGACTTTGGATTGGGAAGGCCTGCAAAACGACGGGCGCCCAGTCGTATACCTCCGGGAAAGAGCCCCTCCATCTCCATAAAGCTCAATCCCGTTTCAGCCTTAATATCACGATTCATTGGCGCCCTGCCGTTGTAAAAATAGAAATCTCTTAAAAACCTGATAATCTTCCACTGGACTTCACTGAACTTTTCCACCCCGTTCTCAGAACCTAGGATTTCAGCAATCTCTTCTGTCCAGTCATCAGCTTTCCATAGAAAGCCCTCTCTGTCAAAAAGAATTGTTTTACCGGCAATCTCCCTGTACACCCTGGCAAGATCGCCGGTAAGCGGTTCTGATCCGGGGGGGTGGACCATTCCCTACTTTTTTGCTGCCAGCGCAGCCAGGACCTTATCCGGGGTTGCCGGAAGGTCTTTAATCCATACACCGCAAGCATCTTTAATGGCGTTGATAACAGCCGGAGCTGTTGATACCATTGTCATTTCGCCTACTCCTATTGAACCCAGAGCACCCTTTTTGCGCGGTGTTTCAAGGGGAGGAATTATCTCCATGTCAAAATAGGTATTAAAGGTCGGGAATTTGAAGGTCTTCCAGTCCTTTGTTTCTCCATGGATATATTCTTCTCTCAGGGCATAACCTACACCCTGGTCCATACCGCCTTCGAGCTGTCCTTCAAGGTTAATTGGATGAATTACCGGACCCGGGTCTACTGATGTGGTCATTTTGATGACACGAACTTCACCGGTCTCTGTGTTGACTTCAACCTCAGCCATCTGGATATTATGCACCTGGGTTTCGTATGCAGCGCCCTGCCCTGTTTCAGGATCAAGGTCAGCTTCTTTTGTGGTTTTTCTGCCAATATACCTTGTCTGTTTCCCTGCTTTTTTCAGTCCTTCATAGGTACTGGTACCGGCTTCTTTCATTGCAGCCTTCATCTCTTCAATACCATTTACCATGGCGCCGCCTACCATGTATGTAATACGGCTGCTTGCCGCAGGACCTGTTTCAGAGGTATTTTCTGTGGTTCGGGTAACCAGTCTGACCTTATCCAGAGGTATATCCAGCATATGCGCTGCAAGCTGTGTGAACATGGAGTCATTACCTTCTCCAGGGTCTGCAGCTGCGGTATAGACTGTTATTCCGTCATCCTCATTAAGTTCAACAACAGCTACTCCCATGTCACTGGGCATTCCGATTCCGAATGAATGTGCGCCAAGCCCTACTCCGCGTCTGATCTTACCTTCCTTATGTCCAGCAGCATCCTTCTTTGCCCGCTCATAGTGAGGTCTGATCAATTCACAGACCTGCGGGAATGTTGAGTCATCAATAAGTACTATACCGGTTGAAAGACTGTCACCCGGTTTAAGGGAGTTCTTAATCCTGAATTCAAGGGGATCCATGCCAATTTTTTCCGCCAGCATGTCCATTGCACACTCGAGGGCAAAATTGACCTGTGGTGGCCCTGCGCCTCTAGCTGCACCCCCTGCTGCGTCGTTGGTATAAACAAGTTTACCCATTGCATCAATGTTGGGGATACTGTATGCGCCGGAAAACATTTCAATGGCACGACCTACAACAATAATTCCCAGCAGCATATAGGCGCCGTTATTGACTATAAAATCATTTCCATAGGCAGTCAGGTTACCGTCTTTATCTGCTGCCAGTTTCACCTTCATTTTAAATGGGTGACGCTTTGGGCTCAACAGCATGGATTCATGCAGACCCGGTATATATCTGACCGCTCTCTTAAAATGGAGAGCTGCCGCGCCAGAAATACCTTCTGAAGTGATAGAGGCCTTTATTCCAAACTGACCACCTGAAAAGGGCTCTTCATATCTCATATTCTCATACCCCAGAGCACCCTGCAGTGCTCCCATATGTGTATGAATCATAATGCTTCGGCCGGACACTACAAGAACGGGATCTTCCTCCCCTTCAAGCCATGCAACCGTAGTCTCACCCTCAAGGGGCGCCTGGTGATTCATCTGCGTTGAAAAATCACATTCAACAACCGCGGCGGCTTCTTCAAACGCCTTGGCAGCATCGCCTTTGATAGAGGGTTGCTGATAAACCAGGTTGGGGAATTCATCATGTACCCTTACATCATCCCTGGCCATTGCCTCTTCAACAGTTTTTAAAACAGGCAGTTTTTCATATTCAACTTTAACTGCTTCGGCTGCCGCCCTTGCCTGTTTCTGAGTCTCGGCAGCCACGATCGCAATTGGATCGCCGAGATTTCTTACCTTTGTATCGCACAGCACGACCTGGTCATTGAATATAAACTGGATCCTGTTAGTTCCTTTGATATCTTTTGCAGTCATCGTGCCTGCTACACCCGGCATTTTATCTGCTACCGATGTATCTATTGATACTATTTTGGCATGTTCTTCAGTGCTCCTTACAACTGCCAATTCAAGTGCATTATCAGGATAGATATCAGCGCCAAATTTGGCAAGACCGCATGCCTTTATCATTGAAGACGGCCTTGGGTGGGAAACGCCCAGTTTAGGGCCATTGGGGTCCGGTCGGACTTGGTCCGGAGTTTTTTCACCTCTAAGAAATTCTGCTGAGAGCTTTACAGCATCAAATATCTTTTTATATCCTGTACATCGGCAGAGGTTTCCTGCAAGTGCCTTTTTTATATCATCATCTGTCGGGTCCGGATTATTATCAAGCAGGACCTTTGTTGCCATGATCATTCCAGGGGTACAAAATCCGCACTGTATCGCACCAGAAAGAACAAAAGCCTCCTGAATAAGATGAGGATTATCAGGAGTACCCAATCCTTCGATTGTAATAACATCAGCGCCTTCAAGCTTAGTGACCTTTGTCACACAGGATTTTACTGCTTTTTTGTTTACTATTACCGTACATGCACCGCACTGTGCCTTTCTGTCACATGACTGTTTGGCACCGGTAAGGCGAAGGTCTTCACGAAGAAGATCCAGCAGCACCTTATCCGGATCAACATCAAATTCATATTGCTTTCCATTTATTTTTAACGATACTTTTTTCATAAATTATCCTCCTTAATATTAGGCTGTTAAATTATTTTTAAATCGTTCCTACGAATTTCATGACTGAGTTGATCAATTGCCTTTTCAAAGGATTTTACTGCTATTGTTTCAGGAGAGTTTCTTAGGACCTGCTTTGCAAGGGGACAGGTTGAGTTATGAATAAAGTCAGTAATCAAATCAACAGCTATATCGTTCAGATAGTCTACCATATTAAAACAGCGTCTAATGATTTCTTCTTCTTTCTCAGGTGTTATATCCAGTGATTTTACTCCTCGTCTAACCTCATTCCCCATTATTTCTCCTTTTTGAATCTCAGCGCAGTAAATTACAGGTTTATATCGATATTGATAGAAGATTTATATCAGCATCGATATAACAAATCAAAAAAAAATTCAAATCCTTTATAAAAATATTTCGCCTGGCAGAAATAAACCTATTTATCCAAACAGATTTAGATCTGATAATTTTTACTTCATTATTTTTTCAAAAAGAGCTATATCATATATGACATATCAATTATCTTTATAAAGAAGACAGAAAAGAAGCATTTCATTTATCTGATCATTATGAAAATATTTAATAAAAGGAGAATGCTCTATGGCTGGATATGAAAAACCCGAAGAAAAGAAAAAAAAGATTAACAGACGTCAGTTTCTGGTAGGAAGCAGCGCTGCACTTGCGGCCGGAGCTATTGCAGCAACTTCCTGTGTAAAAGCTACCGATGTTAAAACCTCTGAAGCAGAAGCGCAGCAAGTAACCTATCCGGAGTCAAAAGGATATCTGGTTTATGACAGCAGGCTCTGCCTCGGCTGCCAGAGCTGCATGTTCGCCTGCTCTCTGACTCACGAGGGTGTCGCAAACCCGTCTCTATCCAGAATTCAAATCATCAGGGATGCGCCCTCCTTTACCAAGTACCCCTATGATATTGTTATGTCTGTATGCAGGCAGTGTGTCACTCCTCTGTGTGTACAGAACTGCCCTACAGGTGCATGTCATGTGGATGAAGCTAATGGCAACATCAGGAGAATTGACCAGTCAAAATGTATCGGATGTAAAAAATGTATTGAGTCCTGCCCCCAGAAACCCCACAGGACTACCTGGAATCCTTTTATAAATAAATCGGCAAAATGTGACCTTTGTGAGAGTGCCCCCTACTGGAATGAAAAAGGCGGCCCTGATGGTAAACAGGCATGTGTTGAAACCTGTCCTGCCAAAGCGCTTAAACTTGTTACAGAAGCACCTCCGCAGATGGATATTGACGGATATGATGTCAATCTTGCGCCGCCTCCCCAAAAAATGGGATTTCCGGGAATGGGCATGCCCAAAGCAGCGCCGAAATCAACAGAAAAGAAAGGAGGAGCATAGAAATGGCAAATGGATATGCAGGAAAAATATTAATAGTAAACCTGAATAATAAAGAATACAGATCTATCGATACCGCTAAATATGAAGAATTCGGAGGCGGCGTAGGGATAGGCGCAGCCATATTCTGGGACCTTGCTGTTGAACCGGGTGACTGGGACATGCAGGATGCATTTGATCCCCGCAATGTAATATCTTTAATGGCTGGCCCCCTGGCAGCAACAGGTGTTCCGGGCGGCGGCAGGACCAGTGTCAGCGGAATTGCGCCCGAAACCTACCCGGGACCTTTGTTTCACAGGACAAGTTTCGGCGGAAGATTTGCAACAATGCTGAAACTTGCCGGATGGGACGGGATTGCAATACAGGGAAGAGCAGACGCACCAGTATGGATTAATATTATCAATGACAATGTAAAGATTGAAGACGGTACACGTCTCTGGGGTCTTGACACCTATGAAACACAGGCGAATATAACATCGGCTGTTGCCGGCAGGACAAGATTCGGTCAGCAATGGAAAGAAATAGACAATGACTATACAACCGCAATGCCCCAGATTGTATGCATTGGTCCCGTAGGGGAGGCCGTTACCAAGGTTGCGGCCCTGATACATGGAAGCGGTGTCAGCGCACGTACAGGAGGGTTTGGTGGTGTTTTCGGTTCAAAAAACCTTAAGGCCATCAGTGTAATAGGCACAGGAAGCATCGAGGTTGCTGATCCTGCAGGGCTTGTGGATACAAGGCTGTGGCATACACGAAAATATCCCAAGATTATAACTGCTCAGGCCGGAACTGCCGCATGCATGCCCTGCATCAATAATGACCGAAAACGTAATTCCTATTACGGCGGTGAATCTATGTGTGCTGACGAATACTGGTACATGGGCAAACAGGAACCGGGCCAGATGGGAGGCGACCCGGATATCAGGATGCGAGGCGCTGATATTGCAATAAAATGGGGAATATGTACATGGGCGACTAAATTCGGCGGAGCAATAACCCTGCCTGTGCAGGATGCTCCCCCGGCCTTTAAGGGTATGGTTCCAATGGAACCGGGAATGGGCTGGTACATAAAGTATCTCTACGAGATTGGTGAACTGGGCCCTGGAAAAAAGATAGATTCCTACCCTCTTCCCATGGATCAATGGGACACGTTAAAATTCCGGGAAACCTTCTGTGATGCCATTGCCCGTAGAATCGGCATTGGCGTAGACCTGGCAGATGGTTTTCTTGAAGCTGTACACAAGTGGGGAAGACTTGAAGAGGATATGAACGCCGGGACACTTCGCCTTCCTGCCTGGGGTGCAAGCTGGCACCATGCACTTCCCGGTGTTGACTGGGCCTACAGCTATATATTCATGTCCGGAGATCCCATGTGGCATGGTTTCTTTGGCCTGAGCGGCGGCGGAGGATTCGGCGGCCCGGCCAATTTTACGGCCGAAGAACTTGTTGAAATGATGGCAAAAAAGGTAGTGCCCTTTGATGGAGAGCCACTTATTTTCAGCAACTCATGGAAGGGTGACGAGGCATTTAAAACCGGTATCTATTCACCCTACAAGGCAAAGATGCTGTCATGGGCCAGACGCTACGCAGGGTTCTACAACGAATCCATGTCCATATGCGAAATGCTTCTGCCTGTCTTTATGGGTAACGGCCCCGGAGGGCTTGCAGGCCCCAGCCCTGAACTGGAATATCGGTATTACAAGGCAGTAACAGGAAGTAAAGACTCACTTGCGGATACAATAGAAACAGGAAGAAAGATCTGGAACATGGAACGTGCTATAAGAGTAATGGCCGGAAGGCATCGCAATCAGGAGAAATTTGCACCATTTATGCATATGCCCGGTGCAACCTTTCCAATCAGCGGACCCAAGCCCGTATACAGTAAAGGTAAATGGAGCTTTGAAAGCCAGAATGATCTCTATCTTGACAGAAAAGGCGTAGAAAAATTCAAAACTAACTTTTATAAACTGGAAGGGTGGAATATTGATACGGGATGGCCTACAAGAAAGACACTTGAAGGAATGGGCATGAAAAAAGTTGCAGATACAATGGCGGGGAAAGGTAAGCTGGGCGCCTGATCCTTTTAATACAAAAGTATAGACAATGTGCCAAGGGGGAGTGAATAGTCGCTCCCCTTTTTTATGAAAAGATCGGGGTATGCACATATTCCTTTAATTAAAAATTATTAAAGCAGGCTGAAGCTTTTTAGACTGAAAGCTGTTAGGGACCTTCGAAAAAAGCAATAAAAATATATTTAATGAACGAAGACCCGGAATTTAAAGAGGTTCTTCATTGACATGCTTCTTTATACTCCATATACTTTATTCCTCAAAAAGGGAGTTTTTGTCCAATTTTAATAATATTGGACTTAATATCGATTAACTGATGATTGCTGAGATGAAAATGGAGGGCCTTGGCATGGGGAGCATGATAAGATTTAGCGGGAAACTTTACCCCACGTTTTTTTTATTTTGGTTCGCGGTTCTTTTTACCGGTGGTATCTCCTATGCCGATACACTGATATCATCAAATATTAGCGCCAATACCACCTGGACGGTTGCCGGCAGCCCCTACAACGTCACCAGTTTTGTCACTGTGTCGGAGGAAGCTACGCTCATCATCAACCCGGGTGTGACTGTGCAGTTCGGTCCTTCCGGAGGATTGTGGATACAAGGATCGATAGTTGCCAACGCAACAGCAAACGAGCAGATCCATTTTACGGGGGACAGTTCATCGCCTGGCAGTTGGTATGGAATATATCTAATCAATAGTGGTTCTGGTGCTTTTTCTAATTGCACCTTTGAATATGGTGGAAGGTATTATAACAGTACTTACAGTAACACCAATCTGGCCAAAACCGGTACCGGATCCTTGTCGATTACCCGTTGTACGTTCAGTAATAGTTCTGGAAATGGCTTACGGGTCTTTGCAAACAGCGGCATTGTCTCAGCCTCCGAATCGACCTTTTCAAACAACAGTTCCGGGGTATCTATCGGCCTAAATATCTCATCTGACTTCATCAATGACACCTGTATCTTCACCGGTAACACCTATGATGTGCAAATTGAAACAAATGGCGATATCACGACCAATACAATCTGGGATTTGAGCAGCAGCTACTCCATGTATCTTGCGGGAGATCTGACCGTTGTAAGCGGGGCAACCTTAACCGTTGCCTCCGGAACTGTGATAAAATCCGCAAGCGCCAGGGGGATTTGGGTAAGCGGCACATTGTCTGTCCAGGGGACAGCCGGGGCGCCTGTCTATTTTACCGACTGGCGTGATGATAGTGTGGGTGGCGACGCCAATAATAATGGAAATGATGACGCAGCAGCTCCGGGTTGGTGGCGCGGTATATACGTTGAGGATGCCGGGTCAGCCGATCTTACGTACTGTAATGTGAGATATGGGGGCTATTTTTATAACTCCACATTTGGTAATACAGAGTTTGCTAAAACCGGATCCGGAAATTTGAGC
>JAFGDF010000278.1 GCA_016932235.1 Deltaproteobacteria bacterium | reverse complement strand
AGAAAATATCCGAACGCGGCCAGGGAATGGAGATGGCAGTATGTATTCCCCGCCACCTCTCTCTCTGTTGACCCGCGATCCGGCAAGGTGCGGCGTCATCATATAAGCCCCAGCGCCATTCAGAAGATGGTGGCGAGCGCGGTCAGGAAGGCCGGTATTCCAAAACATGCCACTGTGCATACATTGCGCCACAGTTTCGCCACCCATATGCTGATGAACGGTGTCAATATCAGGGAGGTGCAGGAACTCCTGGGCCATAAAAATGTGGAAACAACAATGATCTATACCCATGTTCTCAGGAATATGTCAAAAGCCCCAAAAAGCCCGTTAGATACCCTGCTTGAAAGCGAAAAGGATTATGCCGTAAACAGCGAAAGATGAATTTTAAATATAGAGGGAGTCCCATGATCCACGAAGAGGATCCGTCGCTCCAAAGTCCTGGTGACTGACAATAAAAGGGGTTCAATTAAGAACCCCTTTTAATTTTAACTATTGCGGATTATTATCCCTTGATAATCCTGGGGATCATCATATGGTTCTGGGGACAGATGGAAGTGGGGTTCTGGTAGCAACAGCCCGCAAAGGCCACGATGTATTTCCTCAGATTGGGCAGAGATACGATCTCGTCAACAAAGCCCCTGTTCGCGCAATATACGGGCCTTGACTTTCTGTAATACTCCTCGGCAAGTTCGTTCATCTTGTCGATGACAGGCTGGAGGGAGCGACCCGCGTCCTTTTCCTTTACCAGCCTTCGCGAGAATGATGCTGCTGACGCCGTCTCTCCATGCATAACATAAATCTCAGTCATCGGAGTTCCGAGTGTGAATGCGTTATGGTTGTTGGCGGTCGGACCTCCCATGATATAATGGGCGGCAGCCGTTCCCTTTCGAAGGACGATACATATCTGGGGCACATCAGTCTGCTCGATTGAGTATATGAGGGACTGTCCCAGACCAAGAAGCTCAGCCTTTTCCGCGATATCACCCACATCGATTCCTGTTGTATCCTGGAACCATACAATTGGCACCCTGTCCCTTCCGCAGAGTGTGACAAATTCGTTCAGTTTGATAAGTCCCTGACGATAGAGCTTCCCTCCGATGCCTGGGTATGGGGCGTATTCGGGATATTTCGCGCCCAGGAATCCCTGCCTGTTTCCTATGAATCCCATTAGAAGCCCGTCGATCTTTGCCAGGCCCGTGTATACCTCGGGGCCGTAATCCAGCCGGAATTCCATGTGCTCGCTGTTATCAAATATCCTGGCCAGCAATTCATCGAAGTTGTAGCTCCGTTTCTGGTTAAAGGCGACGATATAATCCGAATCCGCTGCCGGGAATTTGGGCTCTTTGGGCTCAGCGACCCGGAAGAAATCAGGATCATAGGCAGGCATCATGTCCATGTATTTTTTCAGCGCGTCAAGAACGCCTGTCTCCGTATCATACACTTCCTTGAAAAAGCCGGTTTCGTTATAATGGATTGGTACACTGCCGGGAGGCACCTCCTTGAAATGACGTGTTGCTTCTATAAGCTGTTCAGCGCCTTCTTCATCAAAATAACCCTTGGGGCTCATTCCGCCGACTATACCGCCGCCGCCGACGGCTATATTGGCATCTTTATGTGCTATCAGAAGGGTAGGGCTGATCCCCTGGTATCCGCCACCGGCAGGGTTTGTGCCGTAAATACCTGCCAGGATGGGAACTCCGACTTTTTCCAATTCAGCGTGTCTGAAAAAGGTCGTGCCGTTTCCCCTTCGATTAGCGTAAACCTCTTCCTGTTCCGTCAGTTTCACACCGCTGCAGTTTACCAACCATACTAATGGAACGTGCAGCCTTTTTGCCATATCCGTGACCCTGAGCTGATTATCCGCCTGGCCCGAGATCCAGGCGCCGGCCATTACCTTGTTGTCAAAGCCGATTACTACGGCCCATTTGCCGTTGATCTTGGCCAGACCGTCAATCACACCCGTTGTGCCCTCCTCATTGGATAAGGGGTTATAAAGTGTATGAAGGGGACACCAGGTGCCCGGATCAATAATGTGTTCGATCCTCTCCCAGACCGTCATCTGGCCCCTCTTTTTTATCACTTCAGCAGGGATTCCTGCATTTTTCACCGCCTCAACAGCCGCCTCAACCTCCTTTTCGACCTCCCTGATCTGGGCTATATTTTCCTGCCCGCTTTCCTTCTGTTTATCGGTGAGTTCTTTGCCGAAAGGCGTCATTTTTTCAAAATAGGGTCTCATCTTTTTCCTCCTGTATATTTTTACGAATGAGTATTATTAATCGTCTCATATCAATATTGCTATGCTCTCCCCGGAAAAACTGCTGTATTCCGGCCTCCGCCTGTCTGCGTGCGAACACGCACAGGCAGGCCGGAATGACGGGGGTGTGGTTAATTATAAGGCGGTTAATAACTGATGCTCATCCATAAAATAATGTTTTTTATATTGCGCTATTACTATCTATTGGCCTTCCTGATCCCGAGCTGGTCAGTAGCAACGATCATCTTGCAGACGTTGGCAGATCCTTCTACCATGAAGTATGGAGGCGCATCGCGGAAAAACCGGGCCACAGGATATTCGGTGGAATACCCGTAGGCTCCGAGGATCCTTACGGCATATTCTGCCGCCTTCATAGCGACTTCACCTGCCGTAAATTTGGCCATGGCCACCTCCAGGGTGTTTCCCAGATTGCCCTCATCTTTTTGACAGGCGGCCTTGTAGACCATGAGACGAGCTGCCTCGATCTGGCATGCCAGGGATCCCACCATCTCCTGAATCATCTGAAAATTGCCGATGGCCTGGCCGAACTGTTCTCTTTCCATGGCATATGAAAGGATGGAGTCATAACAGGCCTGGGCCAGGCCGACGCCACCTGCCGCAGCGGAAAGTCTTGTCTGATTTAAAGATCCGAAGACGATTTTGGCCCCGTCACCCGGCTTTCCCAAGATATTTTCCTTTGGTATCTTGGTGTTTTCGCAGTAAATTTCACCGGTGGGTGTGGAACGGGTTCCAAGCTTATCCAGGTCAGTTGTTGTGACACCCCCGAAATTCTTGGGCTCCAGGATAAGCGCGGAAAGGCCCTTACCCTTTGCGCTTTTATCAGTGTATGCATAATATATGACCACATCCGCCACACTGGCATT
>JAFGDF010000277.1 GCA_016932235.1 Deltaproteobacteria bacterium | reverse complement strand
CGAATGTGGCCCGGGTCTGATTTTATGAAGGAGAGCCTGGAGAAACTCGATTTTTTTGTTAATGTTGATCTTTTCATGACTGATACCACCGGGCTTGCCGACATAGTGCTGCCCGCCTGCACCTCCTTTGAAAGGGAAGGGCTTGTGATGTACCCGTCGAGATACGCAGTGTGGGCTGAACAGATCATTCCAAATGTTGGCGAGTCCCGGTCAGACGCTGAGATTATCACGGACCTTGCCCGCAGGATCACTCCGGAAGACCCTCTACTTGTTCAGGGATACGAGGCTTGTCTCGATTGGATATTCGCGCCTTCGGATATCAAGATGTCTGATATAAAGGGACATCCCGGGGGTTGCTTTCTTAAGACCCCCGTGGAAGTTCCCTATGAGAAATACAGAAAATCAGGATTCAACACACCTTCCGGGAAGATGGAATTCCTTTCCCTTTTATTGAAGGAGGCAGGGGTAGATCCGCTTCCGGTCTACAGGGAACCGGGGCTGAGCCCTGTTTCCACTCCTGATCCGGCAAAGGAGTATCCACTTGCCTTTACCACGGGCGCCCGCCTCCCTATGTTTATCCATTCAAGGATGTTTCGGGTCCCCTGGACAAGGAATCTGCGTCCTGATCCAATGATTGATATTAATCCCCAGGACGCCCGGGATCGGGGCATTAAGGATAATGAATGGGTGTCGCTTTTTACACATAGAGGCTCTCTTCGTGTCAGGGCCAACGTGACGGAACTTGTGCCACCCGGGGTTGTCAGCATGTTTCACAATCTACCGGGCGCGGATGTGAATGAACTGATTGATCCTGATTATAGGGATCCTATCTCCGGATTCCCGGGTTTTAAATCTCTTATATGTGAGGTGAAAAAAATGCAGGGCCAGGGAGGTAGTAAATGAGCCAATATGCCTTTTCTTACGATATTTCGAGATGCTCGGGATGTATGGCGTGCGTGGTTGCCTGCCAGGACCAGAACGATTTTTTAGTTGGCGACATTGTCGCGTTTCGTCATGTCACCATATATGAGGAGGGAAGGTATCCTGATTCCAGGATATCTTATTTCTCTCTCTCATGTCAGCATTGCGGGGACGCTCCCTGCATCATGGTATGTCCGACGGGCGCTATCTCAAAAAGAGCGGAAGATGGCGTTGTGACTGTCAATCGCGACCTCTGTGTCGGGTGTCACAGCTGTGAGCTGGCATGCCCATTCGGAGCGCCGAAGTTTCCCGATGATGGAAAAATGGCCAAATGCGATCTATGCTATGTACGTAGAGGATATAATATGAAACCTGCCTGTGTCCGCGCCTGCCCGGCACGCGCCCTGGAGGTTGGTGACCTTGAGGAACTGAGCAAAAAAAAGGCGGAAAAGGCATCCATTGTTATTCTCAAATCCCTTGCTTCCGGTCTTTCGAAAGAGGCGTAGCGCTATGGAGAATGGGTGTTTTGTCATCCTTGGCAACGGTGGCGCTGCAATATTTGCCTCAGAAGCCATAAGATCTGCAGGCTATGCTGGAGAACTTCATATTGTATCAGATGCCATAACGCCTGCGTTTAATCCGATGCTTTCCCCCTATTACCTGAAAGGGGTCATCCCATGGGAGGGTTGCTTCCCCTTCGGGTCCCGGTTTTATGACAGACATGACATTACCTGCCATTTTGATGCTCCTGCTGAGTTTCTGGACATGACCAATCAGAGGGTAAATCTGGTAAACGGAAAACAGATCTCCTATGACCGTTGTCTCATAGCTACCGGCGCCAGCCCTGTTATGCCGCCAGTCCCCGGCCTGAGAGAATCGTCGCGGGCCTATCCTTTGAGGTCGGCGGAATCTGTAAAGAATCTTCAAAAAGCCATGCGGTCTGCGAAAAAGGTTATTGTTTTAGGGGCCTCTCTTGTGGGTCTTAAGGTGGCAGAGGTTATGAGCAAGAACGCCATAAAGGTTATAGTCATGGATATCGCAAGCCAGCTTCTTCCCAACGGGGCATCTCCATCGTCTGCAGAATTTATCAGGACATACTTTGAAGAACATGGAGTGGATTTTCGCCTCGGCTGCTCCATAGAGGGCATGGAAGACCTGCCGGATGGAGGGATTATGTGCCATTTCTCCGATAATACAAGAGAAAAGGCAGATTTCATGGCGGTCTGCACAGGGGTACGTCCCAATCTTAATTTTATTGAACCTGACGGAATAGAGATGAAGCAGGCAGTCCTGGTAGATGAAAGGATGAAAACGAACCGGGAAAACCTTTACGCCGCCGGAGACGTCAGCCAGGGGTACAATCTTATTACAGGAAAGCAGGAATGGCTTGGCACCTGGGGTAATGCCTGCTGCCAGGGCCGCGTTGCCGGTTACAATATGGCGGGGAAGGACGGCACATATCAGGGTTCCATACCGCAAAATATCAGTCCTTTTTTTTCCTGGGCCTACGCGCAGTTGGGCGATGTGCAAAGGTGCGGGGAATTTGTCAGTCACATTGCATTCGGTGATCCCGGAAATGGTGGTTACTGTCTCCTCTGTTTTGAAAAGGACGTCCTTATAGGGGCAAACCTGATCAATTGTACCGACCTGGCTGGAAAGATAAGGACTATTATAACATTGAAACGACCATGGGGAAATTTTATCCGTGATGCCGAGGTGCTTTCAGAGAAGATTGGATTTGAAAAGATACTGTACAAAATCTTTAATAAAGAATGGAGGCCATAAATGCCATTAGAACATGTTATTGAGACGGATGTGTCAACTATATAAACAGGAGAATCCAAGGGTATGAATATTGACAATAAAACAAAACACTCAGAAATCGCCATTCCGACTTTTTGCGCAATGTGCGGACCTTCCGCCGGATGCGGTATTTATGCGATTGTCAAGGACGGTAGATTTATCAGGATTGAAGGTATGAAGGAATCACCCCTGAACAAGGGGAAGAACTGCCCGAAAGCTCATGCAGCACCTCAATGGGTTTATTCACCCCAGCGCCTAAAATTCCCTATGAAAAGAGTGGGGGGGAAAGGAGAAGG
>JAFGDF010000276.1 GCA_016932235.1 Deltaproteobacteria bacterium | reverse complement strand
TTTCGCGGATGCTGAATATAACTCATCAGACGGCCAGCTCTTTGATCCGGAACTTTGAGGAGCTTAATATATTGGTTAAATGGGAAAAGATTGGCCGAAACCAGAGTTATGTCTTTGGACGGTATCTAGCTCTATTTTTGGAATGATTTATATGAAAAAGGGCACTAAACTTACATTTCAAGTTTTTCATGTAAAGTTAAAGACCTCTTCTTTACATAAATTGAGTGAAATGTAAAGAAGAGGTCTTTATTCTGGAATTATGCTAATGCATATTATTCTAATCTAGAAAAACATTCAGGCTGGTTATCGGTATTTTTAACCCCTCCAAAGGAAATAGTACTTCCCTTTTTACAGCGGGCTGATCCGTGTGTTTTGAAAGAGATGGAACAGGTATTTATGTTGCTTCATGAAAAAATACTTTCCCCTTTGCTTAAAGTTGATTTGACAAAATTTATAAGAAAAAATAATTAATATAATCAAAGTTCTGATTAGCGAAAATCGCCGGCTCAATGCGAAACCTTATGAAACCTGAGGAGAACTGAAGCAATGGAAACAAAAGTAGAGAAGACCTACAAACGAATAGGTAACCGGGAACTGAAGATTGATATCTTCACGCCGAATGTGAATGAGCATACGCAGACAGCCATAATCCTTTTGCATGGAGGCGGTTGGCAACACGGCGATAAATCCATGATGAGCCTGTTTGGCCCTGAACTAGCGCGATATGGGTTCGTGGCCTTTGCTCCGGAGTACCGCCTGCTGGGCGAGTCTCCCTGGCCCGCTCAAATCGAGGATGTAAAATCTGCGATACGCTGGGTGAGGGCGAATGCCGCCGAATGGAACATCAACCCCGACAAGATCGCGGTGGAGGGATTTTCCGCAGGAGGACATCTGGCTTTGATGGCGGGGGGAACACCCCATGACCGCGAATACAAGGGCAATGATAACACAAGTGTATCGGACGCGGTATCTGCGGTGATCGCCTTTTTCCCTCCGGCGGAATTCACCGTCGCCGAGCCTTTGCCCGGCAACATTGAAGCGCAGGTCCTTCTTGGAGACGATCCGAACGAACATCAAGCGCGAAGAATAAGCCCGATTCACCTTATTTCCAAGGACTTTCCTCCCACATTTTTATTACACGGAACGGCCGATAAAATGGTTCCGCATGTTACCAGTATGCGTTTGTACTCGGAGCTTGAGCGATACGGGGTTCCTGTGGAGATGCATCTTTACCCCGGGCATACCCACGAATTTGTCAGGCTGCCCAGCATGATGGCAGTAACTCAGATGGAAATCGCTCTCTTTCTGAAGCGTATGGTGGTTGAGCCGGAAAAATACTACAATGAAAACATGGAGCTAAATCAGTTCGCCAGGATGTAATCATTTTTTGAATATTATTAGCCATACTGTAGAAAGTTGTAATAGCAGGATTCTCATATGAATATCAGAGAAGAGACGGATGCGGATATTGAGGCGATAACCGAAGTCACAATCGCTGCATTTATGACTCTGCCGATAAGCAACAAGACAGAACAGTTTATTATAACTGCTTTGCGTGCCGCGGGTGCGTTAACTGTCTCGCTCGTGGCCGAAATTGACGGAAGGATTGTCGGTCATGTAGCTTTTTCACCTGTGACCGTCAGTGACGGTTCAACAAACTGGTACGGCCTTGGCCCGGTTTCAGTATTACCCGAGTATCAAAGAAAGGGCATTGGGAAATCACTTATCAATAAAGGTCTTGCAATGCTGAAAGAGTCGGGGGGCCAGGGTTGCGCACTTGTCGGTGATCCGAATTACTATAGGCGCTTTGGTTTCCGGAATTATCCGGAATTGTATCATGAGGGAATCCCGCAAGATGTTTTCCTCGCCCTGCCGTTTTTTGATATATTTCCGCATGGCACCGTTCATTTTCATGAAGGCTTCATGGCAAATGGCTAACCGCCTGTACGTTCCCGGTAAAAAGCTCCTAGCAGCCTGTCGGACTTTGGCCGACAGGCTGCTACAAAGATTTAAAAAACGATTTTATTTCAAAAAGGTATATTTTTTCATTTACCGGCTGCGATGAATAAGATTAGAAATAAATATCGCCAAAAATAAATGAAAATCCCAATCTTACCAGGAGACTGTCGGATAAAGTCCGACAGGGTCCTAGACAATAAGTCTATGTTTAGTACCACACTTGTCCAAAATCGATTTTTTATTTGGACAGCAATGTAATGATATATTATCTTTCATTAAACACTTTGAATACAAGGATAATATAATGGGATCGAACTTCAAACAATTTGATCGTAATACTCTTTTTCTTATGACTCCTTCCGTACAGGATTGGCTACCGGAAAATAGAAGAGGCCATCTATTATTCAGTTGCCTTCAGATATATAGCCGCAAACACATATCCCGACCACGAAACTATTGATTTTTTCCTAAAGACGAAGTCGAAGAACTAATGTGTTTAGCTGAAAAGGCTGATATCGATGATTCCTTAATCGGGGTGGATATTACCGAAGAGTTATCACGCCGCAAGGATCGTATCTCTGCAATTACCAGGGCCCAGAAAGAAATTGAGCATTGCGCGGCACAGTGTCATGAGCAAGAAAAAGAAGCATATGAACAAAAGATATCCATACGCAAAGCAAGGGCTGAACTGAAGGCAAAAAGCCTCGGGGTCAAAATCTTGAAGGTTAAAAGAAATTTACGATGAATTGCACAGATTTTTTCTCCATATAGAAAAAATCTATTCGCAAAATAATAAAAGAAAAAATATTATTAGCACTATGTCGAACAAAGTCCGACATAGTGCTAGAATAAATTTAGAGTAAACGGAAAATGGAAGATATAGCATTAAAAATGAAAAGGGAAGTTGTTACAGATCCCATCTCCGTGAAAGACCTTAAGACAGATCTTAAAAAGAATATAAGCCTGATCAGGAAACTTGGAGTAAGTAAGCTCTTTGTCTTGTTCGGTTTTTCCTGGGGTAGACATATCTACGATGGGGAATGGAAGGAAATAGAGGTGTCCGTTGATGAGATGCAAAAAATGATCAATGATGCGGAAAAAAAAGAATATGGAAAACTCGGGGATGATAACCTGTACATTACCATTCCGGAATTTATTGCCAGACTGCATTATTCTTATGAAACGGATATCCACTTGTCATATTCTGAGAAGAACCAGTTTGTTGATATAGTTCTGAAACGATGGTCATCCAATGGGTGGTTTTTTGGGAAAGAGAAGAAGGTTTTATAAAGATTTTCCTGTTATTACATTACTCCTTTGAAGGGTACTTGACCTGCCTGATGGATATGATCTTAACATCATTAACGGGTTTAGCCTTATCATCCACAGGCACATGGACTATCCGGTCAACCACTTCCATGCCGTCAAATACATGGCCGAAGACCGTATGCTTGCCGGTCAGCCAAGGTGTATCGACAACATTGATGAAAAACTGTGAGCCGTTTGTGTCCGGACCGCTGTTTGCCATCGCGATAGACCCTCTTTCAGGATAATGGGAGGTCAGTTTATCATTAAACCTGTAACCCATATAGATGTATATCTGCTCTAGCGTAAGCACCTTTAATTTATCAACAATCTCTTTTTCTCTATTTCTAAATTCTTCCTCTGAATCGATTCCCATGGATGCCACGATGGGATTCAATACTTTTTTCATCAGGTTATTGTAGTCTTCCTGTGATCTGATTCCTAAATAATTATGAGGCCTCGTTCTGTCATCAAATGCCTTCAATTTATCCAGTCCCAATGATTTGGCGTTTATTTCATCCCTGAATGTGTAACCTGGTGAACCTGTACCGTCGCCTAAAGGGCATCCCGCCTGTATCATAAAGTCCCTTATGACCCTGTGAAATATTAGTCCATCATAAAAGGGTTTTTTGATCTTCCCACCTTTGCTGACATCCACATATTCTTTGCTTCCCTCTGCCAGATCGATAAAATTTTTCACGGTATTGGGCGCGTCGTCCGCAAAAAGCTCAATGTGTATGTCCCCCATGGAGGTTCTGATTAGACAGACAGGATTTTTAAGATCGCTTGCGCCAGTTTTCTCTCCTGTAAAAGCGATTGATGCGGTAAAGATGAAGAGCTGCAGACAGATAAAAAAAGTTCTCATATATTACCCCTGACTTGTTTAGGCAAAAAAAGCATCTCTTTACTCATGCGTGGGTAACAATATTTGAAGGGGGGGTTGTTTGTCAAGGAAGGTATTTATAAATAACCTTGACAAAATTTTTTGGCAATGATGAATTAATCGTCTGATCTAGTATCAGGGCATGTTTTAAAAATAGATATAAGGAGAGGACTGAAAATGTATGAAATAAGGGTACAGGAAAAGATATTCGAGAATTATCCCACCTTCAGGCGCGGGATAGTCTTAGCCAGAAGAATGAAAAACCAGGGTCATTCAAAGGAACTTGAGGATCTCCTCAACAGTGCCATCGATGAGGCGTGTGAGAATGCCTTTGATATAAAGAATGATCCTCGAACGGAAGTCTGGCGCGAGGCCCATCGCATTTTCGGATCGAATCCCAACAAGTTTCCCCCAGCCCATTGCTCGTTGCAGAAAAGGGTCCAGAAACCGGGAACCAGGATTCCCTTTATCAATAAAGTCGTGGCCATTATGAATTATAACTCAATCAGAGGGGTGACTCCTGTTGGAGGTGATGATCTCAATAAAGCAGGGGAATATCTGGTACTGCGTTATGCTGACGGCGATGAGAATTTTACCCCGCTTGGGGAGCCCGGGGTTGTCGAGCGCCCTGAAAAGGGCGAGATTATCTATGTGGTGGAGGGGAAAAAAGAGGTCATGTGCAGGCGCTGGAACTGGAGAAACGGCCATAATACCCTTATTGATGATGGCACAAGAAATATTGTCATGAATATCGATACTCTCGGAGATGACAGCGAGGGCAGGGCCGTTGAAACAAGAGACAGGGTTGCTGAGATGCTGAAAAATTTTTGCGAGGCGGAGATAGTAACGACCATCATCACCCCGTCAATGACATCCTACAGGTTTGAGATTTAGGTTCAGGGACAGATTGCCTCCTTGATCGTTTCTTCAAGGGAAACAGGTGTGATGCCCGTCAATTGATAAAAAGGCGCCGGGTCGCATGTGCTACCCTGAAGTAACATGGTTATCTGATCGGATGAGAGGGGATATCCCGGAATATATTGCATCACTGAGGTTGATAATCGGAGAGGAAATACCGGGATATGAAGTTTAAAAATCCTTCTGCCTGACACGCGCGCGATGATATCCATAATTTCATCAAATGTAACCTCATCCGGGCCACCCAACTCAAGGATTCTGCCAATGCTTCCTCGCAGGCTTAATGCTTTCTCAAAACCCTGAGCCACGGTTCTCACGCTTATTGGATTGAAACAATACCTGCCGTTTCCGATAATCGGGACCAGAAATTTACGCGTCATACCTGCAAACAATCTGATTGCGTCGCCATTCCTGCCGAAGATCAGAGAAGGCCTGAAGATCGTATATTCAAGTCCGCTTTGACGCAGCAGTTCTTCCGCGGCGAATTTGGTCCTGAAGTAGGCGGTGGAAGCATGATGTCCAGCTCCAAGGGCGCTCATGTGCAGAATTCTGGATATATGATTTTGTTTCGCCGCGGAGATGATGTCCCTTGTTATCCCTGTGTGGAGACGCTCAAAGGTGAAGCCCCTCCGTGGATAATCCCTTATCACTCCTACGAGGTTAATTATAGCATCACAACCCAGGGATCCACTGTTAAGATCACCCGGTTCACAAGGGTCCCCGGGGAAGATATTGACCTCGTCATGTCTGTGTAATTTATTCTCTGATCCCGGACGGACTAGTGCGGTTATCATGTGCCCATTTTCAAGAAGGGCGTTGATAACATGGTTCCCCACGAATCCCGTGCCGCCAGATAAGAATATCCTCATAATGTTATTACCTATTTCGCGTAACTATGAAGGCCGGCCAGATAGTTGACCCCAAAATATGTAAAGAGGACGCAGCAGAAACCTATCACGGACAGCACTGCTGAAGCCCTCCCCCTCCATCCCATCAGAAGGCGCGAATGAAGGAAAAGCGCGTAGATAAACCAGGTAATCAAGGACCAGGTTTCCTTGGGGTCCCAGCTCCAGTATGATCCCCAGGCAGAATGAGCCCAGACAGACCCGGTTATTATACCAAGGGTCAACATAAGAAATCCTATGACGACCATCTGATAAGTAAGTTCGTCAAGGATGCCTTTTCCGGGGATCATTTTTAGCAGGAGGATTTTCATTTCAGGGGTGTCCAGCCTTTTCAGCATGTACATAATACTTATGGTGAAGGCAATAGCAAAGGCGGCATATCCGAAAAAACAGGTGATCACATGGGTAATAAGCCAGTTACTCTTTAGAGCGGGGACAAGGGGCTGAATACTGTTTTTTACATTTGGAGAATAGGACGCATAAGCCATTATGATGAAGGCCAGAGAGGTGGTAAATCCCCCAAAACTCCTGTTTTTTGTACGCCATTCTACGATGATATAGAGGAAGATAATGGTCCAGGCAAAGAATATGAGAGATTCGAAAAGATTGGAGAGGGGCGCATGACCTATTCCAATCTGGTAAGACTCAAACCATCTCAATATAATCGCGACAGTATGTCCCAGAAGGCCAACCAAGGTCACGTATGTTGCTATTTTACCGAAAAATTCTTTCCCCATGACCATCAGGAGGAGGTATAGTATAAAGGAGATAAAATATATAAAAG
This sequence comes from Deltaproteobacteria bacterium, assembly GCA_016932235.1. The sequence goes on along the minus strand of JAFGDF010000276.1, from coordinate 18,801 downwards.
TTATATAGCTCAATATTATCGTGTTTAACATATTTTTACCCTTTTATACCGGTACTCCTTAGGATATTTACCATCTCAGCAATCTCTCTCTCCATTCCAGCGGGATTCCTGCTTGATTTCCAGGCTATGTCAACTAGGGTCTCATCTTTTTTCCCAGTTCGGATCCGTATCCATATCTGTTTATAGGACGAGAAAAAAGTTACTATGAGGCCGGCCATGATCATGAAAAATCCTATATACACGAATATTACACCCGGGTCCTTGTTTACCTGCAGGCCCGTATAATAATTTGTTTCCGCCTGCTCAAGAAAAAATGAATAAGGTTTAAACGCGGAAGGGTTTAATCTGGGAGATCGGAACATTTCCTCAGGAAACCTTTTCTTTAATATCTCAATGTTTTGAAATACCCAGAAATTAAGGACGCTATCATCCGCCGATTTTACGGAGATCAGGGCTGCGGGGCCCATCATGCCCCTGAGATTGGTTTCTATTTCAAATACTTGAAACAGATCACCTTTATGTCCGAGGGGAATGATCTTCCCTTTCTCGACTTCAATTGTTTCACTCATGCCCGGTTTGTCTTCGGAGGAAATTCTCAGTCGCACCCTTTTACCGGGAACAGTACCATATGAGGATTGATAAAATGTGATTCCATTAAATTTAACCGGATGATTGACAAGGAGACTCCTCTTTTGGCTGGTAATTCCCTCTGAATGGAAACTCAGTTCCGATCTGTATTCCTTAGGAGTTCCATTATCATAGAAATCTATAAAAAAATCTTCGCAACGTACGCTGAAACCCAGATCAATATGATGATGACCGGTCGTATCCCTGCGTATAACCGATTCAACTGATTCTCCAACAGGTATGCTTACATGGGCTTCAAATCCTAATATTGAACCTATAATAGCTCCGATAAGGATGAATAATACGCTTATATGAACCAAATATACTCCGAAAAAGGAATATTTACCCTTTTCCGCATAAAAAAAGTCAGTATCTTCCCCATGTTTTGATTCAATCCTATTATATCTATTATTCAGCAGTGTTATAATATTTTGTTTTACTATTTCGGTGTTATCGCTAAAGATGATATTATTTGCGGAAGATGGATACCTGAAGGGTTTTGATCTGTCTGGTTTTGGGGTAAAACGGAACCGCCTGAGGGTCCCCGGTAAACGATCAATTGAGCATACGAGCAGATTGATCGCGAGAAGGAAAATCAATGTCCTGAACCATATCGAATGATACATATCGAAGAGATGAAAGAAATTCACGATCTTTAAGACGGCGGGGGACAGGTTTTCGGCGAATTCCAGAGCCTGTTCACGTTGTGGAAGAACAGTGCCGAAGATGGAAGTAACAGCCAGCAGGATAATAAGCAGGATAGTTAAACGTGCTGATCGAAAAATGTTCCATATTATATTTGTTTTTTCCTTTGTCATCATCATAAAATCTAAATCTTACCAGGAGACTGTCGGATAAAGTCCGACAGTCTCCTGGAGGTTTATCATGGCAAAAGACATGCCATCCCCTTATGGAGCCAAGGCTTATATCATTGTTTTAATTAAACTGCAAATTATTAAAACTTTGGGTACAATCACATCTGATATTTCTTCATCAGGTCAAAAAGTTTGACCGCTTGGTTTAATCATGTTAAAAACTCATCTATTTAGATAAATGAAAAGCGGGGTGATATTTAATTTATGCTGGATCTCAAGTATATCAGGAACAACTCGGGCACTATAAGGCAAATGTTGGAAAATAGGGGATATGATATTGATCTCTCCCTTTTTGAATCCCTTGACAGTAAGAGAAGAGAGCAACTTTCGGCTATTGAAAAGCTCCGTTTCAGGAGAAACAAGGTCAGTGACGATATCGCAGCCATGAAGAAAGTGGGAGAGGATGCTTCTCAAATTATCATTGAAATGAAAAAAGTCTCTGCGGAGATTAAGGATCGTGAAGCGGATTTGTCAAAGATTCTGGATGAGCTTGATCAACTGAGGATGGAGATCCCGAATATTCCCCATGGATCCGTCACAGTGGGCAAGGATGAAAGCCTTAATCCTGAAATCAGGAGTTGGGGAGAAATCAAGAAAATGGATTTTGAACCGCTCAATCACTGGGAGATTGGTGAGAGACTCGGCATTCTGGATTTTCCTAGGGCGTCCAAGCTTGCCGGAGCCAGATTTTCTCTTTATATGGGAGACGGGGCCAGGTTGGAGAGGGCGTTAATAAATTTCATGCTTGACGTCCATACAAAGGACCATGGGTACAAGGAGGTTTTGCCTCCTTTTATGGTAAATTCCGCCTGTATGACCGGGACAGGACAGCTTCCAAAATTCAAGGAGGAACTTTTTAAGATAGAGGGATGGGATCACTATCTGATCCCAACGGCTGAAGTACCCGTAACGAATATCCACCGGGAAGAAATAATTCCCGAAGATCAACTGCCGATTTATTACGTATCCTATACCCCCTGTTTTCGCTCTGAAGCGGGATCATACGGAAAAGACACTCGCGGGCTCATCCGTCAGCACCAGTTTAATAAAGTGGAGCTTGTAAAATTTTGTTTGCCGGAAGTTTCTTATGAAGAGCTGGAAAAGCTCACTTCAAATGCCGAAGAAATATTGAAGAGACTCGAATTGCCGTACAGGGTTGTTTCCCTCTGCACTGGTGATCTGGGTTTTTCGGCGGCAAAGACCTATGATCTTGAGGTCTGGCTTCCGGGGCAGAAAGTGTTCAGGGAGATTTCCTCATGCAGCAATTTTGAGGATTTCCAGGCCAGAAGGGCTGAGATCCGGTTCAAGAAAAAGACAGGAAGCGGCACTGAGTTGGTCCATACACTTAACGGCTCAGGTCTGGCAGTCGGGAGGACCTTTGTCGCGGTGCTCGAAAATTATCAGCAGGAGGATGGAAGTGTTATTATCCCAGAGGTATTGAGGCCATATATGGGGGGTAAGGGTTCAATCGGTCCATGAATTCATTGAATCGCATCAAACTATTTTTCAAATCTTTTCTGCAGGCTGTCTGATAAAGTACCACAGACTGCCAGGGCTGAATAAAATTAATCACAGATGGAACAAACAGATTTTTCATTTAAAAGCTGGCAGGATTACCAGAAAGATCTACAACGAAGTGCGAAGCGAAGATGTTTGATCGGCAGACTCCCTGTGCTGGGGCTTTATGCAGGATGCTGCTTTCTGATCTTATTGTCCATGTTTGTTATCAGTTTATGGATACACGGATACGTCAAGGAGAGAAGCGAAACCAGGACTGAAGTAAGAGGCGATATTAACGTTGAATCCAGAGGATTGAACAGGACAGACCTGCCCGAAATGTTCATAGGCTGGAAACTCCAAACTTCAACAGATACCGGCAAGTATCTTCTATCAAAGGAAGGGGCGAACCTTACTGTCTCCACCTCAATAGAAAGCGCATTCCAGGATTATACCCAAAATCTTTTGGGACGCTCTAAAACTTACATGGCGGCAGTCGTGGTCATGAAATTACACGACGGAAGGATTTTGGTTCTCGCTGATTACGCGAGGGAAGGGGATGGTGATAGGGAAAATCTGTGTACAAAGGCTGATATTCCAGCGGCCAGTCTTTTTAAGATCATTTCCGCTGCGAGTGTGATTGAAGCGCGTAATTTTTCTCCTGATCAGGCGCTTTATTACAGGGGAGGAAAATATACCCTTTATAAGAGTCAATTAAAGAAAGGGATTGAGAATGACCGCTATAAATATAAAACCAGCCTGAGAAAGGCGTTTTCAGGATCGAATAATTCTGTTTTTGGCAGGCTTGGAATTTATGAACTGGGGAGAGAAATATTAAATGATTATGCAGTCAGATTCCTTTTCAACACCCCGATCCCGTTTGATCTTGAATTGGAAGAAAGTAAGATTGACGTTCCGACAGACGACTTCGGCCTTGCAGAGATAGCTTCAGGTTTCAATAAGAGGACACTTATATCACCTCTTCACGCTAATTTGATAACTTCGTCGATAGCGAATGACGGCACGATGATGAAACCTTGGCTGGTCACTAATATCAGGGATCATAACGGGAGGATACTGTATTATGCTAAACCCTCTAAGCTCGCGTCTCCCGTGAATGAAGAAACTTCGAAAAAAATGAAGGTCCTGATGAACGATACCGTCAGATATGGTACATGCAGTAAGACGTTCAGGTCATTGAGAAGAAAAGGGGCATTTGAAAACATTGATTTAGGCGCGAAAACAGGAACGATCAATGACCGTTTGGATCAATATAAATATGACTGGCTTACTGCTTATGCTATTCCGGAAGAAGGCAACAATGGTATTTGTATCACAGTCCTTGCGGTGCATGATGAGTTACTTGGAATCAGGGCAAAAGATATTGCGTGCGATTTAATTAAATACTATTTTTCATCGAAAACATAGATCTTACAGGGAGCCTGACGGTTTTTGCCTGCGTGCTCCTGGAAATAGGAGTTTTTTAGATGTGTGGAATAGTCTGCTATGTGGGAAAGGATAGAGCAAATCCTATTCTTATGGAAGGCCTTAAAAGACTTGAATATAGAGGATATGATTCAGCAGGGGTAGCTGTTCAAAACGGCAGTAATATTGAATGTTACAGATCCGTAGGTAAAATATCCGAGTTGGAGAAGAAAACAGCCGACCTGGATATAAACGGAACATGCGGAATAGCGCATACAAGGTGGGCCACACATGGCGAACCCACGGAAGATAACGCCCATCCACAAAGGGATTCTGATGATAAGGTGTTCGTGATTCACAATGGAATTATTGAGAACTATCTTTCCATAAAAAAGAAGCTGGAGAAATCCGGAATTGCATTCAGGTCTGAAACGGATACCGAAGTAATTGCGCAACTTATAGCAAGAAACTTTCAAGGCAGCCTAGGTGAAGCCGTCAGAATGACCATGCTTCAACTTGAGGGGACGTTTGGAATCGCGGTTATTCACAGGGAGGTTCCAGGTGAAATTGTTGTGGCAAGAAGGGGAAGTCCCTTGATAATCGGGGTAGGAGAAGAAGGCAATTTTGCGGCTTCCGATGTCTCGGCAATGGTCAGGTACACGAATAAGGTTGTTCATCTCAATGACAATGAGCTTGCGGCGTTGACAAAGACCGGTTTCTCTATCTCGACGGCCCAGTCAAAGGCCATAGAACGAAGATTGGAGACTGTTGAATGGGCACCCGAAGATACGGAATTGAACGGATTCCCTCATTTCATGCTCAAAGAAATCTTTGAACAACCCGAGACAATAAGAAACGCTTTACGCGGGAGATTGGATCATGTTGAGGGAGTTCCCAAACTGGGAGGCATAATGCCTGTATGGGACAGGTTGAAAGCGAGCCGCCATATCGTCATTGTCGCATGCGGCACATCCTATTATGCCGGATGCGTCGGAAGATATATATTTGAAAAGCTCACCGACGTTGATGTGGAGGTGGAGCTGGCATCAGAGTTTCGTTACAGAAAACTTAATTTCCCTCCAAATACTTTTATTATCGCAATGAGTCAGTCGGGTGAAACCGCGGATACTCTGGCTGCCATGCGGGAAGCGAAACGCAAGGGCGCCAGTGTGATAGGTATTGTTAACGTGGTTGGTAGTTCTGTATCAAGAGAAACCGAGGCAGGCATTTATAACCATGCCGGACCGGAAATAGGCGTGGCATCAACAAAAATTTTCATATCACAGTTGACTATTCTGACATTGTTGGCTCTACTGCTTGGGCGTCACCAGAATTTATCCCTTACAGAAGGTGTGGAAAGTATCAGAGCCCTTGAGGCGCTGCCGGATCAGGTTAACAGGATTCTGTTCGAGGCCAACCATATACAAACCGTTGCGGAGAAGTATTGTCATCGCGATAACTGGCTTTTTATCGGGCGCAAATATGGCTATCCTATCGCTATGGAGGGAGCGCTGAAGCTAAAGGAAATATCTTATATTCACGCGGAGGGATACGCAGCGGGTGAAATGAAACACGGCCCCATAGCTCTCGTTAATCCGGAAATGCCAATAGTGGCGATTGTTCCCAAGGATTCCATGTATGACAAGATGATAAATAATATTCAAGAGGTAAAAAGCAGGAAAGGCCCCGTCATCGCTATAGCTGCGGAGGGGGATAATATCATCAAGGAGATGGTTGACGACGTCATTGAAATACCAAATACCATGGATTTTCTTAATCCCATTCTGGCTGTGGTCCCTTGCCAGCTCCTTGCCTATTACTGCGCAAGGTTTTTGGGGAGGGATATTGATAAACCGAGGAATCTGGCAAAAAGTGTTACTGTAGAGTAATTCGAAAGAACATGTCTATTTATGGTGGAAGAAGAAGGCCTCTTGTCGTCTGGTTAACCAGGTTCTTTATTCGAATCATATTCCCTTTCTTTTTTAAGATCAGGATTCGCGGTTTAGAAAATCTGCCACTCCTTAGCTCTTTTATTCTATTTCCGAAACACCAGAGGTGGGAAGATATCCCCATCATTGGTCTGGTTGTACCAAAGCCATTATATTATATAGCAAAGCATGAGTTATTTATTAATCCGGTCTCTTCTTATTTGATATCCTCCATGGGAGGTATACCCCTCAATAGAAAGAGGCCGAGGGAAAGCTATGACGCTATAATCAATATGCTTGACAGACTAAAGGATGGTGAGGGGGTTGTTATATTTCCTGAAGGCACCTATTTTGAAGGATATATGGGGCCGGGGAAGACGGGGCTTTTAAGGATGATCCAGCCACGCCTTGGTTTTCCCTTTGTGCCGGTAGGAATCAGGTATGCCAGACAGGGTATGCGGACTCGGGTTTTTGTTCATTTTGGAAAACCGGTCACAAAAGATTTGAAAGAAGTAATCGGGAATTTCTCGGATCTGATTATGAAAGAGATCGCGAGATTATCAGGGCTGAAATAACATTGAGGGAGGGTGCTCATGTCCGGTCTGAAAGAAGTTATGAATCTCATAGAAGGGTATAGGGACGAGATAATAGAATTGCAGGCGGAACTTACGTCCAGGATTGCCGTGGGACCAGGGAATAATGGGCCCGGAGAGATTGAAAAGGCTGAATATTTAAAACAACGGCTTTACGAAATGTCTCCGAAATGGATTGAGGAGATTAAGTCTCCTGATGGAAGAATGGATTCAGGATACAGACCTAATATTGCCGCATTCTGGCAAGGTGACTACGGGTCTCGGACCGTCTGGATATTGAGCCATCTGGATGTTGTTCCTCCGGGGGATATTTCCCTCTGGGATACTGATCCATATCAGGTCAGGGTAGATAACGACAGGATAATCGGCAGGGGAGTGGAAGACAACCAGCATGGTATAGTAAGTTCACTGATTGCGATAAAGGCGATTAAAGAGTCCGGAAGTGTCTTAAATAGATCCGTGGGGTTGATGTTTGTCTCAGACGAGGAGACGGGCAGCAAGCATGGCCTTGAATATCTTTTAAAAAACAGAAGGGAGCTTTTTAATCAAGATGATCTTATAATAGTACCGGATGCCGGCAATGAAGAAGGGACAATGATAGAAGTTGCGGAAAAATCTATACTGCATATTAAATTCACTGTAACCGGGAAACAGTGTCATGCCAGCACTCCTGATAAGGGGAAAAACAGCCTTTTTGGAGCGGCAAAGCTTATGGTGGCCCTTGAACATCTCAAAAGTAAATTTGATATTAGCAATGAACTGTTCAGTCCTTCTGTGTCAACCTTTGAATCCACAAAGATTTTGGCAAATGTACCAAACATAAACACTATCCCCGGGAAAGATATCTTTTACATGGATTGCCGGGTTTTGCCTGAATATGATGTCGGAGAAGTCCTGCGGGAGGTTGACGAGATCACGCGGAAGGTTGAAGAGGAACAAGGGGTCTCCATTATTACGGAAACAGAGTACAGGCTTGATGCCGCCCCTCCAACCTCCGCGGAATCAAGCGTGGTAAAAGAGCTTAAAAAAGCGATTAAAGCCGTCAGCGGAATGGAGGGCAAACCAAAAGGTATAGGGGGCGGTACTGTGGCGGCGCTTTTTAGAGAAGCGGGATTGCCCGCAGCGGTCTGGATGACTGCATCGGATACGGCGCATCAGCCAAATGAATACTGCCTGATAAGTAATATTATGGCGGATGCCAAAGTTTTTTCCTATATTTTTTTATATGAATGAACCCTGGTGATGCTTAAAATAAATGAGATACTGGAAAGGGGTGTGTCTGAGGGTGTGTATCCCGGGGCGGTACTCCTGCTATCAGCGGGCGAAGATGTTCTCCTGACCGAATCTGTTGGATTCAGATCCATTGTGCCGGAAAGATCTTTGGTCACGAAAGATACAATATTTGATTTGGCCTCATTGACCAAACCTTTAGGCACTGTTCTCGCTGTTATGAGTCTGGTGGATTCGGGTAAGATAAAACTGGATCAAACACTTTCGGAAATAATAGATGATGGGGCCATTGACGATAAGGCTGACATAACCGTCAGGTTGTTGTTGAATCACTCAGGTGGCCTGAGGGATTGGAAACCATTTTATATGGCCCTTCAAAATTATCCGGGTGGTGAACGTAAATCCATATTGAGGAATATGCTTGTAGATGAACCTTTGGAATATAAACCGGGAACTTCCTGCCTGTACAGTGATCTAGGTTTTATGATACTTGAGTGGATTATTGAGAAGAGTTCAGGAATGGCACTGCCTGAATATCTTGATCAATATTTTTACAGGCCTCTTTCTCTGGAGAAAACCTTTTTCAATGTGGATAATCAGAATCTGTCGTGCAGGGGAAAAGTGTTCGCGTTAACGGAGGCCTGCCCTTGGCGCGGGAAAATACTGAACGGCGTGGTCCATGATGAAAACGCTTTCGTGCTGGGTGGCGCGGCGGGTCATGCAGGGCTTTTCAGCACGGCCGGAGATGTGCATATTATTGCGGATATGCTTTTACGGCATTTTAAGGGGAAAAGATCCGATTATTTTGGAGCACAAACAGTCAGGGAGTTTTTCAGGCGACAGGGAATCGTTGACGGCTGCACATGGGCCCTGGGTTGGGATACTCCCAGCAGGGGGAATTCAAGCTCAGGAAGATATTTTTCCAGGAACAGTGTCGGGCACCTCGGCTATTCAGGCACGTCGATTTGGATGGACCTCGATAGAGAAGTTATTGTTATTTTCCTGACCAACAGGGTTCACCCGACAAGGGAAAACCAGAAGATAAAGACATTCAGGCCGATGCTTCATAACGTGATCATAGAGGAGCTGAAAAGAAAGGGAATTATTAAAAATTGAGGAGTTAACGATGGGAGAGATAAAGAGCACCCTTGATATCATCATGGAGAAGACAAAAGGCATGACAATGTCCGATGAGGAGAAGAGAGATCTGAGGCAGAAAGAGTTAACGGACAGGATAAAAGGTCTTATACAGAAATTTCTTGATGGGATAATAACTTATGAAAAACTCAAAGAGGAAATAAGGCCAGACCCGGAAGGTGAGAAGGATGTGACACTTAAAGCAGTCACCGATGCGTTGTTTCCCATGCTTGTTCCCGGCGAGGATAATTATCCGTTACTGCAGGTGCTGAGAATCTTCAACGAAATAGATATTAAATCTATTGAGAAGAAAATAATGGAATCGGAACGGAAGATAGAAGATGAAAAAAGCATCTATAACCATAAGCTTGAGAAAAAGATAAAAGAAAAGGGTATATCAGGGACGGCGGTTATCCCTAATCTTAATGCGGATAAAGAGTGGGTTCAAAGGGCTGAGTTGATAAAAAAGGATTTCAGGGAAAAGCTCGAAGCCTTTTTACATCCAGACTAGCTGAAGCAGCAGATGGGCTGCAGCCACGGCAGCCAAGGAAAATGGGATGCTAAGGTTCATATAGCGTCCCAATTGCACTTTTTCACCATGCTTTTCAAGGATTCCGCAGGCAAAAACATTGGCTGTGGCTCCCACCGGTGTGATGTTCCCGCCGATGCCGGTACCGATCAGCATGCCATATAGAAACGGCCATGCATTGATACCTAATGAAGATGCCAGATTCTGGCAAACAGGAATCATCAGTATAGTATAAGGAACATTGTCCATGAAAGATGACAGGGCTACCGAGATCCAGATCATGAAGGCCAGAATTACTGTCGGATTATTAATCCCGGATTGAATTGCCAATTCAGCAAAATCCTTGAGCAGGCCTGATGCATTGAGGTTGTAAATTACGATGAAAATACCGATTATAAAAAAGAAGGAGTTCCAATCGAATTCCCAAATCATTTCTTTCAGGTCCGCCCTGCCCATATACAGCGCAATCAATCCCGCAATCAACCCAACAGTCCCCGGCCTGAGTCCGAATTCCGGGCCAACTGCCAAGGCAGCCACTCCCAGCACAAAGAGCACCGAAGGGCCTTTAGTTGTCGCTATTGATTCTGCCTGCACAGCTACCGGATTTTGCATACGACGGAACTGAAAGAGCAGTGTCCCCAAGGCCACAAGGACTCCAATCAGCGTGATTGTGCCGAGGCCTATTCTCCCTTGAAACAGATAGAAGTCCAGCGGCTTCATCCCTGTTGCCAAAGCCAGAATGATTGATGGCGGATCCGCCACCATGGTAAGGGTGGTGACAACATTGGAACTGATTGCAATGGAAATCAGATAAGGGAACAGATCACTTTGCATGCGAAGGCTGACCGCAATGGCCACTGGCGCCATCATAAGGACCACTCCCACATTCTCCATGAAGGCTGATAAGAAGGCTGTCAGACAACAGAGCGTGAAAATGACATACTTCTCAACCCTAACTGTGGTAATGATGCGATTGGCGATCAAATCCGGCATGCGACTTTTCATGAAGACAAAGGAGACCATCATGAAACCCCAGTATATTCCCAATACGTCCCACTTGACGGCTTTGAACAGTGCTTCGGATGGTTGCATCAATCCAGATACCAACAGCACAGTGGCAGCCACAATGGATGCATATGCGATTTTGACTTTACGACTTAATGCCAGTCCATAGCAGGTGATGAATACTACCAGAGTTATGATTTTTTCAAATGCCATTTTTCCCCAATGACATGAGAAAGAGAATCTATCTCTCTATTGTAATACTCGCAATCACAACGGGCTTTTTGGGTCTGTCATTGGGTCCTGTTTCCACATGGCCTATGTCTCTAACAACATCCATGCCGCTGATAACTTTTCCAAACACGGTATGATGATCATCCAGATGAGGAGTCGGGGCTAAAGTAATAAAAAACTGGCTGCCGTTTGTCCCGGGGCCGGCGTTGGCCATCGATAATATGCCCTCGCTATCATGTCGAAGCGACTTATTGAATTCGTCTTTAAAGGTATATCCAGGACCACCCATGCCGGTCCCGAAGGGACAGCCGCCCTGTATCATGAAACCGTCAATGACCCTGTGGAAGGTCAATCTGTCATAGAATCCGCCCTCTCTCGTAGTCTTTTGCCTTCCTTCGGCAAGGTTTATGAAATTCCAGGCTGTTTCAGGGCATTCTTTTACATATATCTCTATCCTGAAGATTCCTTGGGTTGTTTCAAATATCGCTACCGCCCTCTCAATATTTTCCTTGTAATCAATCTTTTCCACCATGGATCCTCCTGTATGTATTAACGGCGCACTATAAAGAAAAACCCGAGGGGTGTCAATAGGGTGTTTTCCAAATTAGATCTTGACAAAAGGATCCGGACAGTCTAAAAATAACAGGTAATATAAAAAGGTATGAAGCCTTTAAAGATACACAGAGTTTAAGATCAATTTAATAAAAGCCACGAAGGTTGGTCACCAGCAGGGTGATATTCCTCGTGGCTTTTGCGTTTGAGGAAATATTATCGAAACACCGGCTAAATTGTATCCGGAACATAAGGCGCGAATAGGAGATGTCCTGAGAGCACATGAAGCCTTTGTTCGGCCAAAAGTATACCTGTTGATAGGTATTTTTTCAGCGCTTGTTGTCGTGGTAATATGGTCAATAGCAGTTGGCTCTTATGATATATCCATATTCAATATTATTCGGACCGTTTTGGGACTTGAAACCGGAGCGTACAATATCGTGGTATGGGATATCAGGATGCCACGTATCCTAGCAGCTATTGTGACCGGTTGCGGGCTCGGACTCTCAGGCCTGGCAACACAGAGCCTTCTCCGAAACCCTCTGGCATCTCCCTTTACGCTGGGAATAAGCCAGGGTGCCGCCTTCGGTGCTGCTTTTTCTATAGTTATACTGGGTGCTGCGGATATGAGGCAAAGCGCGTTGAGGACCGCGGATTCAGGTTCATTTCTGATCCTGAACATGTACGCGGTGACCTTTTTTGCCTTCTTGGGGGCTATTACCGCTACCCTGGTCATCATTCTTCTGGCCCGCTTGAAGAAGATGTCGCCCGAATCCATTATCCTTGCGGGGGTTGCTTTATCCTCTCTGTTCACATCCGGCACGATCCTGATTCAGTATTTTGCCACGGATGTGGAGATTGCTACCGTGGTTTTCTGGACATTCGGGGATGTCGCCCGATCGAGCTGGAAGGAAATAGGTTTACTGGCGTTTGTTACAGCGTGCGTTATTGTTTACTTTTCACTTCACCGCTGGGATCTGAACGCCCTTGCAACGGGGGATGATTCGGCAAAGGGCCTGGGAGTAGAGATCAGTCGGCTGAGAATGATGGGGATGTTTCTTGCAGCCCTGGTTGCAGCCCTGGCTACAGCTTTCCACGGGGTCATTGCCTTTTTAGGACTACTGGCTCCGCACATCGGTCGACGCCTCGGGGGTCACGATCACGGCCTGCTCATACCCTATTCCTGTCTTATCGGTTCCCTGCTGCTGCTTGTTGCTGATACGCTGGGCAGGCTGATCGTCGGCTCAGGCACCTTGCCCGTAGGGGTTTTGACATCTTTCATGGGCGCACCCCTGTTCTTATATCTTTTATTGAAGGGGTTCAGGAGATGAATCTGAAAGTCAAAGGGATTGAATTCAGCTATAACCATCATCCCATACTGGACGGGGTGAGCTTTAATCTTTTGCCCGGAGAGATCCTGGGGGTCCTTGGCATTAACGGGGCTGGTAAATCCACGCTGCTCAAGTGTGTCAACCGCATCCTCAAACCCAAGGCCGGGACGGTTATGCTGGATGAATATAATGTTCAGAAGATGCGACGCAGGGAAATAGGCATGCATTTTGGCTATGTCCCCCAGAAATACAGTGAAGAATCCTTTACCGTGTTTGAAGCGGTACTGCTGGGCCGTAAACCTTATATCCAATGGTCGGCCTCAACGAGGGATCTTTTGATCGTGGAGGATATTCTCAAACGTCTTGATCTGGAACACCTGGCAACGAGGCCGGTCGATAGACTGAGCGGCGGCGAATATCAGAAGGTCATTATCGCACGCGCATTGGTCCAGGAACCCGAGGTCCTGCTGCTTGATGAACCTACAAGTAATCTGGATCTCAAGAATCAGTTACAGGTTATGGAGATAATAAGGGGGGCGGTAAGAGACTACCGGATCTCCGCTATCGTGGCCCTGCATGATATCAATCTGGCCATGAGGTTCGTGGATCGCTTTTTGATGCTTAAAAAAGGAAAAGTCCATTTTCTGGCGGAAAAAGAGATGGTCACGCCGGAAGATATCGAGATGACATACGGGGTAAAGGTCATAATCAGCAAGATCGATAAACATGGAGTTGTTATACCCGTAGAAGTTGATGACAGGAGATTGGAAAATGATTAAGGTGTGGTTGACGAAAACATGCTGTTTTGCACTGGCAATAACATTAATGACGGTTGCAGGGCGCTGTATGGCCTTGGAAAAGATAACGGTCACGGACATGGCCGGCCGTGAAGTATCTCTTGTAAAAACGCCTGAACGAATAGTATGCATATCACCCGGGACACTCAGGTTGATCGTCTATACAGGCGGAAAAGACAGGGTGGTGGCCGTGGAGGATATCGAAAATGCCAATCCAAGGACAAGGCCCTACTGGATCGCCAGCAGTGAATTGTGGAAACTACCATCCATAGGACCTGGCGGACCGAATACCATAAATAAAGAGCCGGATCTTGAAAAGGTGTTGGCTGCAGATCCAGACGTCATTTTTATCAGCTACATGGATGGCCCAAATGCGGATAACCTGCAAAATAAGATCGGCATTCCTATAATAGTCCTTTCCTACGGCCCTTTCGGGACATTTACCGAGGCAGTATATGATTCTATTCTCCTTGTCGGCCGGATTCTTGATGAGGAAAGTCGTGCGGCTTCAGTGATAGAGTTCATAGAAGGTGCAAGAAGGGATTTGAATAAAAGGGTCCGGGGAATTTCAGAAGATCAAAAACAGGCTGTATATGTCGGCGGGATCGGTTTTAAAGGCACACACGGTATTGAGAGCACTGAAACAATGTATGCGCCTTTTGAATGGGTGAAAGCCAGGAACATAGCCATTTCCGGAGATAAGGAAGGCCATCTTTTTGTGGATAAGGAAAAGATTCTGACGTGGAATCCTGATATTATTTTCATTGACAGCGGCGGATATGAACTGGTTAAACAGGATTATATAAAGAAACCCAATTTTTATGGCGGGTTGAGCGCGTTCAGGAACAGGCGTGTACATATTCTCCATTCTTTTAACTGGTATATGACAAATCTGGGAACGGTAATCGCTGATGCCTATACGGTTGGAAAGATCCTTTATCCCAACAGGTTCAGTGACATTGATATTGAGGTAAAGGCTGACCAGGTATATGGTTTTCTTCTGGGTAAGCCTGTCTATAAGGAGGTGGCCAAGGATTTCGGTCGCCTCGGAGATGTGCCGGGATACCTGGAAGAATGATTTATGTATAGAGCTAAAGCTGCCTATTTTGATGAGAACGTTATTGCCCCGTGGGCATCATCCGAATATGGGCCTGATGAAATCGAAAAGCTGGATCGTCTTTTCCAACACGCCGGCCCTTTGAGAGGTTTCAGGATCCTTGAGCCGGGTTGCGGCACGGGAAGGTTAACGGAGATCCTCTCAGACAAGACCGGTGAAGAAGGGCGCGTTGTTGCCCTTGATATCAGCCCGATGATGATTGATGCGGCCATTCACAGAAACAGAGGGAGGGATAATGTGGAGATTCACCTGTGTGCCGTGGAAGATTTTCCGGCAGGGGAAAAGAGCTATGATATGATTCTATGTCACCAGGTATTTCCCCATTTTGAAGACAAGAAAAAGGTCATCAATATTTTTTCAGCGGCCCTCAGGCCCGGGGCCAGGCTTATTCTTTTCCATTTTATCAACCTGAACGAGATCAACGACCTCCATCGAAAGGCAGGGACGGCGGTGAAAATGGATATGATGCCCGGGGAACGCGAGATGAGGGGACTCTTTGACGATGCAGGATTGGATATTGTATTCATTACTGATGATCGATACGGATATTTTTTAAGCGCGACAAAGAGATAACGGGCAACAGGAAGGATTATAAATGACGGTTATGGATAATTTCAAATATGAGGAGATGATTTTAAGACCGGTAGGTTTTGTCAGGAGCGAGATCAAGGCCCCGAGCCTGAAGGCAAAAGGAAAAGATATCGAGATCGCGAAGGGACTCAAAATGGCGGCAAGCAGGGCCAAAAATATTCGTTCCCTTGTCTCCGAACTGGTAATAAGCCCGGAGCTTGAAGGGATTCTGGACGGGCTGGAGGATTTTTCCCATATCCTTGTCATTTACTGGCCGCACCTTTTGCCTGCAAGCGGCCGACTGTTGACGAGGGTCCATCCCATGGGACAAAAGGCCTTTCCGCTGGTGGGGATCTTTTCCACGTGCAGCCCGGCCCGGCCCAACCCTGTGCTGGTCACCGCAGTGCGGCTTCTGGAGATAAAGGAAAACATATTAAAGGTTCAGGGGCTCGAGGCCATTGACGGCAGCCCGATCATCGATATAAAACCATACACGACAAGTTATTATTCTGCTGAGAATATCAAAGTTTCAGACTGGATGGAGCAGATACAGGAGGCAATAACGCGGGCTTAAATCTCCATTGCTGTTGCGAGAAAAATGGGGATTATGAACGGTCTTTGATAACCGCTTCCAGTTTAGACATTATCTCCTCAATGTCGAGACCGTATTGATTCACAACGTCTCTCAACGGATCGAAGAGGGCCTGGCAGCAAAGGCAGACACCGGCCTTATCATCATATTTCCTGAATATTGCCTCGGTCTGCCGATACCTGGATACAATATCCAGGATGGTCATTTCTGGATTAATGGTCATTTTTTCATCCGTGATTGCTTGATTCATACCTTTTCACTCCTTTATTCAAGACATCCTCCATGGCCCTGGGTATGTGCGATATCATCTCCATCACATGGGAAGCGGGGCTCGGTTTGGCGTAATGACCGGCGATCCTGTTGATACGGCATGCCGTAACCGCGGCCCGTAGGGTTTCCATGCCAGATGCAATCAGGACGGAGACAATACCGGAGAGGGTATCTCCGGTTCCGCCCATGGCCTCCATGGCCTCATGGGCCGGGCTGTCTATAACAGCCATTATTCCTTCCCTTGATGCAACATGGTCCTGCTTCCCCTTGACCAGGAGAAAATTTGCGGCATTATTATGCTCATAGCTTCGTCTTATGAGATCTTCTATACGGTTCTCATCATGAAGGATAAACCCGCGCGTGTAAAAAGGGTGAGGGGCCTCCTCGTCGGCCAGGAAGGCAAGTTCTCCCGTGTCAGGCGTGAAAAGCTCGTAGGATTCAGCCAGTCCGCTCATCTTGGCCGCATACATGAACCCGGCGTCCGCCATTAGTAGGGGTCGCGGCCGCATTTTTTCAATCGCGAAGATAATCCTGTTATGCCAGTCCACATCGGGCTGCAGGTAGTGAAAGATGATCGCTGAAAAATCAGAATGAGGGAGTTCCTTTTCCAGGTATTCATACAGTCGTCTGCTTCCATGTCCCAGGCCTGTATCGCCCACAAGATAACCACAGGGAAGGGGAAGATTCAAGGCCTCTCCGGCCTTTATGGCCGCTGCGATTAGGGCCGGCGTCCCGCGGTTGACTGGAACCTTTTTCCCGTCCGCAAGGATGCTGTCCTTTTCAAGGCGGACTTCCCCTGCAGTCAGGGGAAAATCCTCTTCCGGTATGGTGCCTACTATCGCAAGCATTGACGATTCATCTCCTCCCAGGCCAGTTGCAGTGCATATCCACACAGGGTATGCCCTATGTCCCTGGGGCTGGGGGCATTGGTCATGGATTTTCCAACCATTTCTTTTGCAAGATATGGGACGTCGGGACATCCACCCCCCGAAATATTGACGATCGTTTGGGTTTCCTTGTCGACCGTGAGCTTCATGTTTGCGGCCCTTATCATGATGTAGCGACCAAAGTCTTTTATCTGAAAGAGGTCTACTGGTTGCAGTAAGGGGCTGTTTACCGGCACTACCTGAAGAGGGGATACGTCGGCGTCCCGTAATATCCTGAGGATATCCAGTTCCTCAATAAGGGGAAACTCGATGACCAGGTCGCAGCCGCTCCTTATTTCCGGCGGGGGGCCCATGACCCTGATTCTGTAGTCCTTTGCCTTAAGCACATTTTCCGCCCGGATCACCTCGCTGGTGTTTTCAAAAACAAGTATCCCCCTGTCCGTATTCCCTGCCTCCGGCCTGTTATGGGTCTTTAACCTTTTAAATAGCGCGTACATCTTGGCTTTAATCCTTTTTTATCTTGATCCGGTAACCTTCGCCCTCTTCCTGGATATCCATTACGTCCCATTGCAGGCTTCCTGCGGCGCGGCTGACGTTTTCTTTTGATGTATCAGTGTCAACCAGGATTTCAATCGTGCCCTTGCCCTGCTTCTTGATTCCGTCCATGGTCATCAGGACCGGCTGTGGACAGCTTAACCCTCTTGCGTCTATAACTGTACTCATAAATATGTCTCCTTACGCGATCTTTTTTCTCATGGTAAATCCTATGAACAGACAAACAATAAGTCCGATAATGACTGCGGCGATCCCATGCGGGCCGACACCGCCGGGAGAGCTCGCCAACCCGAAATTATGAGCAAAACCCGCTCCAACAATCATCCCCAGGACAAACACCGCCGCATCCCCGTCCCCTTCTCCGGCAAGAAAAAGCTGGCGGCCGGGACATCCTCCCCCAAGGGCGAAGGCGAGACCTGCCAGTGTCATACCTGCAAAGTTCCAGATGTGCATTGTATGAGCTACGGGTTGACCGTTGAAGCCGGCGTTAAATTGCCCAACCAACAGGTTGGTTAAAAAGGCAAAAACAGCAAGGGTGCAAAATCCCATGAACAGGTGGGTTTGACGGAACAGGATAAGATCCCGAATTGCGCCCATGGTGCAAAACCGGCTCCTTTGGGCGAGAAAACCTATGGCCAGGCCGATTATAAGAGAGACGATCAAGGCGGCATGCATGAACCCAGGTCCTTTGAGGCTGTAAAAAAGGACGCCGCTTTTTGCCTCTCCTTCCACCGGCGGGAAGGCCAATCGCAGGACAAGAAAACCCAGCATGATCAAAGGAAAAAGCCAGCCCATTGAAGTATAAGTTTTTTGGTTTCGGCCCAGGTTATATCCGCTTTTTAAGAAAAGCGTGCCGATCCAGATTCCAAATGCCAGCCCTGCCAGCCCTATTATGGCGTTACCGTCACCGCCCGCAAGACGCAAAAGCGCCCTCCAGGGGCAACCAAGAAAGACCAGAGCGCCGATCATGGCAAATGCTCCAAGGACAAACCTTGCGATGGGAGCCGATCCGACTCTCGGCCGAAACTCATTAAAAATATAGGATGCAATGAG
>JAFGDF010000275.1 GCA_016932235.1 Deltaproteobacteria bacterium | reverse complement strand
TGGCAATATCACGAGATCCTCGAACCCGGGATCTTGGTTCATGTCTCAGAGACAGGGGACAAGATTTTTACAGTTCGTTGCGGCGGTTGCCGGTTCATGAGCGCGGAGCATGTCAGGGAGATCTGCGATATCGCGGATAAACATTGCGATGGGTATGTGCGGTTCACGACACGAAATAATATTGAATTCATGGTAGACAGTCAGGATAAGGTTGACGCCCTTAAAAAGGATCTTATGAGCAGGAAGCATGTATCCGGAAGCTATAAATTCCCCATAGGGGGGACCGGTGCAGGGCTTACCAATATCGTGCATACCCAGGGCTATCTCCACTGCCATACACCGGCGACGGATGCGTCATCCATGGTAAAGGCAGTAATGGATGAGCTGTTCGACTATTTTCAGGGTATGACCCTTCCGGCTCAGGTCAGGATCTCTATGGCCTGCTGCCTGAATATGTGCGGTGCTGTACATTGCTCTGATATTGCCCTTCTGGGCTATCATCGAAAACCGCCCCTTGTAGATCATGAGGTGATAGATAAGCTTTGTGAGATTCCCCTGGTCATCGCAGCATGTCCCACTGCGGCCATCTCGCCGACCAAGACCGAAGATGGTCTGAAGTCCGTCAAGATCAAGGAGGAACGCTGCATGTTCTGTGGCAACTGTTACACTATGTGTATGGCTGTTCCCCTGGCAGATAAAGAGGGTGATTGTGTTACCATCATGGCCGGCGGAAAGGTCTCGAACCGTCTTACTCCACCCAAATTTTCGAAGGTGGTTGTTCCTGGTGTGCCCAACAACTTTCCACGTTATCCTGAAGTCTGTGAATCCGTTAAGAAGATAATCAATGCCTATGCTGCGGATGCTCACAAGTATGAGCGGATTGGGGATTGGGCCGAGAGAATCGGATGGGAGAGATTTTTTGAAAAGTGCGATCTGCCCTTCACCGAGCACCTTATAGATGATTATAGACTCGCCTATGATACCTACAGGACTTCTACACTGTTCAAGTATTCGGAAGCGGCATGGGAAGTTTCAAGAGCAGCAGGAGGTATCGAATAGCAGAAAAATCCTAGAATAAAGGAGTACCATTATGGAAGAGATAAAAAAGGCTATCCTTGATTTTGCCGAATCAAGCAAAAAGACCAAGTTTTATTTCAGCGATATGGAGAAGGCGGTGAGGAAAGTCATCCCTGAGGCAAAGGCGAGGGAAGTCAAAAAGGCGGCCACTGCCCTGGTAAATGAAGAGAAATTGATGTATTTTTCTACCGGCAGCACAACCATGTATGGCCTGGTAGGCCGGGGACAAACCGAGGATCATTAGGCCTGATAACAATTTAGAATTACATTTTAGCTTTTGAGGTCGCTGTCCGGTCCGGGTTGCGGCCTCTTTTATATACCGGAGTTTAAGATGAAAGAACCACAAGGTGCGGAAGAGTTTATTGCGGAACAGAAAAAGATATTGGCAGATAATCCGGAATGCGCCAGTACAAGTTATAACCTGGGTGTCGCCCTTATGGAGCAGGAGAGATTTGATGAAGCCATTGGCGCCTTCAATGATGCCATTGCCAATAGCGGACGGATGTTTGAGGCGTGGGTGAACCTGGGCTATATCTACTTTAAGCAAGGGGATCTTGGAAGGGTTATTGAAGCCAACAAGAGGGCCATTGAGATTGAACCAAGATATGCCCGTGGATATGCCAACTTGGGGTTTGCCTATCTTCAGATCAGGAGAACGGAGGAGGCCGTTGCGGCCCTTAAGAGGGCTATCGAATTGAACCCTGAGATCGTTCAGGCCTGGAATAACCTGGCTAATGCCTATCTCCAGAAGGGACATATTGCTAAGGCGATAGAGACAGGTGAAAAACTCTTGGAGATAGCTCCGGATTTCGCGTTGGCACACAACAATCTGGCGGCTGCATATTATAACCTTGAAAATTATGGAAAAGCCATTGAGCATCTGGACAAGGCCGTTTCTTTGGGTTTTGAGGTTCATCCGGGATTCCAGAAAAGGCTGGAGCCCTACCGTAAGGAATCATCATCAAAGGATGAGATGTAAAAAGATATTCGAGTCTTAAAACTCTTGACAATCAAAGAATCAGCATAATATAAAATAGGTCTAAATTGTTCTTTGGCACAGAAGTGGATTATAAACTGCTCCACGGGTAAAGTCCTGATTATTGACTAAAATGGTTTGAACACGTTGCGTGGAGGAGGAGATTTTAATAAAGAGGAGGTGCTTCCATGGCGGATTATTGTATTAATGTTTTTTTAGATGATGAACAGGAGCAAAAGATTAAGGATTTGGGCTTGGGCGACCATATCCGGGAGATAGAGGGGAAAAAGGCTGTACAGGTCGCTATGAGTGAGAAGGACCAGAAGAAATTGAAGAAGGGTTTCCCGGAACTTGAATTTAGCGAGGCAAATGAATGTGTCCTGCCCGATGAGGCCCAGCTAACCCTGGTGGATATCATTTTAAACATGAAAAGCCTTGATGTCATGAAATTCGCAATAACCAAGCTATATAACCCGCTTGCAGGCAAAGCCCCCCGCAGTAAGGTCTATTGACGGCCGGAGCTTAAGCGTTTTTCACTTCCTATTTTTTGGGCATATCTGTTTAGCAATTTCAAGCACCAATAATGCTGTCTGATTTTGTGGGCAGCATTATTTATTACGTCTATTTTTAAGTCATGAATATCTCCCAAATGTTTCAGAGTTATGAATTTTTAGCAGATCAGGCAGATGCCGCATTCCATAGGATGGAAAAGGAGTACGGCACCTGCATCCGGTGCGAACGCTATTGTTCTGATTGCTGTCATGCCGTGTTCGGCCTGTTTCTTATCGAAGCTGCCTACCTTAAACAGCATTTCGACCGGCTAGATCATCAAACGATTAAGAAAGCCTTGCTGAGATGTAATGATACCGATAGGGCCCTCAAGAGATTGGAGATAAAGCTGCGGTCTAACGAAGAGGACGCACAGATGCAGGCCTATGTCCTGGCCAGAGAAAGAGTCCGGTGTCCCCTTCTGAATGATGAAAGGGAGTGCATACTTTATCCTTACCGACCTATAACATGTCGCGTCTATGGGATACCGACAAAAATCCATGGCACGGCACGGGTTTGCGGGAAGGCGAAGTTCAAGAAGAGCGAATCCTACCCTGCCTTTGATTTGGACGAGGTATACAGGAATCTGTTCACCCTGTCCAGAGAGTTCCTGGAAAGTGAAAAAGCGGGCGACCCGGAGAAAGCATCGCTTTTAATCTCCGTATCAAAGGTGATAAGTACGCCCTCGGAAGATATCATAACCGAAATCTTTGGATAAAGTCCGACAGGCTGATAGAAACAGATGAGCCATATCCACGAATGGATTGATCAACTATTGGGCGATGGTGAACTTGCCAAGCGCTTCGGTCGCCAGTTGGCCTAAGGTAGATTTTTTAACATTCCCCTCTCCATAGATTTCCACGTCTCCGGTGTCGTTCACTAAATTCGTGAGATCCTCTTTTGCTTCATGAGCAACCAGATTCCCAAGGAGTATGGCAGAATACCCCCTAATGTCGGGATCATGATCATGAAGGAGAGGAATAAAATGAAAGGCCTTGTTACGGATGAGGTGGGGGCTCTTTTCACTTATCCTTCCCAAAGAACGAAGTGTCCCGGCCAGCAGGCTTCGATCTCGCATAAACTGGTAAAGGTGTGGAAGATATCCTGCAAATTGTTCGGGACTATTTCTGATAATCTCGCCAATCGCATCAAGAGATCCCCAGCTTGATGCGGCCGTATCCATAATGGCGGTAAATAATCTCTGAAGGAGTTTAGAGATGAAGTCCGGATACTTCTCGGCTATAACGGCGGAAACCTTTCCCATCGCATCTGCCGCCCTCCACCGGAGCTGTTTATCCACAGCGTACAAGAGGCGTTGAATGTCCCTTATAATTCTTTCGTCCTCTCTCGCCATGCTCAGCAATGGTGCTATCTGATAGTCTTTGACTAATTCTTCCACCTCTTTTTTAGTAAAAGACTTTTTCCCCCTTTTTGCGCGTTGACCAGATGATACCTCTAAGGCTCTGTCCAGTTGGCGTTTGGTGCCCTCCTCAGTCACTTCGCGGATATCCTGGTGTAACCGGATAAAATACAAGGTTCCAGCAATCCGCCTACCCCCATATACGCCGCTGTGGACTATTAGATGGGTCTCGAGGTCATAATGTTCGACTAATTTCTCCAGATAGTCATCTTCCGGTAAAAGGCCCCAGGCCAGGTCCCAGTCCCCGTTACAGCCGAAGACCAGTGCCTCTATCATGGCTGTCCCGAGATTGTGGCCTGTCACGTCACACGCGTATACTGCGCCGCAGGAGCATGCACCTACCGGCATTTCATTGGGCATCCGTGTGATTCGTTCTCTTGGTTTTTGGATCAACGTACCACAAAAGGGACATGATGGTTTGTTAATGATATCCCTGCCGAAAAAACGTCCTACCATAAAAGCAAAACCTCTGATTTTTTAGATTTTTTATATCTGGTTTCTGTGTTTAATGATTCATTAGAGGTCAAGATCAATATCAGCTCCATCCTCGTCATATTCGAATTCAACGATATCAAAGGCGGATCCATTCGGCCGAAACCGGATCATCCAATTCTTATACTTCTCTCCCGCAAATTCGCAACATAGGTTACCTGAACGGGCACCCAGTCTGATCAATTTCGGTGTTATACGCTTAAAAAAGATCTCAGAGATTTGTGCCTTATCATCATCATCGAGTTCATAAGCTGATTTAGCAGGATATTTTTCTTTTACCATGATACCCTTAACACAATGCTATGCCCGCAGGCTGGCGGACGAAGTCCGACAGCCTGCGAGATAGATTTGGAGAATAATTTAATTTTGAATACTAAGGTTTTAAATTCCTGTTTCTAATGAATGTTATCAAATATACGCATCGGTAAAATCGAAATAAAATCTAAATCTTATCAGGAGCCTTTCAGATAAATTCCGACGAGCTCATGCCCAGCAATAAGATGACGACATGGCTGATAGGTGGTCTAGGGGTGTTCCCTCGTCTCTTTAATGGGAAAAAGAGAGGATGAAAAGGAACAGGTCATCTCGTGGGTCCCGGTAGATCGAGGGTCATACATTCATTGCTAGGACCGCACGATTTGGATGTTATTTTTGGGTGGTTACTCGCGGAACTTAAACCAATGGCATGGTTTGTCCTGCTGACCACACGCTCAAGGGACTTGGATTGACATTTAGGGCAGATCAGTTGAATCTCTTCATCTGAATTCATAAACAATTTTTCGAACAGAGTCCCACAGTCGAGGCATCGGAATTCAAAGATGGGCATCTCCTTTTCTCCTTAATATATACTTTTCACGATAACTAAACTATTATAATGTGTTAGTATAACGATTGAAATGGATAAAGTCAAAAATAAACGCCGGCACCATGGGAAAAGGGCAAAGATTGTCTCTTTTCATCCCTGCATTACGGCTGATCATCAGATTATTCTTGGAAGTCGAGGTCTGAATGAAAGAGATCACTCCTTAATTGATAAAGCGGAGGCGATAATACTTCCACAGAGCTGCTCAAGGGATCTTTATGTAAGGTGTGGACAATCGGCTGCCAAGATTTTTCCGAATTACAGCGCGCGTTTCAAGTATCCAGGAAAAGAGGGGCAGATGGTTATGTTTAGAGAAACCGGATCCCCTCACCCGGAAACCATAGTATGGGATTCAGTCCTTAACCTTAAAGATTCATGCAGGAATTCATGGCCCCATAAACTGCCTTTTTTTATCAAAGAGGGCAGGAGTCATGAAGGGGAAGGGGTGTTCCTTGTAAAGGACCGTGAAACATTTAAATTAGCGATGAATCGGCTCTACCGTAATGACAAAGATGCCTCGAACCGGGTTATTTCTCAGGAGCTCATTCAATGTGAAGGGAATGTTTTACGTGTTGTTATAATCGGGGCAGAGATATTCTCCTACTGGAAGAGGCCGTTAAAGTCCGGCCAGATAATAACTAACGCATGTTCAGGAGCGAAGATAGATAAGGCCTGGAGGAAGGATCTGCAGGAAGTGGGATCTCTAAATGTAAGAAGGCTGTCTGAGTCCATGAGTATAAACCTGGCGGCCTTTGACCTGGTTTTTTCAATTAGGGAAAGGGAGCCGCGGCCATTTTTTCTTGAAATCAACTATTTCTTCGGAAGGAGAGGGCTTGGGGGATCACGCACGTACTATCGATTGCTTTTTAATGCAATACGCGCGTGGTTATCAGATGAAAATCTTGATCCGGAGTCAATAGCGCTTATTTAGTAAGAAAATAAAGTTTAACAATGTCGGTATATAATTCAACGTTATGTCTAAAGACCGTGGTCTGGGGAGCCCTTTTTACGAGCGAACTCGTTCCTGGCTGGTTATTACGCATACTACCTTACGAGGCGGGCGGCGGGCCATCCCAGTTGTTCTAATGAGGGATCAAGATGGAACGACCGGAGAAGGTTTCCGCCCGCCTGGCA
>JAFGDF010000274.1 GCA_016932235.1 Deltaproteobacteria bacterium | reverse complement strand
GGCTATGACAACCACCAGGATCCTCCCCTTCCCAATCCCAGCGCTTTTTAAGACCTCTTCCCTTGTGGCATCTCCATAAAAAATGGGTTCACCCTTTTTCCTTTCCCTTAAAACGGTCTCCGGATTCATTTCAACGATAAGATAGGGGATGCCGCTGGCCCTTGTGGCTCCCGCGAGGTTCTTTCCATTAACTCCGAAACCGACAATGATAAGATGGTCTTTCACTTCCGGATCTGCGGAAGACTTCTCAGTCATCATCTCCGGACGTAATCCGGATAGGAGAAGGTCAGGAAGATGTGCTTTCGCGGCGAAGGTTGCCAGGCGGTGAGAGATGGAAATCATCAGTGGCGTGAGTCCCATGGAGATCACGGCAATGTTCAGGAATAATTGATAATGATCGCCCTCAAGCAGTCCAAGATCGATTCCCTTCATAAAAAGGATAAAGCTGAACTCTCCTACCTGGCAAAGAGACAGACCGACAAGTATGGCTACCCGGAGCGGCAGGCCCAGGAGAAGAACTGAAAAAACAGCCAGAAATGCCTTCACAATAATAATTACCAGGGTCATTGAGAGGACCTGAAACGGGTGCTGAAAAAGGAAACCGATGTCCAGAAGCATACCTATGGAAACAAAAAAGATACTGGTGAAGATGTCTTTAAACGGGATAATGCTGCCGAGTGTCTCGTGGCTGAATTCTGTTTCAGAAATAACGAGACCTGCCAGAAAAGCCCCCAATGCGAGCGACAGGCCGACATGATATGTAATAAACGCGACTGAGAAACATATAAATATGATACTCATGAGAAAGAGTTCCTTGCTGCGTGTACGTGCGATCAGGAACAATAATTTCGGGACTATCCATCTCGCGCTCAGGATCACCAAAGCGATTATGGCAACGCCCTTAACCAGACCGAGTATCGCAGATCCGATCCCCGCGGTCGCACCGCTTGAAAGCAGGGGAATAAGAATCATCATCGGAACAACAATGATGTCCTGAAAGATAAGGATGGCCAATGTGATCTGGCCGTTGGGGCCTTCAATCTCAGCCCTGTCATGGAGAACCTTCAGAACTATGGCTGTACTGCTTAGCGATACAAGAAACCCCGCGAACAGGGATTGACTCACGGAAAGGCCGGATTTGACGGAAATGAGGAATGTGACCATTATGGTGATGAACACCTGGGTCGTTCCGCCAAGAATTACGGATCTCCTTACACGCATGAGGTTTTCCATTGAAAATTCGATTCCGATACTGAAAAGAAGCAGGACCACGCCTATTTCAGCCAGAATTTCCACCTGTTCAACTGAACGGATAAGCGCCAGTCCGTGGGGACCACCCAAGATGCCGGTGATTAAAAAACCGACGGTTGTGGGGATGTATGCCCGTGAACAGATGAATATCACAATGATAGCCATTCCGAAGATTATCAGGATGTCTTTGAACAGGGGGATTTCCATGCCTTCTCCTTCGCAATTTGGAATTTTCTTCCTTATATTTACGGTTGACCCCGTTTCTCATATTATACACATTTCTTTCATGAAAATTTAAGCTAAATCACTCCTAATCTGAAACTGAAATGACATCTTGACAGATTAATGTCCGGTTAGGAAATTGCATTTGAAGGAAAATACCGAATGAATGTGAATAAACCGATGAAATAACAATAACTCAACATCCGGTTGTCGGAATCGCTGCATGGGGAGCTCTTTTTATCGGCGAAAACCTTAGAAGCGGGATAATTGCGTAATGTGCATGCCAGGCGGGTGGAATGTTTCTCGATCGTTCAACCTAAGCTGGCCCTGACAGCGACCGGGATGATCCGCCGCCCGCCTCGTAAGGCGATATGCGTAAAATTTGCCGGGAACGAGTTCGCACGAAAAAAGAGCTCCCCATGCTGCGATCTTTATACAATTTCCTAACCGGACATTAATGATCTTGACATGGACTGTCGCATGTTTATTTTAGTAGTGAGAATAAAAATATTTGTAACTCCTATATAAACCTGCCCAGAAATGGGGCCACGAGCCGGGTCAAATTATTAGCCCGGCTTTTTTTATGGAGGTGTTTTGACATGATAAACAACAGTAAAAAGCATAATACCAGTGTAATTGCCGACAGCCCGATCTATTTACATGACGCATTCTCAAGGCTGGACGAAAATGAGGACTCCGTCTTTTACCAAACGGACAGATTTGTGAATCATCTTGACCGAACAGCGCTCGGTACGGTCGAGCATATTATAGGGTCTCTTGTCAGGGAGAAGAATCCCGTTGTCCTTGATCTCATGGCAGGATGGGACTCACATCTGCCTGATTCCGTAAAGCCGAAGAAGCTGGTAGCCCTCGGCCTCAATAAAAAAGAGCTTGAAGCCAATGACCCCGTTAACAAGGCCGTCATCCACGATCTTAATAAAGATCCCGCCCTTCCCTTTCCTGATAACACCTTTGATGCTGTTTTATGCACCGTGTCCGTGGACTATATGACAAAACCCGTCGCTGTGTTTAAAGAGGTCCAAAGGGTCCTGGTGCCCGGTGGCGTCTTTATCGTGATATTTTCAAATCGAATGTTTCCCCAAAAGGCTGTAAAGGTCTGGAAAGATGCGAATGATAGTGAAAGGTTAATCCTGGTTAACGAGTTTTTTCAGGAGGCGGGGGGATTTGAGAGGATTCGCGAGTTCGTCTCCATGGGGAGGCCCCGTCCGAGGGATGACAAATATTTTTTAACGGGCATTGCAAGCGATCCTGTGTACGCCGTTTTCGCTGAAAAAGAGGGCGGCGATCCTTCAAAACCTGCCAGGAAAATCCTGCCCATGGAATACGGGACCACGATCATCAAGGAAGAACTGGAAGCCAGAAAAAGACAAATCAAAAATACTCTACGATGCCCCCACTGCAACGAAACGCTGAAGAAATGGCAGGTACCTTCCAATCCTTTCTGCCATACATGGGATTCGGAATACATGTATATCTGCTTTAACGATGAATGCCCCTACTTTGTGAGGGGTTGGGATTTCATGGCTTCACAGGGTAACATGGGCACATCCTACCGGCTGATGTATGATCCCGAAAAGGATACCTGCAGGCCAATTCCCGTCCCTTCTAACAGGTCCCTGCGGGAGGGCATCATGGAAGATTAATAGATCAAGGCCAGTAGTTATTCAGACATGGTTCCTGAGTTTCAGCTCCGCAGGATGCGGTGAAAGATAAACCTGGTTCATCAGATAGGGCTGCTTGTATTTCCTTACATAGTGATTGAAGAGAGTCACTGGCACGATGATGGGAATGAGCTCATCGTGAAAATCCTTAATTATGTCCAACAGCTCCTTTTTCTCATCCTTTGTGAGCTGTTTTTTAAAATAACCCATCATATGCTGCAAAACATTCATGTGTTTACTGGCAGTAGCCCTCAAACGCAGCGCCTCCATAAGCAATGCTTCGTAACGTTCATATACCTCATTTATCTCACTCCCTTTGATCTGGGCGACAAGCCTGCCCATCTCCCTGTAATGCCGGGGACTATGCGCGAGGATCAGCAATTTGTGCCTTGTATGAAAATCCACTAGCTTACCGGGACTCTGCTTTTCTTCAATATTCTTGTGCCACCGGTAGAGTGTGAAAATTCGCTCAATAAAATTTTCTCTCAGATTAGGATCATGGAGTCTTCCTTCGTCTTCCGCCGGAAGAAGGGGAAAGTGCTCCATGAATGCCCTTGCGAAAAGGCCGACCCCTTTCTTGACGGGCATCCCGTTTTCCCTGTAAACCTTCACCCTCTCCATACCGCTGCTGGGTGACTTACTCTTGAAAATGAAACCGCAAAGATTTTGCTTTTCGAGTTCCTTTACCCTCATGCTTGCCCAGTTCATCATTGTGTCAGTGAGGTCTCTCTTTGTATTGACCGTTATCAGCCTGGGTAAATCCGGGTCTCCGACAAGCCGAACCGGTTCCCTGGGTATACCGAAGCCGGCCTCCATTTCCGGGCAAACAGGGATAAATTCCATGTACCGGCCGAGCGTATCCGTGATGTACCGGTCATGGGCATGTCCGCCATCGTACCGTACCGGCTCTCCCAGAAGACATGCGCTTATTCCTATACGTATCTTTTCCATAGATCTAAAACCTTTCCATATCAACGCCTTCCGATATCCCTTGCAATGGTGTAGGCCGCTAAATTATCTGTATAGATATTCTTAGGCTCCACACAATCACCCGGTTCAAAAAATATTTGTTCACATCCTCTTAATTCGTTGGCTTCCTCCGATAATGGGATCTGACCAAGGGCATAGATCACTATATCCGCTTCGTACTCCTTTATAGTTCCGATTTCAATAACTGTTTCTAATTTCGACTCTGAAATTACGGTTTTTAAATGTCCACGCTTCCTTCAGGGACAGGCATAAGGACGTTACGGAGCTCGTCACTTTCCCGGAATTAGGTTAATAATCCTTTAGAAAAGCTGAACAGCTAAACTCCGGATAAGAGCCCGAGGGCGCGGCGGCCAGGAAAAATCGGGCGTTGAACCGGGTCTTTAGTTCCCTTGGAGTTATTATCCACCAGTCCCACAGGGCAAGTGATTACAGGGCAAAATGGCTAACCAGAAACCATCGTTTGCCTGTCCACATCCGACAGGCCATCCTTGAAGACACCAACATGATGAACATCAGGGTCTTCAGGAATACTATGGTGCACACGGCTCAAAATATAAGGGTGCATGAGGTTCTCTCCGGCACAATCAACCCATGCATTACCTATTACCTGTCAAAGCCACTGAATTTCGGCAAAGCAAATCAGCGAAGCTATTTCTGTCGAAGCGCATCTCTGATTTCCGTCAGAAGAATTTCCTCCTTTGACGGCGGTGGCGGTTCAGCAGGCGCTGCTTCCTCCTTTTTCTTCAAAGTATTCATAAATTTAACCGCCATGAATATGGCGAAAGCTATGATGACAAAGTCCACGACTGTTTGGATAAACTTGCCGTAATTTAATGTTACCGCAGCGGTATCTCCTACAGCTCCTTTAATCGTGATGGCCAAATTTGAAAAATCAACCCCGCCAATTATCAGTCCAATCGGCGGCATAATAACATCGGCCACAAATGATGATACGATTTTTCCGAATGCGCCCCCGACAATGATCCCAACAGCCATATCAACAACATTACCCCTCAGCGCAAACGTTTTAAATTCCTGAATCATTCCCATGGTAATCCCTCCTTTTTTATCTAAATGTCCTTAAGATATTATCTTGCGAACGAAGCCGATTATACCTTCCGGAGCGAGCGAAATAATGATAAATAATAACACCCCCTGAATCAGCAGGCTGATTCCAGTGTATCTGGCTAACAGGAAATGTAAAACAACAACTACTACCGTTCCAACAATCGGCCCATCTTGCGTACCGATGCCTCCAATAACGGTAGCAAGCAATGCTGTCATCAACCATCGGATATTAAAAGCGCTGTTTGGCTCTATATGACCCTGAAAAAAATAGAAGACGCCCCCGGCTAATCCGGTTATAAAGGCGGCGATAAAAAAAGCATGGAATTTCAATCTGAAAACATTTACCCCGGAACTTGATGCGGAATCCACATTATCACGAATCGCCGCCAGCCCTAGTCCAAAGTTAGACTTTAAAATGAAATTCATAACAACGATTGACACGATCCCTACAAAGCAAGCGGGCCAGTATGACCAGACGATATCGATAACAAAATCACCCTTTACCATATAGCCTGCGCCACCACCATGCAGGTCCCCACCCATTGGTCTCCAGATATAAAAAAGGTATTTCAGCGCTTCCGGTACGACCAGTGTTCCAATAGCGAAATATATGCCTACCAGCCTGAATACCGGGATAGAAATCAACACAGCAAACAGCGCCGCAACGATGCCTCCGATTATTATTCCTAAATACATGGGTATCCCTACCCATGTGCCCAAGATAAGGGCGTATCCCGACAGCCCGATGTAAGCCGCCGGGCACAAGCATAGCAAACCGGAGTAGCCGGCAAGCAGATTCCACATGTTAGCCATGGACAGGTAAACAAAGTATAGAAACAGGTAAAGAAGCCACTGATGGGGAACGCCTATCAGTGGAAGTACGGCCAGTACAACAACTGCTATGCCAAAAATTATGTTTCTCTTTCCCAATCGAAGGGCTATATTGCTCATACTTCCTCTAACGTCCAAAGATGCCCTGTGGTCTGATTCCTAATATAACTAGCACCATGACATAGGCAACAAACATTTGAGCGGCGACACCGAAGAAGAACCCGCCAAGAGTCTGAGCTAGTCCGAAAATAATGCCCCCTATGAGGGTGCCCACCATACTGCCTAAGCCGCCCAAGATGACAACACCGAATGCTATGATAAGGATTGGAACCCCCGATGTCGGAGTAAAGGGAAAAGTCAAACCTATTAGTATGCCGGCTATCGCGGCACACGCCATCGCTATGGCGAAAGCATAAGCATAAACCTGGTTGGTATCTATGCCCATCAGCTGGGCCGCCCTTTTATCCTGAGAAGCGGCAATGATGGCTCTGCCCAAATAAGTTCTTCTCAGAAATTCACGTAATACCAGCATCACTATTAAAGCCATGACAAGATCAAGCAGATATACCAGTGGTATGCTAACCCTGCCAATATTATAACTCTGAAGTGAATAAGACGTCGTCAATCCTCTGGACAGCGGCGACCAGATTATCTGGAAAATGTTTTCCAGTATCAAGGATATCCCGATACAAATTATTACAGGAGCATCCATTGATACTGCCATCGCCCTATTGAGAAAATACTTTTGAAGCAAAAATCCGAGTATAAGCATTGCGGGTATAATGATGAATAAACTCAGGAATGGGTCTAAATCTAAAACACTTAATGCTGCAAAAGCCAGATAGCTGCCTAATATGACGAGATCTCCATGAGCCACATTAATAATTTTCATGACTCCAAAAACTAATGAAAAACCTAATGCAACTAACGCATACAATCCACCTAATAATATGCCTGCTGATATGGGTGTATACAGGTCAGATATCGATTCCATAATCTCTAATATATCCTTTAAATTCTATACTCCAAAATATGCCCTTTTAATTTCATCGTCTTCCTGAAGTTCTTTTGCGCTCCCGCTTAAGACTATACGCCCTGATTTAATGATATAAGCCCTATCCGCTTCTTTGAGGCTTCGTCTTACATTTTGTTCGACAAATAAAATAGTAATTCCTCTTTCCCTGATCTCCATTAATGTTCTGTACAGTTCATCGAGGATTATCGGGGCGAGACCAAGCGACATTTCATCCAGGAGCAAAAGCCGCGGTTCGGCCATTAATCCCCGTCCAATCGCCAACATCTGTTGCTCACCCCCGCTCAGGGTACTCGCCACCTGTTTTTTTCTCAGTCTCAGTATCGGAAAGTGCTCGTAGACTTTTGTCAAATTTCCTTCCCGTTTAGACCTTGCCCTACGGTTATATGAACCTATCAACAGATTATCTAAAACAGTCATTTCTGGAAAAATCCTTCTCCCTTCCGGAACCTGGGAGATACCAAGTGCTACTATTTGAAATGGATTCATCAGTTCAGTGTTCTCGCCATCAAATTTAATGCCGCCATTCGAAGGTCGCAACAGACCCGATAATGTATTGAGCAGGGTGGATTTGCCCGATGAATTCGAGCCGATAAGAGCAACGATTTCACCTTGCTTGACTTCAAATGAAACGCCCCATAGAATTTGCAAGCTTCCATAGAACACATCAATATGGTTCACATTTAGAAGAGTTTCTTCCGACATCCCTTTT
The DNA here is from genome assembly GCA_016932235.1 of Deltaproteobacteria bacterium. The sequence continues at coordinate 32,713 of JAFGDF010000274.1, read as the reverse complement.
TTTACTCCTCCCTACAGACTTTTTTAATTTGCCTCGCCAAGATAGGCTTTTATCACGTGCCTATTTTCCATTATCTCTTCCGGCACACCTTCGGCAATCTTCTCTCCTTTATCTAAAACTATGATTCTATCAACAGCTTCGACCATTACCTTCATGATATGTTCGATCAATATTACTGTTATGCCCATCTTGCGCACGTCTTTCAGTATATTCAATACCTGTGGCACTTCGACCTCATTCAATCCTGCTGCCACCTCATCCATAAGCAGTAGCGTCGGAGTGGTGGCTAAAGCCCTGGCTAATTCCAGCCTTTTGAGGGTAACTACAAGCAAATCCTTAGCGAGTATATCTTTCTTGTCTGTCAAATGAACATAGTCCATAACTTTAGCCGCTTGAGCTTGGGCATCCTCTCTGCTTCGTCTTCTTGAATATGTCGCCGCGAGCAAAACATTTTGCATAGCCGTTAAATTGCTGAAAGGCTGAGGAATCTGATAAGTTCTGGCGATACCGAGATGACAAATTTTATACGGGGGGAGACCTGTTATTATCTTTCCTCTAAACTCTATTTCTCCAGCGTCAGGTTTGTACACGCCTGCAATTATATTGAGTAATGTCGTCTTTCCGGCCCCGTTGGGACCCATCAGACCTACAACCTCGCCTGGATACACATTAAAGCTCAGATGATTAATAGCAAATACTCCCCCGAAGCGTTTACTGACTCTATCAACCGAAAGAACAGGCAGTTCCGTAATCATTCTATCCCCGCTGGTTTTACTTGTAAGGTATAGGGAATATCGGCTTACCCGATATACTTATGAAGTCATGATTCGAATACACAGGAGGCAGCTCCCATTTCTCCTTTGTCTCTGTCTGATACCACTGGCCGATAAATACCGGCGACCAATTAAAGTGCATTTTTGGATCAAACATGCAACGGTAAGCAATCGTCTTCATATCAGTCTGGCTGATGGCGGCATTAACCGCCTCTCTGTCAAGTGTGCCGGCTCTTTCAATGGCATTTATCATGACCTGGGCCAGACAGTAACTCCATCCGATAGCTATATTTAGTGGCTGACCTTTCTCTTTAGACCATCTCTCAGCGAGCGATTTCGGAGTTGTACCGCCAATACCCGGACATTCTTTCGGATCATATGACGGATGCCACCACATCTCGATAAAGACACCCAAAGGCAGGTCGCCTCCCCAGGATGCCACGTCTGTATAAAAAAGTGCTGCCCGCGCTGCGCCAACCATTTTAGGCTTAAAATTCAAAGAACGCGCCTGTCTCCACAGAGTCCCGAAATCAGGAGCGGGGCAATTCCCCATGATTATTTCGACATCATTCTTCTTCCATTTTTCTATTATGGGGCGGAAATCCGTAGTACCAAGCGGGAACAATGTCATTTTGTTTTCCGTTCCTATGGGCGTATATCCCCATTCTTTCACCTTACCGGTAAACAGCCCGTACCATCCTATCCCATCCGGGTCATCTGAGGCATAGATCCCTACCTTTTTATTGGTTTTGCTACCGAACATCTCCAGCCATGATTTCCATGTACTCAATACCGTATATCCTGGCTTTCCGTACCTGTAATCTCCCTCCGTAGGCTCCAGGTCTATCCCAAAACTCCAGCACCAGGTATAATTCCAGGGTGGCAATTTTCCTTCACGAACCGCCAGGTAAGGCTCCAAAGGTCCTGTTCCGGCAACATTCGGAATCTTATATTTGTCACACAGATTGTTCTTTTGGATTTGAACCGTTATCGGTTCCTGACTATTTACAAAAAAGTGTATTTTTTCACGCAGTATCAGGTCTTCGGCAAGAGTGCCCGCTTTAACAGGGTCACTCTCGCAATCGAGGAGTATATGCTTGACCGGTATTTTTTTCCCATATTCTTTTACGTATATGCCACCCAACTTGTTGATATCCTTGAACGCCTGGGTTATGCCCCATGAACCGCCTTCACCAAAGCCGGCAAACATCCCCGTAATGGATGAGACCGTGCCTATGCGAATTTCATTCACCTCCTCAGCAGCTGTTGCCGGAACCGAAAAAACTGTCAGTAATAAACCTGTAAAGATATATGTGAATATTCTTTTCATGTCTTTTCCCTCCTTGAAAGCTAAAGGTTGTAGGATCATAATCTCCAACCATTCCAAATACCTTTTTTAAGTCTCCCAGCAGCAAGACTTATCAGGGAATTCGTGTCGCGCGTCCTTTACAGGGAATGCTTTCGCTCTGCATTTTCAATGAAAGTGTTTTAATAATGAAATATATAACTCTCATTGATTGCTGAATATATGGGGATACAGGAAGCAATTACCGGAAAAAATCCATGCATATCCGGGAAGCTATTTCAATAATGGGCTGATACTTTATTCTTCTGAAAAAGTTGATTTGATCGAGAACCTTACACTTAAAGCCACATTCACACAAAGTTGATTGTTAAAAGAACCAAAGTGTTATGTCTTGAAGCGGTTATGAAATGAATGGAATAAAATATAGTAATATCAGAAAGAATATAAGAATACATCCGAAAGTCAAGGGAATTCAACCTTGTCCGGTTAGGGAATTGCCGTTGAAGAAAAATACCGGATGGCTGTAAATAAACCGGTGAAATAACTATAACTCAATATCCGGTTGCCGGGATCGCAGTATGGGGAACCCCTTTTATCGGCGAAGCCCTTGGAAGCAGGATTATTGCGTAAGGTGCCCGCCAGGCCTCCGCCTCGGAGAGCCTATGCCTCGGAGAGCGGGCGGAATGCTTCTCGGTTATTCAACCTTAATCTGGCCCTGACAACGACTGAGATGACCAGCCGCCCGCCTCGTAAGGCATTATGCGTCAACCTTGCCGGGAACGAGTTCGATCGAAAAAAGAGTTTCCCATACTGCGATCTTTATGCAATTTCCTAACCGGACGTTCCAGGCCAAAGAATCCATAAAGCCCTCTAAATTCTTTTTTTCACTTTCTCCCAGGAACAAGTAATCAAAAAGCTCTCATCCATGTTGGCGATCATTGTCCGGAACTTTTTCATTGGCACGGCGAAAGTCAGAACATCTTTTTCCACAAAGGGACGTGCTGAAATGTCGAACATGCCTATAACACATCCCGGAGAATCCTTTTCTTTCTCCAAATAGGGATTCTGAACAATGGAAGAGCAACCCGCGCCAAATGGAGCATGAACCTTATTTTCAAGCTCATCAAAATTTGCCAGAGTGAATAAAGCCGAAAGAACATCCGGCTTGGCGAAAAATATGACCACTTCAGGCTCATCAGCGGCATCCAGCAGGTCCCAAGGTTTAAAAACTATATTCCTGGCAGGGGCCTTAAAACCGGCCCAGCCTTTCAGCACCTGTTCTACTAGTTCGGGGCTTTTTTTATACCGTTCACCTTCCACCCGGCCGGGAATCCCGGTAGAAAGAAAATATTTGAAATCCGGGCCGGTTTCAAAGGGAAACCCAAGACATCGTTTTCCTCCGACACAGCCTACCGTTTTCTCGTCCAGAGAAAGAGCTGTTCCTTTCCGCACCCGGCTCAGTACCCCGATAACACACTGGTGTCCTGAAGGGACCTTCATCTTTTCCGCCCGGTCCTCCCGGTCCGTGTAATAAAAGGCAATGGGAAGCTCCGCCTGTCCGAAAAAGCTTTGCCACTTCGACAGAAATTCTTCTTTTAATCCCGCATCCATATATTCTTTCTCCCTGTTCTCGTCTTTAAGTTTATTATATGCGGCCTGTAATCACGTTGGGTTTATTTAACCGGAGTTTCCGATCCTGAAAAAATCTCATTGCTGCTTTCCATGAGTTCCCACTTTCTCAATATCTGTCCAATGACACTTATCCTGCTGTGATTAGTGTCGCAATACTTGAAAATTGATCAGTTAAATATCTTTTTAGGACCCTGTCGGACAAAGTCCGACAGGGTCCTAGTTGTCTTGTCACTGTCACCACGAGAATGCGATCAAATTAAAATAAGGATTATAATACAAGCCACGACCATTTTCAATTATTCAAGGAAGCCCAAATCCACCATCTAACTTTATGCGCCTTCCATAGGACATCGAAAAGGAAAAAAGTCTTGTGTTTTCTCTGTCAGTTAAAGATAATAAACTTGTTTTATCAGGAGGCGATATTCGATGGATCGGGATCAAATTATTAGATCTTTAAGACAATTTAAAAAACAGAATGCAAAAAAATATAATATACTAAAACTGGGTTTCTTCGGTTCTGCTGTCAGGGATTATATGGGAGAAACCAGCGACCTTGATATTGTTGTGATGCTTGAGAAGCAGGATCTTTTTGATCTCATAGGCATCAAGCAGGATCTGGAAGAACAGCTTGACCTACCTGTGGATATTATCAGCTACCGCGATAAAATGAACACCTTTCTAAAAGACAGGATCGACACAGAGGCTATCTATGTCTGATTTTGATTATGATCTGGTCATAGAGATCCTGGCTCAGATTCAACAATCAATCCGGAGAATCCGGAAGCGTTTCGAACCCGTCAATTCTCCTGATGATTTTACAAACAGTGAAGCCGGCCATGAAAAACTGGATGCTATATGCATGCAGCTAATAGCTATCGGAGAGAGTCTGAAAAACCTTGATAAAGTGACAAACAAAGCATTACTCCCGAAATATACTCAGGTTGATTGGAAAAGGGCAAAAGGATTAAGGGATATCATTACCCATCATTATTTTGATCTCAATGCCGAGGCCATTTTTAATGTTTGCAATAATCAACTCGACAATCTCGAATCCGCCATCAAGCAAATAATCGAAGAATTATCTCAATGAGATATCAGCGGATGGTGGAGATTTGGTGTAAGTCGGGTTCAAATTTTATCAAGTTTATGCGACTTTCAGGCGAAACCGGAAAAGATAGAAAAGGCTTGTATTTTTATTATTACTTAAAGATAATATATTTACTCTTTCGGTATTATTAAAAAAAGGAGTGTAGAATGGAAAATTTGACAACCGATAATGATCAAATCAAAGAAATTTTCAAACAGGCGATTATCGAAGCGATAGAAGAAAAAAGAGATGTAGTACATGACCTTCTTGTGGAAGCCATGGAAGACCTTGCTATGATCCATGCCATCCAGGATGGAGAAGAAACCGACCCTGCAAGCCGGGAAGAGATATTCGAGATCCTGGAAGGCAAAGAATGAAAACCGCCTTCAAAAAGAGCTTTGCCAGAGACATCAAAACACACAGTAAAAATAAAGATCTCCTGTCACGAATTCAAAAAACCATTCTAGAAATTGAAGCCGCAGATAACATCACAAACGTGAAAAATCTGAAAAAATTAAAAGCAGAAGGTTCATATTACCGGATCAGGATCGGCAACTATCGGATCGGTCTCACCATTGAAAATGAAATCATTACTTTCGTCAGAGCACTTCACCGAAGCGAGATATATCGCTATTTCCCATAACACCAAAGTAAAACCATATCACTTGACTAATCTCAATGGGACAATGTTCGATGCTGGAGGTTCTTTGTGATTCTTGTCCAAAGATCTCACCGCTTCGAGCTTATGATCCGGCGCCGGATGCTGGTATCGCATGGCAACCCTGGCAATCCCACAAGATGTACCAAAAGGTAGGGGACTTTTTGGTGATGTTCTGTGATGTTTGAGAAAAAAACAAAAAAAGGTTTGCAAGTTTATGATAAAACTTGCAAACCCTTGATTTTAGCTGGAGGCGGCAACCAGATTCGAACTGGTGAATAACGGTTTTGCAGACCGCTGCCTTAGCCACTTGGCTATGCCGCCTGAAAAGAAAACTCCGGCAGGACCAAAACGATTTATCCTGTAAATCCTGTCAAAGAAACTTGGAGCGGGAAACGGGACTCGAACCCGCGACAATCACGTTGGCAACGTGAGGCTCTACCAGCTGAGCTATTCCCGCATAAGATAAAGTTCTATAATATTATTAAAATAATGTTTGTCAACATAAAATCGAGCATGAATCACAAAATCACAATAACTCAATATCCGGTTAGTGGAATGTTTCTTGATCGTTCAACCTTCACTATTCTTTACTTACCGGAAAAAACACGCCATGAAATTCCCGGAAGTATGACCACCCCGACCAGAGGGTCAGGATAAAGGCGATCCACATAAAAAACATCCCTACCACATGAAAATCAATACTCAGGTAATCATAATGCAGAAGCAGGCCGCACAAGGCAGTGGCCTGGAAAACCGTCTTGTACTTTCCTAGGGTCCCGGCCTGAATCACAATGCCTTCATTAACGGCGATACTCCTCAGGCCCGTGACCGCCATCTCCCTTGCTATGATGAGCAGGACCATCCATACCGGAATCCTATCGAGGGGAATTAGACTTATAAGTGTAACCGAAACAAGGAGCTTGTCAGCAAGTGGATCAAGAAATTTGCCCAGGATGGTTATGGCCTTATATTTTCTTGCATAGAAACCGTCCAATATATCGGTAATGAATGCCATCCCAAAGAACAAAAAAGATAAGAAACTGCCCCATCTGTTATGAATATTAAGAAAAATAACCACAAGAGGAATACAAAATAATCTGAATATGGATAATATATTTGGCAGATTGGACTTCATCTGTTTAATGACCTGTACTCCTCGTAATAATCGAGGACTTTCCTTACAAAATTCCTTGTTTCGTTATAAGGGGGGATCCCGTTATACTCGGCAACTTTCTCAGGGCCGGCATTATAGGCTGCAAGGGCCAGGTTTTTATCATTATTAAAACGTTCAAGCAGGATACTCAGGTAACGCGTCCCGCCAAATATATTTTCTTCCGGATTGAAAGGATCATCGACTTCCATCTCGTCGGCTGTCTTTGGCATCAACTGCATAAGTCCCTGAGCACCCTTGCTTGATAAGGCACCTTTATCAAAATCAGACTCCGCCTTTATAACTGCCTTTACAAGATTAGGATCAATATTGAACCTTTCGCTGGCCTGATCGATCATATACCCGTAATCGGCTATATATTTCTCGGGTTTTTTTGCGTATGTTCTTATGAAAAGTTTATATCTTATATCATTATTAATATTGGTAAAGTGCCATACGCCATTTTCGTCTTTGAAACGATAGATATCGGCCCAAGCAGGGCTTATTCCCTGAAAAAGGAACAACGTTAATGCCAGAAAAAAAATAATCCTTTTTGGCGACATTGCTATCCCATTTTTTCCCAGTCAGCCAGAAATTTCTCCAGGCCGATATCCGTAAGGGGATGTTTAATAAGCTGCTCCATGACTTTATAGGGGATGGTTGAGATATCCGCACCCATCAGCGCCGCGTCAAGCACATGAACAGGATTCCTTATGCTTGCAACGATAACCTCTGTTTCATAACCGTAATTATCATAGATCGTGACGATCTGTTCCACAATCTCCATACCTCTCTGGCTGATATCATCCAGCCTGCCGACAAATGGGCTTACATAGGCCGCACCCGCCTTTGCCGCCATCAGGGCCTGGACAGGCGAAAAACAGAGGGTCACATTGGTCTTGATCCCCTCCCCCGCGAGTGTCCTGACCGCGCGCAGGCCTTCCTTTACAAGGGGAATCTTGATTACAATATTATCCGCTATCTTGACAAGCTCTCTCGCTTCTCTTACCATTCCGTCGGCATCCGCGCTCACCACTTCGGCGTTAACCGGACCGTCCACAATACCGCATATTTCCTTGATGAGGTCCGTAAAATCCCTCCCCTCCTTTGCGACAAGGCTTGGATTCGTGGTAACGCCATCCAGCATCCCCATCTCATTCGCTTTTTTGATCTCTTCGATATTAGCTGTGTCAATAAAAAATTTCATAATCCCTCCTTATTCAATCTTTTACTCTGAAGGCCACAAATCAAGGTTCCTTATCCTGTTCCGTGCCATCCTTCATTGTCCTGAATTTGTCAGCACACTCCCTGCTGCAGAAAAAATATTCCCGGCCCTTCTTGACGACATTAACTGCCTGCCTCTTTGGTATGTAAGTCCCACAAACCGGATCCTGGACCATCTCATCAATCACGGCGCCATCACTGTTCCGATACACTTTCTTTCCCGCGCCAAAAAGAGATTTCAGAAGACGGTACAGTACGTAACCGAGGATCAAGAGAAAAATCAGTCTCAGCATCTATCCATCCTTTAGGTATTTCACTGCCTGCTCATTCGCGGGTATCATACCAAGCAACTCCGACATCTTCTTTCCAAGAGTGACATGTACGAGATCCGGTGAAAGTTCGGCCATGGGCGCCATGACGAACCTTCTCTTGTGCATCATGGGATGAGGAACAACAAGTAGTTCATCACTGATAATTTCCATGCCATAGAGGAGAAGATCAATATCTATAACACGCGGTTCCCAGCGTTCCCTCCTGACCCTCCCCATATCGGCCTCAATTTTCAGGAGGCTCCTCATCAGATCATGCGCTGACATCGAACTGTTAACGGCCATGACCGCGTTAACATACCACCCCTGATCCTTCACCCCCACAGGCTCAGTCAGATAAAACCCGGAAACCCTTATTAATTCACAACCGGGAAGAAGCACGATCCTTTCAACAGCCTTCTGACAGTTACCCAGACTGTCCCCAAGATTTGATCCTATCCCGATATACGCGGTTTGCGACTTTTCGAGCCGACGATATGATGCTCTTTTGCTTTCCATTAATCTTATCGCTGGTTATTTCAACCCCAGGACATCCTGCATGTCATAAAGCCCTTTTGGTTGACGTACTACCCAGGCCGCGGCCATCAAGGCGCCCCGCGCAAAATTATCCCTGTTGTGAGCGCGATGAGTGATTTCCAGCCTCTCCCCAATGCCCGCGAACAATACGGTATGATCACCTGTTATATCCCCTCCCCGCAATGTCTGAATGCCGATCTCTTTTGCGCTTCTCTCGCCTATTATCCCTCTTCTTTCATAAACCGCTACTTCATTTAAATCGCGTTTGACAGAATCGGAAATAACCCTGGCCAGACGCATCGCCGTGCCACTCGGGGCATCCTTTTTGAACCTATGGTGAGCTTCAATAATCTCAATATCAAAGTCGTCTCCAAGCAGCCTTGCCATCTCGCCGGCCATACGAAACATAACATTCACCCCCACACTCATATTTGGGGCCATAACGCATCTTATGGTCCCGGCAAGGCGCGTCAGCTCCTCAAGATCCTTGCCCGTTATGCCGGTCGTACCGATAACCATTGAAAGCTCGCAGGCAGAAGCAATTCGGATATTTTCCAATGTGGCTTCGGGCCTTGTAAAATCGATCAACACATCGCCCTTATCAAGAATATCCTTCAAAGATCCGCTTATCAGGACACCTGTCTCGCCCAGACCAGCCATAGTCCCTGCATCCATGCCGATATTCGGATGATCGGGATTTTCAAGCGCCCCGGACAGAGCAAGGTCCGGGTTTTGGTTTATCATACTGATAATCCTGCCTCCCATACGACCGGCGGCTCCCGCCACGATTACCTTTATCATAATATGACCCTCTATTTTAAATAAGCCCATAACCGGAGAGCACTTTTTTGAGCCTTGCCAGATTGTTCTCCGACATAGGCGCAAGAGGCAACCTCAACCCTTCGGTGATCTTTCCCATAAGGGCAAGCGATGTTTTCACCGGAACAGGGTTTGTTTCGAAAAACATAGCCTGGCTAAGCGGGAAAAGATAATAGAAAAGTCTTCTTGCCTCATCATGCTCCCCTTCCTCCCAGGCCTGGATTAATCGGGCATTTTCCCGGGGCATAATGTTCGCAACCACGGAAATGACACCCTTTCCTCCTATTGCGAGAACAGGTAATGTCAGGTTATCATCCCCGGAAAGAAGCACAATTTTGTCACCCGCCAGATGAATGATCTCGGTCATCTGCCCCAGGTTTCCGGATGCTTCCTTTATCGCAACGATCTCAGGCAGTTCGGCAAGACGTGCGACGGTTTCAGGCAACATGTTCACACTTGTCCTTCCGGGCACATTGTACATTACCTGAGGTAGGGGAACCTGCTTTGCTATTTCAGCAAAATGCCGATAAAGTCCCTCCTGAGTAGGCTTGTTATAATATGGGGTAACCTGAAGAGTCGCGTCCGCCCCGGCTTCTTTTGCGTGCCTCGTCAATTCAACAGCCTCCTGGGTACTATTCCCCCCTGTCCCGGCAATGACAGGGACTCTTCCCCCTACCTCTTCCACAGTTATATCGATAACTCTTTCATGCTCCTTTACATTAAGGGTGGCGGATTCACCGGTTGTCCCGCATGGCACTATGGCACTCGTGCCATTCTCTAGGTGAAACTCAATAAGATTTCTCAAGGCATCTTCATCAACCGTCCCATCTTTGAAGGGAGTCACTAACGCGACAATAGAACCTTTAAACATTTTTATCTCCTTTTCCCATCTGATGTATCTATATAGGCCCCGATATCACCGGGCATTGTTAATATTTAAGGAACATCTCCAATTTAGTTGAAGAAAAATACCGGATGACTCTACATCAGATTAATAAGATAACAATAACCCTATATCCGGTGGTCGGTATCACAGCATGGGGGACTCTTTTTATCGGCGAAAGCCTTAGAAGCAGGATAATTGTGTAAGGTGCATGCCAGGCGGGCGGAATGCTCCCCGGTTGTTCAACCCAAATCCGTCCTGACCATGACTGAGATGACCCCCCGCCCGCCTCATAAGGCTTTATGCGTGAAACTTGCCAGGAACGAGTTCGACCGTAAAAAGAGTTTCCCATGCTGCGGTTCTTAGCCATCAGGCTAAATATAAACTTGGTGTATATTTCTGGATGATTTCTTCAACTAAATTGGATAACAACCATCTTTAAATGCCTCCTCATGCAAGAAACCCCGGCATGATACGGAGGTGCTCCCTTCCAGCCAGACATTGTGAAAAACATCGCCGTGCTTTTCAAAGTATATTCTTAATTCATCACCCCCCCTGGTTTTCACAGTGACAGGTGAATCCGCCATCCCCCGCGCTGAAGCTGCCAGAGCGGCTCCCATGGATCCTGTTCCACAGGCCAGCGTCTCATCCTCGACACCTCTTTCATAGGTCCTGATATGAATACAATCGCGTCCTTCCACACGTATAAAATTCGCGTTGGTACCTTCAGGTGAAAACATGTCGTGATACCTGATGATCCTTCCCTGTTCAACAACCGGAACTTCCTCCAGATTCTGCACCTGAACAATTACATGGGGCACACCGGTGTTGATAAAATCAATGCTTTCCCATCCCTTTTTCAATGGAAATTCGATGTCTTTTCGAACACCAGAAAGATTCGGCATAAGCACCTTGACAATCCGACCGTTTATCTCTGCGGAAACGATTCCAGCCAGTGTCTTAAAGGACATTCTCCGGCCTGCGATCCCCTTTAGAAAAGCGAAACGGGCTACACACCTTCCCCCGTTGCCGCACATCTCAGCCTCGCTCCCGTCGGCGTTAAAAAATCTCCAGGCAAAATCACACTCTTCCGATCTATTGACAAGTATCAGGCCGTCAGCTCCAACGGATTCCCTTCGCCTGCAGACACCTTTTACAAGGTCAACCATCTTTTCTTCCGGAACAATATCTTTCCTGTTGTCTATCAGGATGAAATCATTGCCGCTTCCGTTCATTTTCCAGAATTCGATCTCTTCCATGATCCTTAACCATTTAAAAATTCGGGGATATGTTCACCCCTGATAAGGTCCTCGTAAGTTTCCCTTTCCCTTATGATAAAAAACTCATCTCCGTTTACCATCACTTCAGCCACTCGGGGCCTTGAATTGTATGTGGAAGACATGCTGAATCCGTACGCCCCGGCGCTCATTACTGCGATTAAATCATCCTGTTTAAAGGCGGGCAGATCCCTGTCCTTAGCCAGAAAGTCTCCTGTTTCACAGATAGGCCCCACAATATCGGCTTTTATTGATCCGCGGTTCTCTTGCCTTACTCCCTGAACACCATGAAAAGAACCGTAAAGGCTTGGCCGGACCAGATCATTCATTGCCGCGTCAACAACTATAAAATTCTTTTCGCCGGTTGATTTTGTGTAGAGGACCTTTGTAACCAGTATCCCCGCGTTACCCACAATAACCCTGCCGGGCTCCAGGATGAGAGTAAGATCGGAATCATTTAATTCTTTTTTTATGGCCTCCGCGTATTCCATGGGTAGAGGGGGCACCTCATCTTTGTATGTGATGCCAAGCCCTCCGCCTATGTCAAGATATCTGATCCGAATATTCTCCCTTTCCAGCTTTTTGATAAATCCCTTTAACCTTTTCAGCGTATCGACAAATGGACTAACCTTTGTAAGCTGTGATCCTATATGGCAGGAGATACCTGAAACATTCAGATTATCGAGCCCGGCCGCGAGCCTGTAATCTTCCACGGCGCCTTCGATATCAACACCGAATTTATTTTCTCTCAATCCTGTTGATATATAGGGGTGAGTCTGGGGATCCACATCGGGATTGACTCTCATGGACATATTCGCCCTTTTTCCCAGCTTCTCCGCCTCGCTGTTCAGCCTGTAAAGTTCCTGACGCGACTCCACATTAAACATGAGAATATTGGACTGAAGCGCGTACCGTATATCCTCCTCGCGCTTCCCAACCCCTGAATACACGATATTTTCAGGCGCAACACCGGCTTTCAGTGCCCTGTAAAGCTCTCCTCCGGAAACGATATCAACGCCACCTCCCTCTTTCGCGAAGAGTTTAAGTATAGCCATATTTGAATTTGATTTCATGGAAAAACAGGTAAGGTGCCGCATCCCTTTAAATGAATCGTCAAAGGCCCTGAAATGTCTTTTCAGCGTAGCAACGGAATAGAGATAAAACGGCGTGCCTACCTTCCCTGCAATACTGGAGATGGGAACACTTTCACAATGCATTTCCTCATTTTCATACCGGAAGTGATGCATTTTTTTAACACCTTCATCGGGATTGAAAAATTAATCGGTCAAATTGTTAAACAGTAAAAATATTCAGACGCTAATCTGCTGTAAGTCTGTTCCCTGCTCAGCGCTCACGGGATAAACTTTATGGCCTGACAGATGAGGCGGCGCCTTTTTCCCGCATGCCGGCAAACAAAAAATTAGAATGACCGCGACAAGCAGGATTACAAAAGCACGGTTTCTCATGACTCAATCTCCTTCTTGGCGCCGGCTATCTTAGCCTTTACGGTTTCAGGACCCGTGCCCCCCGGAAGATTCCTTCTTTTCACTGTCGAGGCGGGATCAAGCCAATCATAAACATCTTTTGTGATTTTCCTGCTGAAGCCTTTCAATTCATTAAGGGAAAGCTCATGCAATTCCTTTCCATTATCCATGGCGTAAAGAACCATCTTTCCTACGATTTCGTGGGCCTGGCGGAATGGGATATCCTTGCGAACCAGATAATCTGCAAGGTCCGTAGCCGCGAGAAAACCTTTTCCCACGGCCTTTTCCATCGCGTTCCTGTTAAAGTCACACTCCTTGAGAAGAAGTGTGACAACCATCAGGCATTGTTCCACCGTATCCACGCTGTCAAAGAGGCTTTCTTTATCTTCCTGCATATCCTTGTTATAGGTTAAGGGAAGACCTTTCATGGTCGTCAGAAGGGAGATGAGATTTCCATAAACCCTTCCCGTTTTTCCCCTGATCAGCTCCAGGGAATCAGGATTCTTTTTTTGAGGCATTATACTGCTTCCCGTGCAGAAGGCATCAGGGAGACTTAAAAAATTGAATTCTCTTGTGGACCATATAATCAGCTCTTCGCTTAGCCTGCTGAGATGCATCATTACGATAGAGCAGGCGTACAGGTGGTCTAAAACAAAATCCCGGTCACTCACCGCGTCCATGCTGTTTTCCGAAAGGGACTCAAACCCCAATTCCTCAGCTACCATCTCCCTGTCAAGATCAAATGTTGTACCCGCCAGGGCCGCGCTCCCAAGAGGCAGCACGTTGACTCTCTTGAGGTTGTCACTGAAGCGCTGTCTGTCCCTCTTCAGCATCTCATAATAGGCCATGAGATGATGAGAGAGTAACACAGGCTGGGCCGGCTGAAGGTGCGTATAACCTGGCATCAGGATGGACATATTCTTTTCCGCCAGGTCCACGATCACCCGCTGAGCTCCTTTGATTAAATCAATCATTTTTAAAATCGATTCTCTGATGAAAAGCCTGACGTCAAGAGAGACCTGGTCATTCCGGCTCCGGCCCGTATGGAGTTTTTCCCCTAGAATACCCACTTTTTCCACCAGGGCCTTTTCAACCAGCGAATGAATATCTTCATGCCCTTCATCATCAGGAAATTTATCTCTTTCGATCTCCCTCATTATCTCGCCAAGGGCGCTTACTATCTGAGAAGCTTCCTCAGCGGTTATTATTCCCTGCTTCGCCAGCATTCTGGCGTGCGCAATGCTCCCAAGAATATCCTGATTATATAGCCTTCGATCAAATCCTATTGAAGCATTAAACTCATCAAAGAGCTCATTGATATGCTCTTTAAATCTGCCACCCCATATTTTTTGAGACATCGTTAGCTTCCGTAATTTATATTCTGTTTATCCCGAGATACTGCCGGAATTCATCCGACCGGCTCCTTGCTTTGAACGCTCAGTATTGCAGTGATTCCAGCACATCATCAAGGGCCGCCGTCATTAGGTCAATCTCTTTCTTTCCCACTATAAGTGGTGGGATGAACCTGAGGACCTTTTCCTGCGCACAGTTTATTAAAAAACCTCTTGCCATGCACTCTTTTACAACTGTATTTCCTTCTCGATCAAGTTCCATTCCGACTATAAGACCAAAGCCCCTGACATCCTTGACAGCAGTGTATTTTCTTTGAAGATCCTTCAGCTTTTCAAGAAGATAGACACCCATTTCGCGGCAGTTATCAAGCACGCCGTCTTCAAGAATAGATTTCACTACGGCCCGGGCAACGGACGTTACCAATGGCGTCCCCCCGAATGTGGTCGCATGGCTGCCCGGGCCAAACGCCACGCTGAATTTTTCCTTCGCCAGCATGGCGCCTATTGGAAGCCCATTGCCCAATGCTTTTGCAAGGGTCATAATATCGGGATTTACTCCAAAATGCTCATACGCGAACAGCTTCCCGGTACGACCCATCCCTGTCTGGACCTCATCGAATATCATTACAAGATTACGCCTGTCGCATATGTCCCTGACTCCATTAAGGTACCCTTCTTGCGGACATACCACGCCTCCTTCACCCTGAATGGGTTCCAGC
This sequence comes from Deltaproteobacteria bacterium, assembly GCA_016932235.1. The sequence goes on along the minus strand of JAFGDF010000274.1, from coordinate 17,501 downwards.
ATAACCGCGCAAACATTATCATCAATAGCATCCTCGAGACTTTTTAGATCGTTGAAGGGCACGAATTTGAAACCCGTCAGCAGTGGATTATAGCCCTTCTTGATCTTATCCTGCCCCGTTGCCGACAAAGTGGCCATGGTTCTTCCATGAAAAGAGTTTTGCATGGTAATTATAACATTTCTATCGCCTCCACCTTTTTCATGGGAATACTTTCTTGCAAGCTTGATTGCGGCCTCGTTTGCCTCTGCCCCGCTGTTACAGAAAAAAGCCCGGTCCGCAAATGAATTATCCACAAGTATTTTCGCCAGTTCCATCTGTGGCCTTGTATAATAAAGATTGGAGACATGAACCAGTCTTCGTGACTGTTCCTCCAGTGCTTTCGTTACCAGTGGGGAGCTGTGTCCAAGGGCGCAAACGGCAATTCCCCCCACGAAATCGATGTATTCCCTGCCTTCCTCATCCCATACCCTGCAACCCTCTCCCCTTATCAAAACCAGAGGAAAGCGGCCATAAGTCTGGAACATATAAGTGTCTGCAAGGTTCATGGTAGATTTTTTCTGTTCATCCATAGTAGTATCTCCTGAAATATTAAAATCACTGGACTATCTCGGTTCCGACCCCTGAGTCAGTAAATATCTCCAGCAGAATCGAATGTTCCTTTCGACCATTAATAATATGTGCCTTTTCCACACCGTTCTTTAACGCCTCAATGCAGCATGAGACCTTGGGGATCATCCCCTCCTTTATGGTTCCTTTTATTATCAATGATTCGACCTCCTGCCTGCTAAGGGAACTTATCAGCCTGCCGTCATCATCCAGAACCCCGTCAGTATCCGTCAGAAGTATTAACTTCCGGGCGCTGAGTGAAGAGGCGATATGACCGGCAACCAGATCAGCGTTAATATTATATGTTTCACCCGCTTCACCTGCCCCAACAGGGGCTATGATAGGGATAAACTGGTCTTCCATGAGGCTTAACAGAATGTCAGTATTGATAGATGTTATCTCTCCAACCATCCCCATATCTATTATTTCAGGGGGCTGACTACCCCCCTTGTTTTTGTAATATTTCATCTTCCGGGCCGTAATCAGCCGTCCGTCCTTGCCCGACAGGCCTACCGACCGGCCACCGTTTTGATTAATATTCATGACTATCTCTTTGTTCACCATTCCCACCAGGACCATTTCCACAACATCCATTGTCTGTTTGTCTGTTATCCTCATCCCGTCCACAAATTCCGATTTAATGGATAAACGTTTCAGAAAATCGCCGATCTGCGGCCCGCCGCCGTGCACCACCACCGGATTAAGACCGATATATTTCATCAGTATGATATCAAGCGCGAAACCTTTTTTCAATGAATCATCAACCATCGCGTGACCGCCGTATTTAATGACGATAGTGGCATCTTTAAATTCGCGTATGTACGGTAATATCTCTATCAATACCTTCGCTTTATCTGCCGTATGTTCAAACATTTTTTCCCTTATTTTTTATACCTTCCACCTTACACCTTCCACCTTACACCTTCCACCTTACACCTTGTACCTTATACCTTACATCTTGTACCTTGTATTTTCCACCTTCCATCTTCTATAATATATACCTGCTCAGATTTTCATCCTCCAGTATATCCGCCAGTTTTTCATTTACATATTTTTTATCAATAAGAACCTGTTTGCTCTCCATATCCGGGGCATGAAACGATACCTCATCCAGGAGTTTCTCCATAACCGTATGAAGCCTTCGCGCCCCAATATTCTCCATCAGGCCGTTTGCCCTGCTCGAGATTGAAGCGATCTCCTCTATGGCGGATTGTTCAAAAACAAGTTCCACGCCTTCTGTCTTGAGAAGGGATTCATATTGGATAATCAACGCGTTTTTCGGCTCCGTCAGGATTTTCACAAAATCTTCTGTTGTAAGAGAATCCAGCTCAACTCTTATCGGGAACCTTCCCTGGAGTTCCGGCAGGAGATCGGAAGGCTTGCTGATATTAAAAGCCCCTGCTGCTATGAACAGGACGTGATCGGTCTTTACCATTCCGTATTTGGTAATGACAGTGGAACCTTCTACTATCGGAAGAAGGTCTCTCTGGACACCTTCCCTGGACACATCAGGGCCGTGCTTGGATTCCGATCCGGCGACTTTATCCAGTTCATCCAGAAAGATTATTCCATTTTGTTCGGTAATTTTTACGGCCTTTTCAATGGCCTTATCAATGTCAATGAGTTTTTGAGATTCTTCCTGCAATAGGATCTCCAGGGCCTCGGGAACTTTGACCCTTTTTTTCTTGGTTTTACCCGGAAAGATATTTCCAAACACTTCCTTAATATTGAACTCCATCTCCTCAATGCCGGAGCTTGAGAAGATCTCCACCATAGGCATATTCTTATTGACGGCCTCCACCTCGACATAACGGCTGTCCAGCTTGCCGCTTCGCAGCATTCGCCGCAACTTTTCTCTGGTCGAATCATTTTCACTCTTATCAGCCTTTACTATCTCCAGGAGTTTCTCTTTGTCCACATCCTCCCCTTCAACAGGTTCTTCCTTTTTTTTCTTGGGCAGCAGGATATCAAGCAACCTCTCTTCGGCAAGTTCGCTCGCTTTTTTCTTCACCTTTTCCTGCTCTTCCTTTTTGACCATATTTACCGCGAGTTCGGTCAGGTCCCTGATCATCGATTCCACGTCACGTCCGACATACCCCACTTCAGTGAACTTTGTGGCTTCTATCTTTAAAAAGGGAGATTTTGCGAGCCGTGCCAGCCGTCTGGCTATCTCGGTCTTCCCAACGCCTGTCGGCCCGATCATGATTATGTTCTTTGGCGCTATTTCGTCCCGCAATTCTTTTGGTACCTGCTGTCTGCGCCATCTGTTTCTCAACGCGATCGCGACCGACCGTTTGGCCTGATCCTGACCTATAATATATTTATCGAGCTCGGCAACGATCTCCCTGGGTCTCAGAACCTTCATTACCTCATCTATCCCCTCACTCTTGTCCATTTGGATTATACCCTTTCAGAATCTAGGAATCTCTCGGACTTTGTCCGACAGATTCCTAACAAGATTTAGATTTTCATTTGCCTTTGGCGATATCTATATCCGATCTCATTCATTGCAACCGGGAAATGATAAAATATGACTTTTTGAAATAAAATCGTTTTTTAAATCTTTACAGCGGACTGTCGGGCAAAGATCGACAGTCCGCTAGGAAATTTTATGTATCTCAATCTCATCATTGGTATAAAGGCATATAGAAGCGGTTATCTTCATGGCCTCCCTCGCGATGGATTCCGCATCAAGATCAGAATGGGATACGAGTGCCGTGGCCGCCGCGAAGGCATAGGGCCCTCCCGATCCGATGGCGGCAACAGTCTCATCCGGTTCTATAACATCGCCCGTGCCCGAAATGATAAGCATGCAATCTTTGTCCATGGCAAGAAGCAATGCCTCCAATTTTCTGAGAATCTTGTCTGTCCTCCAGTCCTTCGCAAGTTCCACGGCGGCCCTGGATAATTTTCCATTATATTTTTCCAGCTTGCCCTCAAGTTTTTCAAAAAGATTAAAAGCATCCGCCGCCGCTCCGGCGAATCCCACCAATACGCTATCCTTGTACATAAAACGAACCTTTTTGGCCTTGCGCTTCATGATTGTATCACCCAGACTCACCTGCCCGTCCCCGGCCATTACTGATTGCCCGTTTTTCCTCACTGCCAGTATGGTTGTTGCCTTTATTCTATTACTTTCCTGCATTATTTTAAATCCCCGTTAAAAACATTCTTTTAAATCTTAATAGGATATTATCAGACTTCGTCCGACAATATCCTAGCGCCTCGGATGCGCCCTGTCATAAACCTCCATAAGCTTGTCAAGACTTACATGAGTATATTTCTGGGTCGTCGAAAGACTCACATGCCCCAGAAGTTCCTGAACCGATCGCAGATCCGCACCTCCATCCAACAGATGGGTGGCAAATGTATGCCTCAGGGAGTGAGGGGTTATCTCATTCATCAATCCGCATTCAAGAACATATTTTTTTATGATGGAGCTTACGCTTCTTGTCGTCAGACGCCCCCCCCTGTAATTGATAAAAAGCGGGATATTCCCCGCTATTTTTGTATCTGTCTTTTTTCTTAAAAAAAGCACTGATTCCAGATAATTGTTTATCGCCTTAAGAGCATATCGCCCGACAGGCACAATCCTTTCTTTCTTACCTTTTCCCATGACTTTGATCAACTGCTGATCAAAATCGATATCTGAAACATTCAGCCCGACAAGCTCAGCCACTCTTATACCGGATGAATAAAGGAGTTCCAGTATCGCCAGATCCCTCAATCCTAAAGGTTTATCCCTGTCAGGGCATTCCAGGAGTCTGAACATATCATCAACCGGCAGGTAAGCGGGTATATATTTCCCCTGCCTCGGTGAGGATATATCGCTTGCCGGATTGCTCATCAGCAGGTTATTTCTCTCGAGAAAGAAAAAAAAGGAGCGAATCGAGGATAATTTTCGCGCTATTGTTGTTCTCTTGTATCTTCCATATAGACCTCCCAGGAACTCCCTGATTGTATTATATTCTACCCCCATATCTTCCCCGGGAATGTCCTTTTTATTTAACACGTTGTAATTACGGCAAAATTCGGAAAATTGCCGCAAGTCCGCCCTGTAGTTTCTTGCAGTATGTTCAGAATATCCTCTCTGGATCTTTAGATAATCAATAAATTTTTCTATGAGATCATTCGTGATCATAACTGAGGAAACAAATTTGGAACATCTCCAATTCAGTTGAAAAAAATATCCGTTTACTGTAACTTGATAGAATTAAATAAGATAACATATTCAAAGTAATTGGCAATGAAAAAATTTATTACAATATTCTTATCTTGACTTTACTCATTTTGATGAGGTAATTTTTTTGATTTTGCATGAAAAAGTTTTTTATCAAATGTATAATTAACCTAGTAATTTAGATCTTTAAAATCTGAAAGGAATCAAAATCTATGGAAAGAAAAAATGATCAGATGAACAATATCGCGCTATTAGCCCATGTGGGTTCAGGAAAAACGTCCATTGCCGAAGCCATGCTCTTCAACGGGAAAACCACCAGCAGGCTCGGTAAAGTAGATGATGGGAGTTCAAACCTGGATTTTGAGCCTGAAGAAATAAAAAGGAGGATAACCATAAGTTCCGCCTTTCATCATTGTACCTGGAAAAAGCACTATATCAATATTATTGACACCCCCGGGGATGATAACTTTCTCTCTGACAGCCGGTTTTCACTTCAGGCGGCAGACGGCGCTGTTATCGTTATTGATGCGACCGCGGGCGTCAAAATAGGCACTGAAAAAGTATGGGAATTTGTCAATGAAAGGGCCCTGCCGAGAATCATTTTCATCAATAAAATAGACCGTGAGAGGGCTGACTTCTTTAAAGTCGTGGACGAAATTTCAGGGACTCTTCGGGTGAATGCGACGCCGGTTTATCTCCCCATAGGCGCTGAAGATAATTTTGAAGGCATCATCGATATCATCAGGATGAAAGCCTACAAATACAGTAAAGATGAAAGCGGGCAGTTTAAAGAATCGGATATTCCAAGTGATATGGCGGAGCTAGTCGATGAATGGCGCGAAAAAATAATCGAGAATATTATTGAGGCAAACGACGACCTGATGGAAAAATACCTTGAGGGCTCTGAGCTTGATAATAAAGATATCGAAAAAACCCTTTTTCAGGGGATAAAATCAGGATTACTGGCACCAATCGTGTGTGGATCCGCAAAATTTAATATCGGTATTCCCCACCTCATGGACCTGATCGTAAGCGGGATTCCGGCACCAGTGGATACAAGCCCATGGCATGGTGTAAAACCGGGCAGCGACGATATCATCGAGAGAAAACCCTCCATGGACGATCCTTTTTCAGCCTTGGTGATAAAGACTATTGCGGACCCTTTTGCCGGCAAATTGAGTATCTTAAAGGTTGTATCCGGCAAACTCACGCCGGATATGACCCTTTATAATCCCAACAAGGAAAACAAAGAAAAATTCGGTCAGATATTCATCCTGGAAGGGAAAAAACAGCAACCGATAGATTACGCTATCCCGGGAGATATCATCGCCTTCGCCAAATTAAAAGAGACGGAAACAGGCGACACCTTATGCTTGGAAAATAACCCCGTGGTATTCAAAGGCGCTGAACCACTGCCGCCGGTTATCACCTATTCCGTTGAGGCAAAAACAAAAGGCAGCGAGGATAAGATGTTTTCTTCGCTGGCCAGGCTGATCGAGGAAGATCCCACGCTTAAACTGGGGAGAGACCAGACAACGGCAGAGATACTCCTCTCAGGGACGGGGCAGATACATCTTGAGACAACATGTGAAAAGCTGAATAGAAAATTCGGTGTTGAGGTCAACCTGAAGCCGGTAAAGGTCCCGTATAAGGAAACGATTAAAAAGACGGTGAAGGGTATTATCTACCGCCATAAGAAACAGTCCGGGGGGAGAGGACAGTTCGCTGAAGTTCATTTTGACCTAGCCCCGTTAGAGTCCGGGAAGGGTTTTGAGTTTGAGGAAGCCCTTGTAGGAATGAATGTCCCGAGGAACTTCGTCCCGGCGGTCGAAAAGGGTCTTAATGAGGCTATCCAGTCGGGAGTTCTCGCGGGTTATCCGGTTGTGGACTTGAAGGTGCGTTTCTATGATGGAAAATCCCACGATGTAGATTCATCGGAAATGGCATTCAAGATTGCCGCCAGCATGTGTTTTAAGAAAGGTGTTCAGGAGGCGAATCCCGTTCTTCTTGAGCCTATCATGAAGATGGAAATAAAGGCTCCTGAAGAAAACATGGGTGATGTCATGGGTGATCTGAACGGACGGCGTGGCAGGGTCCTGGGAATGGACAACGACGGTAAATACCAGGTGATCAAGGCCCAGGCGCCCATGTCGGAAGTCTTAAGATATGCCCTGGACCTGAATTCATTAACCGCGGGCAGAGGGACATTCCAGATGGAGCTTTCACATTATGAAGAGCTGCCGGCCAATCTTACCGATAAGGTTATATCCGAAGCCAAAGATAAGGAATAGGTGCTCTTGAATGGATGACATCAGGGCGGGAATTTTGACCATCAGCGATAAGGGTTCAAGGGGCGAAAGAAAAGATGAGAGCGGTGATACGGCCGAAGCGATCATTAAAAAAGAGGGATACCTTGTTGTTGAAAAAGCAATTGTTCCGGACGATCGTGAACAGATATCCCGGACATTAAAAAAATGGATTGACGTATCAGGGCTTTCACTGATTCTCACATCAGGGGGAACAGGCCTGAGCCCATCGGATGTAACTCCCCAGGCGATGCTCGATGTCATCGATTTTGAAGTACCGGGGATCTCCGAGGCCATGAGGGCGGAAAGCCTGAAGAAAACTCCTCATGCTATGCTATCCAGGGCCATCGCTGGTGTGCGCGGCAGATGCCTGATTATTAATCTGCCGGGCAGTCCAAGGGGTGTCAGGGAAAATCTTGAAGTCGTACTGCCGGCCCTCAGGCACGGTATCTCAAAGCTGATGGGAGACCCGTCCGATTGTGCTGTTCCGTGAAACATCTATAAGAAAATTTCTTTATCGCCTTTAAAGTTCTTGTGGAGGGCCACGCTCCGTCGTGGCCGAAAAACCGGACGCGACCTGCCTGCGCCGACATCCGTCCGCCGTATCGGGCACGACAGAGGAGTGGCTTTGGCAGGCAGGCAGAGCGCGTCCCTCCAGGATACTCTGATACGGAATCGCTGAGTAATATTAGCTTCGCGCGAAGTTCATTAAACCAGATCTTCATCCATCCACCCCAAATATTCCCTGCTCCCCGCTGTTATTGGTGTCGCGATGATCTCCGGGACTTCGTATGGGTGTAACTTCTTGATGACTGCTTCAATCCTTTCATAAAGGTCCTTGCGGCTTTTAATAGTCAAGAGCCATTCCTCCTCTTCATTGACCTTTTCCTTCCACCAAAAGGTGCTGGTTATTGGTCCCAGGATCTGTGCACAGGCGGCCAGCCGCCTTTCTACCAGCTCGCCGGCAAGCCTCCCAGCGTCCTCCCTTGTCGCAAGTGTTGTTGAAACCTGGATATATTCCGTCATATTTCCTCCAAAATGAACGAACCTTACCGGGAGCATGTCGGATAAAATCCGGCATGCTCCCGGACAATGGGTTTTAATGGAGCCCCACGGGCAAACCTGTGGTCTTCTGCGAAGGCGGATAAAAAATGCATCAAATTGATGACTTTTAACGGTTAATGTTGTTATACTGATAGTGTTTTAAGACTGAATATTTTATCTCCTATGTCCGGGAACCAGTCTCATGAACATTTTATTTTAGTAAGATCTCAATTTTGTCGGGAAAAAATTGTACTATATTATTTAAAGGAACCATGGTCTTGAATAACATTCGTAACACCTATGCCAATGTAGTCAATGTTAACGGGACAAGGGAAGAGATAGAAATCCGGTTCGGGAAGACAATGGGAGCCCCTTTCCTCAAGAAACAGACGCAGGTACAGACAACAAACAGGATCATTCTGAGCCCCTATGCGACGAAACGGCTCGCCGCGCTGCTTCATACCCACATAAAAGAATATGATGAGAGATATGGATCGCTCGATGAACCGGCTTTTAGCACGCCGGATACGATTGAACTCGGTATTGATCTGCTACCTTCCGAGTTCAGGACCCTGAGAACAGAAAAAGAAGGCGGCCTACTCCTTGACCTGATAAGAAATCTCGGTGTCAAAGTAGGATTCGAACGTTCCATAAAGTTATTCCCAGATGTTGTGCTGGCCAATCGTTTTTTAGCCGGATTCAGGAGAAAGGGCACAGAAGATGGCATGGATAAAAATATCCTGGGAATTTGCAGGGCAGTAGATATGCCTCATGATTTTTTAAAAGCCTTTCAGGAAGGTCTTCCTGAAGCGAACATCGTGTTGTTCGGGTTTGAAGAACAGGAAAAAAATTGTGTTTACAAGGCCTATCTAGAATTCGGCGGCAGGTTTGATAAAATATTTGAAAAAACAGATAACCAACCGGATCCCTTTATCATACACGTGGGGTATAAATGGGACACGAGGGAAAACAGCCGGAATGCCGTTGCCGAATATAAATGCTTCCCGGGCATTCCAGTCAAGGCTATTCTTGGCAGGCTGTCAAATTCCTTTTACGGAAACAGGGCAGATGATATCTTTGAAATAACATCAAAGATAATCGACATGGCACTCAGAAGGATTGAGCCACATGAGATACTCTACCTGGAAGTCGGGGAGGAAAATAATCCCAGGAGATCCTTCGATTTAAATATATACAGGGCCAACCTCACCCTGGAAGAACTATACCCCTTCTTATTGAAGATGTTCAAATATTTCTCCATATCTCCGAAGATCTTTAACGATCTGTATGAACCTGTTAAGAAACAGATATTCGGACATATATCCGGTGGCATTGACCGGGAAGGAAGGGATTTTTTGACAATCTATTTCGGGGTCAAAGGAAGTTCCAGGGTTCCTGGATAGCAACGGCTGGATTTATGATTTACAGCAGGGTAAATCTATCGGAATACATCGTCACCTCCATCTGGTGGGGCTGTAACAATAACTGCACTATCTGTATGCTGTCCGGTTTTAAGGACAAGTTACCGCCTATCGGGTTTGAAAATTTTAAAAGGCTGTTAAAGGATATTATCAGCCGGGGCAGATTCAGGAACCTGATACTTTCGGGCGCTGAGGTCACCACTTTCGACAAACTGGATAAATATGTTCAATTCGCAGCATCCCTTGAATGGTTTGATAGGATACAGATACAGACAAACGGCCGCAAACTCAAGGATAAAGCCTATGTAAAACATCTTGTGGAATCGGGCGTAAATGAATTTTTTGTCAGTATTTACGGAATAGAACAAATTCACGATAAGATAACGGGTGTGATGGGTTCTTTTGAAGAAGTCATGCAGGGGATTCAAAATCTTTCCTGTTTTGACGTCAACACGATAACCAATACCGTTTTAACCCGTTTGAATCTGCATAATGCCAAAGATCTTTTCTCGTTGTTATCCGGAGAAAAAGTAAGCGAGATGCACGCATGGAACCTCTTCCCCATGGACAATATCGATAACGTGGATATCATTCTGGATCTGAAAGATTTCGCGAGACTGCTCCCTGAATTCCTTGCTGCAATCAGAACTTCCGGCAAGCCCCTTGTCTTCAAAGGCTTTCCCGAGTGTCTCTCAATCGGGGAGCCGGGTTTTTTCGACAATTTTTTTCCAATAACAGTACTGCCGGACGCGTTCTGGGACAAATTCAGCGAATGCGGATTCGGAAAATGTTTTTACAGGGATAAGAATCAGTGCGCGTCAGATTCATGCTGGGGCCTCTCCACTGCCTATATCAATAGATATGGTGATGAGAGGGAATTGCTGAGACCAGTTACCGCAAAAAATTGACCCTGCACTTCAATCCGGCCGGCAGGATATATTTGGGATTTGGTAATTCAAGGCGCACGGCAAAGGTCCCGCTCGCCGCGTCAATAACCCTGTCCACAATAATGACCCTGGCCTTGAGATCACGGACAGACAAATGTTCCGGTCGAACCTCAGCCATCATACCCTTTTTGATGGTTCCGAACTTTTCAACAGGCACAATCACTTCAACGTATAGAGGATCAATACCGGCTATCTCCATTATGGGATCTTCTCCCACATATTCACCGGGAGAGAGGAAACGCTCGACAACAACCCCGTCCACAGGACTTTTTATGGTACGGATATTCAGTTTTTCCTGTGCCTCATACAGCTGAAGAAGGGAGATCTTCAGCTCTGTTTCCATTTCATCTTTCTCATGAATTGATATGAGATTTTTTTTAAACAGATCTTCGTTTCTCATAACCTTTCTTTCACCGAACTCCACCCGTGCCCTTACCAGTTCCACGGCAGCTTCTTCAACGCTTGAATGCAACCTGGCAACGACCTGACCTTTCACTACCCTGTCGCCCCGATCCACTGAAACCACCTCAAGGGTCCCAAAAACCTGACTTCCCAGTTTAATGACCGTACTGGGTTCAATCAGGCCTTCAAAAAAATTATCCCCCTGGCAGAATCCCTCGGCAGGGAAAAAGAATAAGAAACTAATAAATAAAACCGTCATTCGTGTATTGAACTTCATATCAGATCCTTTCTATTCCGAACGGCCGGAAAAGGAAAGCATATCACCTCTTCTTTCATCCTCACGGAGCAGGCTCTTGCGCATCTGCGCGTGTAGCCTCTCCATCTTCTTTTGTGCATGCAAAATTGCCCTTCCAGCGAACCAGCTCCATAATTTTGAATTCCTAATTGCAAACCCCTTTATGAACCATATAAAAAGTCCACCCCTTCCTCCTTCCAATAAAGGATCCTCAAGTGATAAAATGGCCTCATGGCTGCCTGGATCACCTAACCGCCCGCAACGTCCTGCCAGCTGCCTGTCTATCCTTCCTGCATCATGTCTCTCGGTAAGGATGACATGCAATCCACCTATTTCCTCAACCTTTTGACCCAATTTTATATCGGTACCTCTTCCCGCCATGTTAGTAGCAATGGTGATAACCCCCTTTTCCCCCGCATGGGAGATAATTTCAGCTTCCTCCTTGTCCTGTTTGGCATTTAGCACTCTAAACAAAAGACCTTCATGCTCAAGCAGGCGACTTGCGTGCTCCGAAGCTTTCACTGAACGTGTCCCCAGAAGAACAGGACGCCCTTCTCTGTTCATTTTTATAATTCTTGAAACAATGGCCTGCCACTTTTCAGTATCCGTGGGAAAAACCGTTGCGGGATATTCCACTCTTCTCATTTTCTTATGCGTAGGGATAGACACCACTGAAAGGCCATAGACGGACAGAAGTTCACCCTTTACTTCCCTGGCCGTACCCGTCATACCCGCCAAATGGATATAACGCCTGAAAAATCTCTGGTAACTTATCCTGGCAAGTGTCTCAGCCCTCCGGGTGATCTCACATCCCTCTTTTAATTCAATCAATTGATGCAGTCCCCGCTCATAGGAACGGTCCGGCATCGACCTGCCCGTAAATTCATCAATAATCTGCACCTTTCCATCCCGAACCATATAGTGCTCATCTCTTTTAAACAAATGAAGGGCCGTTAATGCGCGATCTATAGTCTCTTTCCTCCTCACTGTTCCTGACCATATCGGACCTATACCGGATGATGCTTCTTTTATATGCCGCTCCCCCTTATCAGTTATCTCGATCTTCCTCTCCTTTTTGTTGATCAGAAAATCGACTCCAGGCTCCAGTTTCCCGGCAATCTCGATCGCCTGTTCCAGAAAGACCCTTTCCTCTCCGCTGTCGCCTGGTTTCTTTGATATTATCAAGGGCGTCCTTGCCTCATCTATCAAAATGCTGTCCGCTTCATCCACTATGCCAAAATAAAGCCCCCTTAATATAAGACGGCGTACCCTGCTATCATAGCCATAAAGATATTCCGCGTGCAGCCTCAAAGGGTTTCTTGATCCCTCAAGCACTATCCAGTCCTTCAAATAATCGAATGCAATTTCCTTATTCGTACAATAGGTCACATCACATTCATATGCAACACGCCTTTCTTCAGGACTCATTCCATGGATGACACGGCCCACAGTCAATCCCAATGCCCTGTAAACAGGCCCCATCATCTCTGCATCCCTGCCGGTAAGGTAATCATTTACGGTTATAATATGAACCGGTACGCCCGCCAGGGCGGCCGTTCCCGCGGCAAGGACAGCGGTCAGGGTTTTCCCTTCTCCCGTCTCCATCTCCGCTATTTTGCCCATTAACAATACCCTTCCACCTGTGATCTGGGTGTTAAAATGCCTTAAACCCAAAGTCCTTGAAGATACCTCACGGATCAAAGCGAAAGAACGGGCAATATGTTTCGTCCTGAAACCCTCCCGAAGAATAAGGTCCCTGAGAAGATGGGCGTTATCTATAATTCCATCATCCTTGGTAGTTTCAAATTCCTGACCGTATTTTTTCACCTGCCTCAAAAAACTTGACGCCCAACTATCTCGTGAGTAATAAGCGGATGAAAATGCTTCGAAAATCCGTTTGGAAATGATATCCAGAATTCTCCGATCATGATCCTTCCGCTCAGGTCTGAGGACATGATCCGCAGGAGCAATATTCGTCAGCTGGCTCAGCATCATACATTAAACCTGTCAAGCAGGGTCCTCCTGATACCCCTGTACCACCTAAAAATAACGGGTTCAGGATTATGTTCAAAACGGACAAAGACCCTTTCTCCAAGGGTCTCTAGGATGGTGCCGGAGATTATAACCTCAAAATGGAACAGTTTTTCAAAGGCCGTTGGTTTCTCCCTCTCTCTCGGGTCCAGGGCAAGAGAACCGCCACCCTCCAGGCTCAGCGCCAGGCTGGGAAGATCACTGGACGCGGCGGGCACTTCCCTCTTGATACGGGCATCATGTTCCATCCCCAGTGATCCGGCAAGCCTGGCCGTAACTTTTTTTGTTTCATTCCTGACCATATCAACATACCGCTGCGGGATAACCACAAGGGCGGTCACCCTTTCAAAGTCAACTACATACCCTATTGGAAGCCCTCTCCGGACGAACCTGCCGGGCATATCCGACGGATCAGGGATAACAAAAATGCCATTTTCCGGGCTGCGTACTGTCAGATCCTCTTTTTCCTTCCTTTTTTCATCCAGTTCGGCCTTGATACGGCCTATTTCATCCTTGAGAATCTCGGCCTGCGTGCGATTCTCCGTCATGCTCTGCCTGTGGCGCGTCTCATATTCATTTAACTCAGCCTCGAGCACCCGAACCTCGGCCGAAAGGTCAGGATTTTCACAAATGATCAGGTGATCGCCTTTTTTCACCGCTTTACCGGAGTCCACCCTGATTTCCTTGATAAAACCATCAGCACCGGCGTAGACCCTTGCATTCTCCGGGGCCCATAATATCCCCTCGACAACTGTTAAGGAGGGTATGGGGACCCCGATAACAAGAAGTAATAGAAGACATGTAATCGGACAAAGAACGGCAAGCACCCTTTTCCTCCTGCGGCGCATCGCCGTATCAGTAAAAAGATATTTAACCGTCCTAAGCAGCGGCATGATCAGCATACCGAAAAATCCCCATATAGCCAGTAATACGCCCATGATAAAAAATTTACCGGATACAAACATGGCAATCCTTACCATGATAAAAACACGATACAAAAACGAAGCAATGCCGTAAAAAACCATCCATGGAGTCTCTCCTGGGGATGTTACAGGGTTTTGAGCTTCCTCGATATTAAAAAGATACCTCTGACACACATAGCCCAAATAACGATTTGATCTTGAGGCCAGATTTGGTATCTCCAGAAAATCCGACAGGATGTAATAGGCATCAAACCTCAGAAGGGGATTCCCATTGAAAAGAAGGGTGGATACTCCTGCGATTATCATGATATTAAACGTCAACGCCCTGACAGCGCCGGGTTCCGCGTTAACCCAGATCCACATGGCAATAGCGGCAAGAAAGACCTCTATCATTATGCCCGCGCCGTCAACAAGAATGCGCTTGTATCTTTCCTTTAAGGCGGATGATGAGGAAGCATCCAAATACGGTACCGGAACGAACACCAGAAGCATGATTCCCATTTCATGCACCTCTCCCCCCCAGCGTTTAACCATATAGGCATGTCCAAATTCATGTATCGCCTTTACTACGGGATAAATCAACCAGAGAAGAAAGAGATTCTCCATGGCAAGGACCCTGTCTGCGAGGTTCGACGTCAATTCCGCCCAGTTGATCACAACAAGAATGAGTGCAGAAATAACTGTAACACACCATAGGATAAACCCGGTCCACCCCAGGATGGGTCGTATCAGAAAAGCGGTTGCCGACAGAAAGCGTTCCGGATCAATGAGTGGAATCTTTATAAATAATGGGGATTTGAGCTGGCCGAGCAGTCGATTGCGCTTATAGAGCTTATGCCGTTTGTAAAGATCCGCGATGTCAGGAGGTATATCGGATTGAAGAACATCCGCCTGGTGAAGTTGAGCCAGAAGACGGATCACTTCATCCTGGGTAGGCATATCATCACCGAGATTCGCGCATGCAGCCTCCCATATTTCTGCCAGTGGACGCCTGCCGTCCATAAGGCCTATGATATGATAAGCTTCCCGGGAAAAACGGTGGAAACGCCCGGACGAATGATCCTGAAGCACATACCAGTCCCTGCCCCTGTAGGTATGGTGATGTATCTCCGCGTGGCCTCGTATGCGTGGTTTTAGATTCGATACACGGTACCACAGCTCGCTGAAAAGTGAATCAGACAAAAGTATCTCCGTATTTCTCTTTTACGGCAACCATGACCATTTCCACAATATAAGCCACTCCCTCAGATTTCTGGTCCATATGGAAATAAGTTTTCTGCGATCCACATGGATTTTCCCCACTCCTTCCATCCCCGGCCTGAAACGTTCTGAAATTGTCTCAGGCCTGGCTTCAACCCTGAAATAGTTTAACCCTTCTTTGGCATTGGATATGGGGGTAACTTTTTCTATAACAAAAGCGAATTTATCATTTGGCAACGCCGACAGTATTATCTGTCCTTTTTGTCCCTTTTTCACGTCCGCGATACGCCGCTCATCCACCTCAAGGATAACCCGGTACTCTTCCAGTGGCGCGACTTCAAAAAGCACTTCCCCTTTTTCTACCGAGCCACCCAGCCTCTGGCTTAAATCCCCGCTCAATACCAGACCTTTGAACGGGGCTTGGATAACGGTTCTCTCAAGCCTGCTTTCCATAAGTTCAAGCCTGGCTTTTGCCTGATCAAGCTGCGCTTTAATAATATTGGCCTCAGCCCTGTTATGCTTGGCCTGTGCCTCCTGATACTGACGCTCATATTGAGTTTGTTGACTCAGCCAGTTAAGTCTTTCAAGACGAAGGTCTCTGTCGTCAAGGATACACATGATGCTTCCTTCTTCGACCAGATCCCCCGCCCTGATGGTCGCGCTTTTTATGTAACCATCAAAGGGTGCTATAACAACGCGCCTGACCTTGCCTTCCAGAACAGTATCAGCGGAAATCCTGTAGTCGCCTGTTTTGAATGAGAAAAATGCAGCCACTGCCAAAATTAAAATGGCCAGTAATTTTCTTCCCGGATATCGTGGGCCGAAAAGCTTTAATGCCTGATCTTTCAGCGCATCCAGGAACTGCAATATCAGGTTACGGTCTGTTTGGCGTTTTGTCTCCAATACGGGAAAAACGAGTGAGGCCACGCTGTGACAGTATCTTGCTTCTTCGTCATTAAACATCCTGTCCCTTGGTCGTTCCAGTGTTAAGGCCCCATAATACCTGTCTTCGCCGTAAAAAGGGATTGTGAGAACCGATCCCGCTCCATGCTGTTTTGCCAGCAGCTCATGGTCTCTTGTTATCAGCATCTCTTTCCCTGGAGGATGAGGGTAATAGATATCTCTCCGCTGAAGGATCGCCTCATCCATGGCCATTCCCACGGCACGTATCAGGTTCATGCGTTCTCCCACCTGAGAGCTATGAGATATTGCCTGAATACGCACCTTTTTCCCGCGCAGGAACCCCATGCTTACCCGATCACAATCGAGGACAGTGGCCATTTCGGTCACAAAAGACATGCACGCGCTTTCAAAGGCCTTCTCAGAAAGCACAATGGCCAGTATATCGACCGCCGATTTAAGCCTCGTGAATGATGCCTTGGACTCTGATTCCCTTTGCCGGCGAAACATGACCTCAAGCCAGGAAATGCCCCATTGCAACTGTTCCATGACATGTTTCAGTTGTTCCTCGGACCCGGCCATGATTTCCATGGCCACAAGGCCAAGTAATTGTTCTTCTATGATAATAGGATAAGCAACGCCAAATCGTGATGGGGAAATGCTGACATGGGGCCCGGTTGGTTTCAGTTCCACTAGCAATCCGCACTGTTCTTCTATCACCCGTTCTGATATCTCAGTGAGGCGTTCAGGGTCCTCGCCCTCTTCTGGCCACTTTGAAAAAGGGGAATAGGATTCCTTCCCGGGTTCCCTTAAAATAATAACACCTTGAATAACATTGGAAAGTATCGAGCACTGGATCTCAAGCCAGTAACGGCAAAATTCTTCATCTCCCCTGGCATTTGCAAAGTTGACCCATAATTCCGGATTTATTTCAGAACAGGAGACTTCATTTGCATTTTGAGGATATTCTTCCAAACAGATCCCTGAAAAATCAGTGTTTAATAAGGTGATTTATACTCTGCTTTCTTAGTCCTTGTCAAATCCAAGATTGGCAGGACAGGAGAAAGGACCTGTTTCCCCCATTCGGTAAAAAAGAAAAAGCCGGCATCCCTTTGTTAAAAGGAGGCCGGCAGGGGTTTAAAGATATTTGAATTTTAAGGATGATAGTTACCTTGGTTGTTCTATCTGAAGTTGGCCGAATCTGGATTCGTACTCTTTCATGATGTTTGTCAGCAATACTGACAGT
>JAFGDF010000036.1 GCA_016932235.1 Deltaproteobacteria bacterium | reverse complement strand
ATTGCAAATCGAAAAAAAGCAAAACAATGAAAAAGAGATAAAAACAAGGACGTTGATAAAATTTTTTTTCATGTGATTTTCTCCTTTAATTATAGCTGTAACCGAACCGTTTTAGTAGTATACTAAGATATGACTAACATTTTTCCCGTATTTTTACAAAAAGAAATCGATGCTGATAAGCGGAAAGCGTTGATCAAATAAATAAAAATAAAAAAGGAGGAAACCAGATGGCTAAAAAATCAAAATTCAGACTGCTTGTAATTCTGGCCGCTCTGGGGCTTATGGCCGCATGTTCCAAGGCCCCGGCAACATCACCGCCTGAACTGACGGCGCTGGTGGAGCGCGCCGCCATCGAGGATCTTTTCATCGATTATTATGCGCAGTTTAGACCGGACAGCAAGCATGATTTTATGTCATTCTTTACTGCTGACGGCAGGCTCGAGGTAAACGGCATGGTTGCCAATGGTATTGATGAGATCAAGGCAATGTACGCACTGGCAGGTGTCGGTGCTGAAGAAGAGCCGAAAGCTGAAGATGCCGTACCGGAAGGAGTGTCCGAGATGATGTTAACGAACATGAAGATTGATGTGCAGGGAGATAAAGCATTTGCGACATTCCTCTGGCACAGCATCAAGTCGGAACTGGTGACAACAGAGGGCAAAATTACAGAGTATGGCCGTGAAAGGACTGAACTGGCGAAGCAGGACGGGCGCTGGCTTATCAAGAACCGCGTTATACTTAGTGAGGGCGGCATGCCCGAGGGGCTTCTGGCATCCTATCCGAAGAAATAAAGGTATCTGGCTGTGTATTATACCCTGTGAAATACAGGACGTATCTCAAAATACCGATCGGGTGTGTTAAGAGAAAAACCGGCGTCAGTCTTTGAATCCGGATTGATCTTTCATGGCAATAAAAGCTATTGCCAGGTCATGTGTATGACGCCGGAGACATATCAATGTTGCCCTGCCGGATATGCTTTTTTGCCGGCGCTATTTATATGCCGCGTTTTTTATTCCGCCTGATTCCGGTTGCCCTGGGACTGGTCGCCAAGCACCTCCAGCAGTTCAACATCAAATATCAAGACTTCATTGGGGCCGATCTGCTGGCCGGCGCCGGTTTCGCCATAGGCGAGATCGGCAGGGATAAACAGTTTGTATTTACCGCCTTGTTTCATCAGCTGAACCCCCTCGGTCCATCCTTTTATTACCTGATCAGTCTGGAAGGTAACCGGTTCTCCGCGTTTATATGAGCTGTCAAACACGGTTCCATCAAGTTTGGTACCTTCATAGTGTACTTTGATTTCATCAGACTTTCCCGGGGATTTGCCTTCACCTTCTTTTAATACCTTGTACTGGAGTCCGCTTTCTGTGGTAATAACCCCTTCTTTTGTTTTATTTTCTTCGAGATAGGCCTTGCCTGCCTCCAGATTTTTCTGTGCTGCCAGGGCCATTTCTTCCTGCTCTTTGGCCCTCAGCTTTTCAGCAAACGCCATAAGCAGTGTCTGGGCTTCTTCATTCGATACCAGAAGTTCTTTCTCCTGGACCTTATCTGTCATTCCTTTTTGAAGCATGGATAAATCGATTTCATCGCTGATCTCACTGATTGACTGTCCCATGTTTGCACCGATCGCGTAGCTTATCTTTTCCTTTTCTGTTGCAGGCGCGGTTGCGTTTGATTTCTGTTTTGTATCCTGGCAGCCAAGGACAAAAGACATCAGGGCGATACACAAAATTGCTTTTAATAGAGATTCCACTGTAATTCCTTTCATTTTTAAAGGGTTAGGCCGTATTTTGATTAAATTTGCCTGGAAATTCTTGAAAGACGGCCAGCATATCTTCTTATAATAGTATAGTGACCCTAGCAGATTCCCTTTTCTTATTCAAATTGAATTTATTAACCATGAAATTAATGGCGTCGAGTCCGGAGATTGGACAATAAATAGATGGCGGTCATGTAAGGCTATAAAGTTTTCAGGCTCGAACCTTCGTTCACCCTGAGCATGTCGAAGGGTGAACGTGCCGAAGGGTTAACGGATAATGGAAGAAAAAGGGGAGAGGCTCATGCTTCGGCAAGCTCATGCTTCGACGAGCTCAGCATGAGCGGGATGGGATGGACAGCATGTACGAAGCAGAAACAGTTGGCGTGAACGGGGGTGAGATAGTCATCTTGAATGGGGTTGAAGCATACGGCATGAACGGGAACGAAATGGAGTCCTGACCTTGACGGGCTGTTACCCTTAGTCAAAATTTATGGGAATAGGGCACGAACTACAGAATATCAATCCGGCATATTGGGAGAAAAACCTTCACAGCAATGATGATAATCGACACCCACTCATATCTTTGCTACAACCTGTTTGATGAGGATCCTGAAGAGGAACTGAATTGTGCGGCCGGCCTTTATCCCTCCAATCCCGATCAAAGGCAGGCCGAAGAGATGGCATCTCTCGACATAGGATATGCCTAAATCAAAATAAAGCATTTAAAAGGGGATTATCCGATTGAATTCCGGATTACAATAGCATATAACCTCGGTTTAAAGGCTTCAAGATTCATTCCGTAGCGCGTTTTTTTTACCCACCCGGGTCTTTCCGACCGGACATGAAAATCGGATTGCCATATATCAGAGGAGATTTATTGCATGATCTCAAGACTTAAGAGTCCTGATGGGTTCTATGGATGGGTAAACCTGGCCGTCATGTTCTTTTTCAATATTGCCATGTATCCGATGCTATTTACGTTTGCCCTATGCCTTCCCTTCTGGGCAGAGGAGTTTTCCTGGAGCAGGGGGCAGATTTCGCTGGCACAGACCATCAGCCTGATTTTGTCCGGTCTGGCCGCCCCTGCGGTGGGGATCTTCATAATGAAAAAGGGCCCAAAAATAGCGATTGTGATCGGCAACCTCATTTCTGTCATCGGGCTGGTGCTTCTCTCTTACCAGCAGCACATCTGGCATCTCTTTCTTGACTATGGTGTGATCCTCGGCCTGGGTATCAGCATGGGCGGCATGCTGGCCATGATGACTGTAGTCAACAACTGGTTTGTCATGAAAAGACCCCTCGCATTGAGCGTTTCCATGGCCTCGCTGGGTATTGGGGCAATTGTCTTAAAACCTTCATTAATGATGCTCATCAATACAATCGGGTGGAGAAACACCTACCTGCTCACTGCTGCGGCTGTATTGCTGTTATGTGTGATTTCTCCTGCCCTGCTTCTTGTAAACAGGCCTGAGGATCTCGGCCAGGTCCCGGACGGGCCTTCTTCCCAGAAGCGTAAAAAAGCGGTATCAAGCGGTTTGCCTCCGCCAAACCTGTACAAGACACCGGTTGATTTCACTGCCAAGGAGGCCCTGCGAACCCCGACAATGTGGCTTCTTATAGGCTTTGCTGTGGTTCAATTCGCTGTTGTACAGGTGATCATAATCCATCAGGTGGCATTCCTTTTCGATATCGGCATTCCTAGTGTCCAGGCGGCACTGGCAGCCGGTATTCTCGGACCCGTAATGAGTATCAGCCAGCTGGGAGTGGGTTTTCTGGGGCTCAAGTTCAAGATGCGTTCCCTGGCTATAGTATCGATCCTCGTCGCGATTATCGGCTTCATAATCATGATGTTTGCCCAATCCATGAGTGTCGCGCTGCTATATAATATTGTCCTGGGCATGGGATTCGGCGTACAGTCCATAGCCATGGGTAATCTTCTTCCCGATTACTTCGGAAGAACGGAGTTTCCCAAAATGATGGGGTATACAATGCCCTTTACAACATTTCTCTCCGCATTCAGTGCCCCGGCGGCCGGATATATAAGGGATACCACGGGCAGTTACATACCTGCATTTCAACTGTCCATTGCGCTGCTGGTACTTGGCCTCATTTTTGTCATCTTTGCCAGACCTCCCCTTCACCCCTCGCTTAAGACTGCATCATAGCCGCGTATGAAGGCAACCGAAGAAGAATCGCCCGCTTATTACACAGCCGCAATGCCATGAATTCCGTGAACCGGATCTCCGGAATTCATGGCGATTGTTTCTAGTACCTCTCGTAATTCGGCTTAAGATTCTTGTACTTTGCGACCAGCCTGTCCCAATCTTTAGGCAGCTCGATTTTCTTGGTGACAAGGTCATTCTCGAAAAATCCTGGTCCCGCACTCCTCAGAAAGGCTATGAATGAGCCCGGCCCTCCGGCCACCAAAATCATAAGACTTTTATCGAGGTCCAACTTAGGAGGACTTGCGGCAGTCGAAGGAACGACGCTCGAGGTATAGGGCGTTACATGCTGTGCCAGATATTCTTTGACTTTCTGTTTCGTATACCCTTCATTCGATAAAACCTGTGCCCATGAAGGGATAAGAATGATGCTGGACATGGTGCTGGTAGTCATGCCTGCAAGCGTATCCAGAATCCCTTTCGCATCTGTCCCGCCCGGGACCGTCTGAATAAAGGTGTTGGGAAAGAACACGGTTACGGTGTTGTCATCTTTTGTGAAGCCGCGCTCAACGCTGAGCGGCTCCCAGGGGCTTGCCTCTTCATCCTCGCCTATCACAAGGCTGTACTTGCCCGGGTTGCCGATGACCCCCATGTCCTCGACGGCCTTTCTTGCTCCGCCGATGTTCTTGACTATCAGTCCGACGGCCCGCCCGATCGCGGCATTGGCGATATCTCCCGGACTCAACGCGCCTGAGCTGCAATTGATGTTGATGTCTCTTCTTATCCGGCCGTTGATGGCAAGGAAAGGCGCCCACGATCCGGTGCTCACCTCAAACGTATCAAACCTGGTTTTCGGGTCTGCAAAAGCCTGCACCGTTGCGATCAAAACCGGCATGTGGGTTGGAAGCGCGCCTGCCATAACCGCGTTAACCGCAATCTTTTCGATCGTGGCTTTCCCTTTTCTCGGAATGATCGTTGCTATGATATGGTCGGGCGGCAGATCCGTCCCGGTCATCATTTCCGCCACTGCTTCCTCCGTCGGCGGAATTATCGGCAGACCGTCGGTCCACCCCTTACGATAGTAGAACTGGTTTACCTCCTGAAGGGTTCCTTTAAAAGCAACCCTTGGGGTCTTTCCCGTTGGCTGCTTCGGGGATTTCTCTTCAGGACTCAGCGGTCTGGTCAACGCTTCAATCACATCTTTCATGACTGCCGCTACGCCCTTTTCTATCTCGGAAATGACAGTTGATTCACAGGCCACGGATTCTCCCACGATTCTGATTCCGGGCATTCCCTTGCTCGATGCTGCGGACTGAGCATCGGCGACAAAACCATTATTAGCCAGTAGCACGACCGGCTTGCCAAAGTCCTCGATCGCTATTCCGTTATAGGCGAGGTACTTTGTGCAGGACCCTCAATCGCCGACTACGGCAATGGCCGCGTCAAGCCCTTTCGCCCATGCCGTGAATATCTCTTTGTTCTTTGTTTCGATCTCGTTGACATTCGCCCCGACGGAATGGAATACAATCGTCTGGACATCGGGGTACATGGCCTTCAGTCTCCTGTCGATTGACTCCGCGATCGGCATAGCCGCCCGCTTGGGATTGACGAATAATCCGATTTTCTTTCCCGCCAGGCCCTGGAGTCTCGGGGAGATTCCGCGGAACGGGACCGGGTCGACATCCGCCCACGGACTGAGAACTTCAAATTGAATGTCAGGCCTCTTTGGTTCGGAACTCCCGGCCCCTTGGGCCATGGATAAGCCCCGGACGGCCATAACGGCGAGAATCCCGATGGAAAGCGCTAATAAATATCTGTTCATAGTAGTCTCCTTCTCCTTTCTATTTGGATTTTGAGTGATTACTGAAAAATTTATAAACACTCGGAAGGGCGGCCGTGATCACAGGCCCGTGACTTATACCTTCCATTTCATTGTATTCGTAGTTCATATTCAGTTCTTTGGACTTTTCAACCCACCTGCGGGAGATGTCAACCGGAACCACCTCGTCGGCAGCGCCATGAACAAATATAATCGGCATGTTTTTGATTTTTTCCAGGCTGTCGGGCGCTATGCCGAATGCGGCCGGCGCAATGGGGGCCAGGGCAGCCCAGATTGATCCATACTTGGTGCCCAGATAAAGCGTTCCGGCCCCGCCCATGGAATGCCCCATCAGGTATATCCGGTTCTCATCAACATTATACTCCCTGCGCACGATATCCAGGACATTCATTACATCCCTTTCGCTCAGCTCGTGCAGGTTAGGCGGATCATCGGGATTGAAAAACAGGGAGGCCTTTGGTTTCGGCGCCGGATTATCGCCGGTTTGGGCATTTTGGGGTGGAGTCTTTCCGGCAGGGATGCTGAAAGGCATACCATACCATCCCCGTTCATTATAACCCATGGGCGCCACGAGTATGTATCCGCCTTCCTCCGCAAGGTCCACAGACTGTTTTGTAACCATAATTGACGGACCTGCGCCTATACCATGCAGCGTAACAATGAGAGGGGCTTTTTTGTCTTTGCTTACCTTTGATGAAACAAACAGGCAGTATTTGAGGTCTTCGTTCGTATCGTTGAAATGGTAGGTCAGTTCTTTGGCACGGGGATCCATCTGAAAGGGATTGAAGCCCATTTTTGGACTGGGTTTCGGCCCGATGTCCTGAGCCAATGAAAATTGTGCCAGGATAAAACTGACAGCAAGAAACAATACCGTAAAGATTATTCTGTTCCTTATTCCGTAGTTACTTTTCATTTCAAATCTCCTTTAAAAAAAATTGATCTTATCTGACAGCAGTTCATCGGTCTTTTTAACCATGCCATTACTGATATCTTTAACATTGTGAAATTTGCTTTTCATGGCCTGGATAAATAAACAATCCTGTCGCCAGAGAAGGTCCCCACCCATATCTCATCACCGACCGGAACTGCAGAACTGGCATTCTGCATTGGTGCTGTCTGATCAACACCTGCTACCCGCTTAATTTCCAGGGTTTCAGGATGGATACTGAATACGGACCATCCTGTCCGGCACGGTGGGGTCTGGCATTCATCAGGCGGCACATAGTTATTCCCGGCGGTATAAAGCATGCCGTCATCACCCCAATGGATATTATCAGGCATGATGCCGATTTTAACCTTCTCCACTGCAACAGGACTTTTTGTACGGTCAAAACGGGCTATCTCCCGCGAACCGAAGGCAGCAACATAAACCCATCTGTCATCAGGAGATACGGCTATACCGTTTGCACCTGAAAGCTCAGTACCATCTATGGCCTTAACGCTTCCTCCGGGATGCCATTCGTGAACGCCGCCAGTGACTTTGCCCTGGACGATCGACATCATGGAATTCGGCACAGTCGGATCGTGAAACTTGGTTGTCACAAATCCGCCGTCTGAAAGAATCGCGACACTGTTGGCCATAATATCTTCGGATAATGGCACGCAGCCTATCCATCTTATTGCAGGTCTGGCACCACTCGTATTTATATTAAATACCTCTATGGCTTCCCTTTCACCATGGCTGGTCATATACAGTCGATATTGACCCTGGGACTGTTCTTTAACGGCCAGGCCGTGGGATGAAAATTTGTAGGGATTTATGGGTCCCGGGCAGGCACTAAACACCTTTTTATCGTGATCAAAGACCGGGGTTTTCCCCGGAAAAAATTCTTCAAATGTTTTATCTTTGCGATTGACCAGATAGATATGGCCGTTAATATCCGAACTTGAAACCTGGCCGTTCATGCCGGATGTAACCAGCCATTGAGTATCACTGATGGGCAGGATATCCTCTGCGTTTTGCGGTCCGAAAATTATCTTCAGATCGCCGGAGTCACCGCGATCATCCGCGGCAGCGGCGCTTCCGCAGATCATCAGGATAAGACATATCAATATCATCAGCCCTGGCATCATACTGGATTTTTGGTTTTTCATCTGAAGTGACCCCTTGTTTATTGATTGTAAGCCTCCTAATAAGGGCCGTCCTAGGGAAACGCAACATTATCCCTGTGCACCTTGCCCGTAACCTTGTCTTTCCATGAGCCTCTTTGCTGTAAGGGCCAGTTGAAATTAATGGCCCCGGGGCAGGGGCAATCTAAGACGCAGCAGCCGCAATACCAGCATTCATCAGGATGAAGAATAATAGGCGGATCGCCTTTTACAGGATTGGGTATATATACGTCTACCTGGCAGACTTCGACACACCGGTTACATCCGATACATATCTCGGGATTGAATACAGCCTGTCTGTTTGGAGTAGTAAGATTGGGCAATGCATTTAATTTTTTCTGTGTCATCATGATCTCCTTATCTGGCTTTATACACCCCGGTATAATCCCTGTTGTGGGCCTCGTAATTGGCCTTCATGTCGCCCCAGTATCTCAGGGGCAGATCACCCGTTTTGACCTGGCCGTTCTCAAGCTTTATTGTCACAAACCTGGACCATTCCGGCGGGTCAATCTCCGGGTAATCTATCCTGTAAAAATTAAGAGGCCTGCTGCTTGCCCTGCGCGCCAGAGAGGCATGCAGCACCATTTGCGCATGGGCCAGCATGCTCAGGTCTTCGATGCTGCGCATCAATTTATGCGGATCAAGGGCATAGAGCCGGGGCACAAACACCTCTTCTATCTCCTTAAGCGTGTCCAGACCCATGTTAAAAAGCAGCTCGGTCTTGTATTCACTGCAAAAGTACTGCATTGTCCTGGCAATCCCGGCGTTCAACTCCTTCCATTCGATGCCGCCGGTCCGTTTTACCGGTGCATATATCCGGCTTTTTTCCTGGTCGATTTGCTCTCTGCATATTCCGGATTCACCAACCTGGGTTGAGTAGTCGGCTGCCTTGCGGCCGGCATACCTTCCGGTGGCGGCTGCGAAGCTGTGATCGCCGAAAGAGAACAATTGCTCCCCGGCAGCATACAGACCGTCCAGGGTTGTTTTCAGATTCCAGTCAACCACAGGACCGCCCCCCCTGGCAGTCCGCCACTGGGAGTGGGTTTCTCCTTCGATAAAGGTATAGTTCTGCAGAAGATGTCTGCCCGGATCAAATCCGGCCCTTTCATAGGTGCTGGTAATTATTTTGGTGGTCGACTCCTGTCCCAGCATGAGATCCCAGGTTGCACGTCGTTCGATATCAGGCATGCCGGGGAAATCGCCGTAAAAGGGCAGGGCCCATTTACCGCTGAAAATCCCCTTTCGGATGGATTCCCGGACATCAGGGGGAGGGAACATTGCACCGCCATCCGTCCATCCCTGGGTCGGCCAGGGCAGCTTTCTGCCGTTGGCATCCACCAGCTGCAGGTTTTCATAGCTGGCGTCTCCGGCGCCGCCGTACCAGTTATGCCTGTACCCTGTACCCAGAAGAAGCGGTGTGGTTTTTTCCATTAAAACAAGCTCTGCGCCAGCTTTCCAGGCCATGGCCAGGCCGTCGCCGGTTGCGTTTCTGGAACGGAACTGCCGGCAACCGGCATGTTCGGTATTCAACATCCACATGTAAAAATCACCCGCAGCGGCAAGTACCGCGGCTTTGGACTTAAAAATCATGAACTCGCCGGTGCGGTTATTAAAGCCTGTGGCGCCGACAACCCTGGCGCCCTGCCGGCCATCATCGGTCAACAGACTGGTAACCATGACACGATCGAAAATTTGCACTCCCAGCCGCTGGCACTCTTTTTTTAAGGCAGGTTTGAAGGTGGTTCCCCAGATACGTATAACAATCTCTTTGGCATGATCCGGGCTGGTGCGGGGAGAAATCATAAATTTGGTATCGTCATATCTGCCCTCAGCACCAAGGTATTCATCATTAATATCCCTTATCTGACCGCCCATCTTCTCCATTTCAAGAAGGGTATCATAACTCTCACGACACTGGATCTGACTGCCGATACCGTTTCCGTAAGAGACTTCAGGGGTGTCTTTGGGTATCTCTGACATTGTTCCCGGATGTTCAGCTATTATTTTAGCCCATTCATCGGGATCGACTTTGGAATGGGGATTAGCGGGGCACTGGCACCAGTGGTCGCATCCCGGTCCCCCGGCGCCGCTTCTCACCGTATCTCCCTTCTCCACCATTGCCACCCTGACCCCTTTCCTCGCGGCACTGATGGCGGCCCAGCATCCGGCTATGCCGCCGCCGATAATCAGGACATCGGTCTCAACCTCATTCTCTTTATCGTAATCCACCGGATAGGGCCAGGATGGGGTTGTCCCTTTCCTGTCTACAAAATCATGCCAGTTTGTCATATCTGCAGCCCCCCTCTTTGATGATTAAGTTTACCCGCCTTCACAGAAGGCCGCCAACTTCAGTTGGCGGGGCTCCACTGGATTTTCTCATATTTTCAATCCTTTAAACTAACCGGGAAGGATCACGCCCTGCTTTTTAAGACTGGCCTGTAAGGCCTTGATATCTATCTTTCTCAGATCCATGCCGCTCGCTATAGACTGTGCCGCCGCAGTTCCCGCCGCCTGACCGAGGGCGATACAATGCGGTATCAGATTGAAATATTCGTTGACAATCGCCTCCGACCCAAATGCCCTGCAGGCAACAAGCATATTGTCCACCTGGCGCGGTATCATACAGCGGTAGGGTATGTAGGTTACAGGGTATTTTATCGAGCTTTTACCCCGGTCCACATCAGGGAATATTGCAATAGTGTCTTCAAAGGGTTCGTTCGTATTCATGTCTTTTTCACTGACTACATATTCTCCGACGACCCTTCTGCCGCCGCGGGTGCCGAGTTGCGGGTTGGAGAGCACGATAAAGCTGTTTTCAAAACCTGGAATATTCTTCTTATAATAATCGTGGGTAATCAGCATCTCCTTTCGGCCCAAAAACTCCACCCGGGTAAGTTCCTCAACGTCATATTGACAGGAATTCGCATAACGGGGAAAGTACCAGACCACATGTTCCTGGTTTTTCAGATTGCTGGTAAGAAATCCTGCATGTCCGCCGAGTTTTCTAATCTCGAGCATTTGGTCTGCCGATTCTTTGGGGTGGAAATTTTTATAATCCTCATATTTTTTCAGATCAACATTGTCTATCCAGTAGGAAAAGGACAGGGCTGCAATCCTCATAGTGCGTTCAATATCCATTTTGAAATCGGCCCCTGCATAGGGAAGCAGGTCTCCATCGCCGGTGGAATCTATTACGACCTTTGCCAGCACTGCCTGTCTGCCTGATTTGCTCTCAAAGATGGCACCCTTGACCTTGTTGCCATCCATTACAGGCTCCGTGCCCCAGGCATGGAGATATGTCTTTACTCCGGCTTCTTCTGCCATGTCCTGCAATATGCATTTTGATATCTCGGCATCGATGTGCGCAGAGTATATTACCCTTTGCTCTCTTATATTAAAAAAGGATCGGTTCTGGTAATAGGAGACAAGCTTCTCGTCGTCTGAACCCCAGTGTTCCTTCTTCGGGTAATCAGCCGCCTCCCTGAGATTTAGCCGATCTATCCATTCCTGAGTAATTCCGGCTATCTGTTGTTTACCGCTGAAATCGCTCAGGTTCGGGATAATGGTAACCAGCCCGCCTGTTCCCATGCCTCCAAGGTGTCCGTACCTTTCTACAAGAACTGTATCAGCGCCACTCCTGGCTGCTGCCAGAGCCGCGCCGATACCTCCGGGTCCGCCGCCAATAACAACAACATCAGCTGTCCGACAGACGCGGGTCTCACGCGCAGCTTCTCTGATCGTCTTGCCTGATATCCTGGGCGACTCGCTTGATCCGGCTGAAGCACGCAGAGTCATACCTCCAGCACCGATAGCCAGGACAGCTGCTCCCTTTATAGCAGTATTTTTGGCAAACTCACGACGGGTTAAGCCTTTTTCCCTTTCTTTTGACAATTTCATGACTAACTCTCCTCCCTGAAATTCATTCTGTTCCAACCAAGACCCTATTATTCGCTCTTTCCCCTCAGCCATGCGAAGTAAGCATCGAATGCCTCCAGCCTGTCCAG
The DNA here is from genome assembly GCA_016932235.1 of Deltaproteobacteria bacterium. The sequence continues at coordinate 7,288 of JAFGDF010000036.1, read as the reverse complement.
ATTAGGCACAGGCCGGGCGCCGGGTTCCGCATCGAAAACCATCACTTTTTGATCGTTCTCCGTAAAGGCAGGCCACTCGGGCAGACTCGGACCGTTCGGATCGCCGGACCTTGCGAAGTTGATCCAGTAGGAGCTGATCATATCGGACATTTTCAAATCCCCTTCTTTAGGCTCTCCAGTTGGTCCGCCCAGCGTCCGGAACGCGTAGGGGACATCGCTGCCATGGCCTGAACCGCCATCGGCCGAGCCGGGATGGTAATCGAACCAGTATTGGAATGCCTTGCCTTTTCCATTCCTGGACTGCATACGGGACCATGTCCAGGTATTCCAGCAGAAGGAGCTGTCGTTCCTTATGTCCTTTGACGCCCTCGTTGCCTCGGCATCCGTTGAATGAGGATACGCGCCAAGGATAGCATCTGCCTGGGAACCATACTGCGACCGGATCTGTTTCTCAAATTCCGCCGGCGTTACATTCTGGGTCCTGCCGAATGATCCCATTTCATCCGATGTGTTACCGAGCAAGATGGGCGTGTCATTAAAATTGCCTGCCTGGTATAAGGAGTAAAGGTCGTTCGAAATAACATACCCGTCAGCCGCGGGCCGGAATCGCATCCCTTCCATTCCGCCGGCCATTTTTTTCTGGATATCTTCCGCGCTTAACGCGCGTGCCGCCTTGATATCGGCAACTCCCAGTTCCTTAAAAAATTCTTCACCTGTCGACTCTGCCACCTCGAGGGATGGCATCCCCAGGCCAATGCCGGTCTGTTTTGAGGTCTGAAGCGGTGTAAAGGATCCCCCACTCATGCAGATGGCCCGATGGAAAAGGCCCTTTGTGAGCGGGGAGGCAGCCAGTATGCTGACCGCGGCCCCGCCGGCCGAGTGGCCGAATATGGTCACATTGGAAGGGTCGCCTCCGAATTTAGCAATATTATCCTTTACCCAATTCAATCCGGCAATCATGTCCTGCATTCCGTAACTTCCAGATCCATTACCGCTTTCACTGCTGAGTTCAGGGTGCGCAAGAAATCCGAAAGGACCGACCCGATAGGCAACACTGACAAGGACCGCTCCCTTTTTAGCGAAACCCGTTCCGTCATACATGGGTGTGCTCGTCGAACCGCCGATATAACCGCCTCCATGGACCCAGTAGATGACGGGAAGCCTTTCGTCCACCTTTTTTGCGGGCGTCCACACGTTCAGGTACAGGCAATCTTCGCTGACCGGCGCGGTGTTCCCCATTGAGCCCGAGGCCTGCATGCAGGCGCATGCGAATGAATCCGCTTTCTTGGCGCCTGTCCACGGCTGTACAGGGGCGGGAGCCTTCCAGCGCAGTTCCCCGACCGGCGGCGCGGCAAATGGAATCCCTTTGTAGGAAAAAATGCCGTCCTGCACGGCACCTTCGATTGTGCCTCCGGTTACTTCAACTATTGTTGTCAGGGCCGGAGCTTCACTTACCTCAGCCTTTGTACCTTTCTTGACCTCAGTTTTTTGAGATGAAGAATCACAGCCAATAGTAAAAAGGATCAAGACCAATAACACTGAAAAACGACTTGAATGTTTGAAAAGCATGGTACCTCCATATTTGAGTTGATAAGTATTCCCTCTTATAGAGACTTAATATATGGGGTTAGGCGTTGTGTGTCAATATCCTAATAATATTGCTTTATCACATGCGGATAGTTTTACTGGCACATTCAGGGGTGAGAATAAATTCGCCCCTGAAACTAGGCTATAATGAAGTTCTTGATGACAAACGGGCTGATTTTCTTTTAAGATTATGACAAAAGCAAAGTAGAATAATCAATAACTTGAATTGGCTCGACCTTAGGGCACTGGAACATTTGAACAGGCCCAGGAGGCCATGGATTTAGCATGTTCATGGCTAAAGGATATATTTTGTGTTATAATATCTGAATAAAGAAAGAGAGAACAAAAATGAAGATCAAGGTAGAGAGTGAAAAGATAATCAAGGCCATGAAGAAACTGGACGGGATCGAGATAGAGCTGGAGAATCCCGCTGATGCCAAAGAGGCTATCGATATCATCTTGAGAAGGGTTGATAGATTCCAGAAGCAGGATTATCAGAAACTGAAGGACGTCAAGGTGACATCTTTCCAGAGGTTTGAGACCTCGGCAGTGGATTACAAGATGATCTTCTTGCTGGAATTCATATTTGAGGAGGATACGTCTCCTGACATCAAAGTGGCCCTTATTAAAGAGCTGCAGGATTTTTTTAACCAGGTATGACATATTATTCGTAATTCATCACGCAGGGCAGTATTATCCGTCATTCCGGCGAAGCCTTTCGACTTTGCTCAAGGCCGTGAGCTTGTCGAACGGGCCGGAATCCAGGATTATAAAAGCAATTTTAAAACCTCTGGACCCCGTTTTTCAACGGGGTGACGACGTTAGTGCCTTACTATCAGGGTGTTCATCTCACCAGTTACGCTACTATTGCTGATTTAAAGAAACGAGGAGGGGATATGAAGCCGCATATCGGTGGGACGGAATTCGGAAACATTACCATATCAGGTGAACTGTATGAGCACGATGTGGTGATCCGCCTGAGCGGCCGGGTGAAAAAACGGAAGAAGAGGCTTTCAAAGGAGAGATACGGCACCTCTCACAAGGTCTCGATTGAAGAGGCGCAACATATATTCAGGGAGGGGGCCGAACGGCTGATCATCGGCACCGGCCAAAGCGGATTGCTCGAACTGTCTGGCGAGGCGGCCCGGTTCTTCCAAAAGAACGGATGCCAGGTAGATCTCCTTCCCACGCCTGAGGCCGTGGATGCGTGGAATGCCGCTGATGGGCCGGTGATAGGGATGTTCCACGTCACATGCTGATGATTGATGAATGGATGGCAGGTTGCATCGAATATTAAAGGCAGGGTCAACTGACCCTGCCTTTAATATCAATTGTTTTTTATCGTGGAGTTTAGTATAAAATCCACCCTTGGGTAATACATGAGGGATGGGATATGGGAGAACGTGTCCTCGTAACTGGCGCGACCGGGTTTATCGGGAGCCATCTCGTGGATGATCTCCTGAGTAAGGGGTACGAGGTGGGCGCGCTTGTTCGCGAAAGCAGTGATCTGCGCTGGTTACGTGACAAAAAGGTAGGGCTCATACGCGGAGATCTTGCAGGGGAGGCTAGACTTCCCTCTCTTGATGGGTTTGCCTATGTCTATCACCTGGGGGGCGCAACCAGGGCGCTGAGCGGGAGGGATTTCTATCTGATTAACCAAAAGGGGACGGAACGGTTGATAGAAGCGGCGCGCAATATCCGGGGACTTAAGCGATTTGTATACCTGTCGAGCCAGGCCGCGGCGGGTCCATCTACTGATGAGAGGCCGCGAACAGAAGGGGACATACCATGCCCTGTCTCCGCTTACGGGGAAAGCAAATTGCGCGCGGAGGAGGCGGTCTTGAGCTCCCGGGATAGGTTTCATGTAACGATACTGCGGCCCTGCGCCGTATACGGACCCAGGGACTTATATATGCTTGAACTTTTCAAGATTATCTCAAGAGGTTATGTCCCATTAGTTGGAAATGGACCCATGTATTTTAGCTTCTGCTACGTAGACGACCTTGTTCAGGCCCTTCGTTTATCCATCCGGCAGGATTATTCATCCGGAGATATCTTTTTTATAGCTGATGGGAAAAAATATTCCTTTGATTTTTTTGCTGAATTAGTATCTTCCGAAATGCGTGTCAGGCTGCGCAAGATCCATATCCCTGTCTGGGCCGCATGGCTTTACTCAACAGCGGCAGACGCGTGGGGAATTGTGAGGAGGAGGCCAGCGTATTTTCATCGAAGCAAATATCTTGAGGCTGTACAAAGAAACTGGGTTTGTGATATAGACAATGCGAAAAAAAAGCTGGGATTCCACCCCGGCGTTCACCTGGAAGCTGGAATTAAGATTACACTTCAATGGTATAGAGAAATAGGTTGGCTGTGAGTGGAGGCTGTTAATGGATATTTTTACCAAGTGTTACAAATTCACTGAGGCAGATGAGATTAAGGCCGCTGGTCATTATTACTGGTTCCGTGAGATAGAGTCAGCACAGGATACGGAGGTGATTGTTGAAGGCCGAAGGCTAATCATGACAGGTTCCAACAACTATTTAGGCCTTGCCAACCATCCCAAGGTGAAAGAGGCGGCCATCAGGGCCGTGGAGAAATACGGCACCGGATGTGCCGGCTCCCGGTTCCTGAATGGAAACATGGACATCCACGAGGATCTGGAGAGAAAACTGGCGGACTTCTTCCGTAAAGAGGCCGCCGTTGTCTTTGCCACCGGATACCAGACCAATCTCGGCGCTATCTCCGCCCTTGTGGGGAGAAATGACGAGATGATCCTGGATAGATTTGATCACGCCAGCATCATCGATGGCTCTCGGCTGTCATTTGGCAAGGCGAAGAAGTTCGGGCATAATGATATGATGGATCTTGATCGGGTACTGGGAACTGTGCCAGAAGAGAGAGGAAAACTAATCATAGTGGATGGGATCTTCAGCATGGAGGGTGATATCACGCCCTTGCCAGAGGTTGTGGCCCTGGCCAGAAAACATGGGGCGCGGGTCATGGTGGATGACGCCCACGCCATCGGGGTATTGGGAGAGGGTGGAAGGGGGACTGGCGAGCACTTCCATATGGAGGACGAGGTGGACGTGATCATGGGCACCTATAGCAAGTCTTTGGCTGCTATCGGGGGATTCATTGTCGCCTCCAAAGAGGTGGCAAATTATGTCAGGCACCTTGCCCGCTCCCTCATCTTCAGCGCCAGCCTCGCGCCTCCCCTGGTGGCGGCAGTGAGCGCCGCCCTTGACATCATACAGAATGAGCCCGAAAGGCGGGAGAGGCTCTGGCACAACACCCGCAAGATGCTGAAGGGGTTCAAGGAGCTCGGTTTTAACACGGGGAGCAGCAACACGCCTATTATCCCCATAATCATAGGCGACCAGATAAAGACCCTAAAGATGTGCGGGCTTCTCCAGGAGTACGGGGTGTTTGTGAATGCCACCGTCTCCCCCGCTGTCCCTAAGGGAAGGGAGTTGCTGCGCACCAGCTATATGGCCACGCATACAGAGGAGCAACTGGACAGGATCCTGGACGCCTTTGAACGGGCGGGACGCCGGTTAGGGGTAATATAAGGTGTCAGCCGATACAATCTCGGTCCAGGAGGTAAAGACTAATAAGGATCTGAAGGCCTTTCTCCATTTTCCATGGAGCATATATCAGGGAGATCCCAACTGGGTCCCTCCTTTGCTCAAGGAATATGCATTTCACTTCTCCCCGCGAAATCCCTTTCTGCACCATGCCCGGATCGTCCCCTATGTAGCGATAAAGGATGGTTCAATCAAGGGGCGCATAGCAGCCATAATCGACCAGAACTATATGGATTTTCATCATGAAGAGACCGGATTCTTCGGCTTTTTTGAGTCCGTCAATGATCCCCGGGTAGCACATGCATTATTGGATCAGGTCAAGGTATTCCTGCGGAATAAAGGTTTAAAGACAATGATGGGGCCTGTAAACCCGTCCACGAATGATGAATGCGGGCTCCTCATCGACGGATTTGATTCCTCACCCTGTTTTATGATGCCCTATAATCCGCCCTATTATCAGGGATTGCTGGAAGGATATGGCCTTAAAAAGGCCAAGGATCTCTATGCCGACAGTATGTACGCCGATAATGGGCTCCCTGACCGTATACGACGGATTGGCCGCCATGCCATTGCGAGGATCCCGGGGCTTACTATCCGGCCTATCAATATAAAAAGGCTCGATGAAGAGGTGATACTGGTCAAGGAGGTCTACGATGGGGCCTGGCGCGATAACTGGGGATTTGTCCCGCTGACTGATGGAGAGATGGATCTCATGGTTAAAAGGTTAAAATCTCTGTTGGTTCCGGACCTGGTCCTCTTTGCGGCAATCGGGGATAAGACGGCTGGTTTTGCTATGGCGCTGCCTGATTATAACTCTGTTATCAAGAGGCTTAACGGGAGATTGGGCCCTCTGGGGCTGCTGAAGTTTCTCTACTATTCCCGAAGGATTGATACTGTCAGGGTGATGCTCCTAGGGGTCAAGGCGGAATATCGCAAACGAGGGATTGAAGCTATCCTTTATACGGAGCTGTTTCTGAGGGGCCTGGCCCTGGGGTATACCAGGGGCGAATTGTCCTGGGTCCTGGAGGACAATTACCTGATGCAGAAGGGGATAGAGGCCCTGGGAGGAAAGAGATATAAGACCTACCGCATCTTTCAGTCTCCTTTATGACTCGCCCACCGTGCCAATAGGATTTCTCCAAGAAGGATGGTAATACCGGCGGCGGCAATACCCGCGATAAGATCTATTACATAGTGGTATCTGAGATATACCGTGGAGATGATGAGCGCTGTGATTATGGGCAGGTATATCCAGAAGAGGGGGCGCCTGTACTTGAAGGCGAACCAGAGGGAGACCAGGACTATCTGTGTATGCCCGCTGGGAAAACAGTCTCTCTTGTTCCCCTCCAGTGTATTCAGGGTATCCACTATCGTGTTCATGATAATCCCTCCACGAAGCGGGACCTGCTGCAGGGAGGCCAGAGTGAATCGGGGTCCGATGGCAGGCATAAAGATATATATTATATAACAGATATAATATCCAAGCAGCAGGGTGCCCGCGGTCAGGAAAAATTCGTTCGCCCTCCCCCTGAAGTAGAGGATAAGGATCAATACTAACGGTATGAAGTAATATGAGATATAGGCCAGCGCCAGGATATCAGCCACCCATGGGATGAAAAAGTCCTCCATCCAGACCGTGGGATGAACTCCGAAGAGGACCAGGTCGGCCTTGATCAGGAGGCTGTCGATATCAGGACGCAGATATGGAGTGACGCCCCCGAGCAGTTCAAAGATTGCGAGGATAAAGAAGACAGGTGAAAAATCGCACAGGACACGGACCGTCTTTATCTCATTCCACCTATGCCTGGCATCTGATACGAACAGTGCCAGCAGGAGGAGGATGATGTACCCCAGCAGAAGCTGCCATCCGTGGGGGAAACGTGGGTAGAAGAGGATAAGCAGCAGAATTATAATGGTGATGAAGATTATTGTTAATAAGTCCAGCAGGTTAAGACGACGCGTCACCTTTTCCCTCCCCGAAGTTGTCATCCGCTTATCATCATGATGATTAAAAGTCAATTTTTTCTATTATTTTTGACATTCAGATTTAGTCTTTCTATAATTATACCATTGAAATAGCTAATCAAACACATTGTATCCATTACAGTGAAAGGAGT